>JBKDFX010000123.1:0-5958 GCA_046336825.1 Bdellovibrionales bacterium | reverse complement strand
AATGAAGCCTCTTGCCAAGTGCGAGCTGTGAACTCCAAATCTGATTTAATAATGGCGTTAGCAGGGAGTTCAGGTCGGTACATTTCATTTTTAACAAATTCGATTCTTCCGTCTTGAATCAATTGAAAAGCCCATTCGGTCATGACCAGGGATCGCAATGCGGGACCGTCATTTTGAGGTCTTCCCCACTCGCCCGTGTAGGGAAGAGCGTTGAGTAAAAACTTGGGCTCCCCTTGAGAAAGACCAGCGGCAATGGCATTTTTAACGGCGCGTTTTTCAAACTTCACCCAGGCTTCGAAACGTCGTAAAATATCAGATCGCAAACGAGCTTGATTGGAAGTTTTGTAAACTTTTAGAAGAGCTTGCCAAGTAAGGGCCGCATCCCGAGTCCAATGAAATTGGTATTGTTTCGTGGGTGAAGCCGCAACAGCACCAAAGGTGTCATTTTGGGTGGGAAGATTATTTAAGATTAATTGGGTGGAAATCGAGTATTGCTGGGAGAGAGCCTGTGACATGGCTTGAGTAGAAGCTCGACTCCAGTGAAAATTGATCAGCACGAAAAGGACTGCAAAGATGTGACATTTCATAGGGTTCCCCTTTATAAAAAGATCTCTTTTCATAACGATAAATAGGGTTTAAAACAAGCCTTATGAAAAGCTTTAAATTATCTTTAAGTCCCGAAGAACAAAGTCTTCTTATTTCCCGCGAAGCACTTAAAAAAGTGTTGAAATATCAACATGTTGGATTTCATGATCTGCCACACAGACAAAGTTTGTGGGAGGCCGTTGAGGCTGTGGCTCAGCGTTGGAAGGGAAAATTTGATAAAATTGCAGTCATCGGTATCGGTGGCAGCTCCCTAGGGCCCCAGGTGATAGCCCAGTGTTTACACCTAGAGAATATCCACTTTCTTGAAAATGTGGACGGCTTGAATCTCCAGCATCAATTAAAAAGTCTGAATCAGCCCGAGCGAGTGGTTTGGATTTTTTCATCTAAAAGTGGATCCACAATAGAAACCTTGGCCACCATCGATGCACTCGAAAATCACTACCAATCTTTGAACCAAAAATTAGGTCCTATGGGAGCCGTGATATCGGAAAAAAAAGACAATCCACTCACCCGATGGGGACAGAAAAAGGGATTTGAATTTTTAGAAATACCTCTGGATGTGGGGGGAAGATTTTCAGTCCTCACGGCGGTGGGTCTGCTACCAGCAGCGCTTGCCGGTGTTAAAATTCAAGATCTCCAAAGGGGAGCCTTGGCCGCCCTGGAGAATCCTCAATGGATTGAAAACGCAGTGGCCGTCCAACTGAAAAGCTTCAAAGAGAACCGAAATATCAGTGTTTTTTGGTTTTATTGTGCATCAGGCGTCGCCTTAGGAAGATGGGTTCAGCAACTTTGGGCTGAATCTATTGGTAAAAAAACCACTCGTCAGGGTCTGCCAGCTCCGCTGACCAGCACTCCTGTTTTAGCCATGGGGAGTGTGGATCAGCATTCCACTTTGCAACAGATGATGGAAGGGCAGCAGGATAAAGTTTTTTGGTTTTTTAAATTCTCAGACGTGGAAGCGGCTTGGCCAGTTAAAGCCTCCACCTTTGACGAACTGGGTGTTTTAAAAAATAAATCTCTAGGTGAGCTGATCAAGGCCCAAAGTTTGGCCACGCAAAAAGCCTTAGCTGAAACGGGTGCTCCCACAATGCAAGTTCAATACGACGACTTGAGTGCAGAGACCCTAGGGCATTTTTTCATGAGCCTTGAACTTGTGGTGGCCACTCTGGCTGAGGCTTTAGATTTGAATGCCTTCGATCAACCTGGTGTTGAGCGAGGTAAAATATTAGCTTTGGAGCTGCTAAGATCTCCAATGTAAGAAGAGCTTCTATGTAAAACGAAGCTCATCAGTAAAAATTAACCTCAGTAAAAAATTAATAAGAGTAGCGAGTTCCGTAATAGTAATCGTTTTCAAAAACAGCCCGCCCACGCGCTTTGTTAAGAGCTTCGTCAATACAAGCTGAAACTCGCGCCATTTGACTTTCAATTTTCTGACAGGCCATGGGAGCATTTTTTTCATAGGCTTGGGGAGCATATCTTAAAACCACTGAGTATTCGCCTCTCTGGCGATTGAACGAAGGGTAAATGATAAAGTTTTTATAATGATTCATGGTCCATTTTGTAATGAGATGGCCTGCGATCGCTCCGATGAGCACATCACTGGCCCAATGGTCTTCACCATAAACTCGGGCGTAAGCTGTGAGAGTGGCTAAACCGTAGGCCACATAAGGAACTACAGGATATTCTTCTTTGTAAATTTCGGCAAAGACAGTGGCGATGGTAAAAGCTTGGGCCGTATGACCTGAATAGAAGGACTTATTTCCAAATTCCCAAAATTTATAGGGACCTTCTCCTTCATTGGGTCTCTTTCGACCGGTGGCCAATTTGACTCCTGCTGTGACAAGGCCCATGGCCAAGCTGGCCCCCACTGTGAAAAGCCCGGCCTGCATTAATTTGTCATCCTTATAGTAGAGACCTAAAAAGTAGGAACCTGCCGCGATGGGGATCAGAGCGGTCTCGCCTAAAAAATTACCGATGTCCTGAACTGTATTTCCAACAGATGAGCGGTTGCGAGTAACTGAGTCTGTGATTTGTTGATCATTGTAAAACACCACAATTCCCAAACTTGTGGCAGCGGCAAGAGCCAGAAGTCGTTCGTTGCTCAGATTGAGAGGAATAAATTTTCCTCGCTCCGAGTCTTGAGCTAAAACCGCATTCATGGCCTCGAAATTAAGAACCTTTCCTTCAATCTCAGCCAAGGCCAGCTTGTCTTGCATCGTGCAGCCAAGGCCTGATCGGCGACATCGGTAGAGATTTTTAATATAATCCTTTGAGGACTCTAGAAGATCATAACCACTGGGTCCATTTTGTTGAGGTGAAGGGAGGTTTGAAGCGTTGATTGAGGAAGTAAAAAGCAAGAGTGCCAGTAAGAGTTTCATCAGGTGGTGCATAGGGATCTCCATTTTCAAGCTTCTTACACTAGAAAAAGGAGTTTTGTCTTGAGCTATTTATTGCTTAGCGCTGGGTATAGAAAACTTTTGAAACTGCCTAGCGATTTTCCGAAGCTCCCGCGTTAGGAATTTCATCAGCGGGAGTGTTAGGAATTGTGTATTGAATATTCGCATTTTCAAGAATTGATTGATTTTTTTGTTCCAACTCAACTCGCAATTTTCGCATTTTTAAATTACTTTCTATTTGTTTGAGCTCTTCAGGGCTGGCCTTTCTGCCATTGCGGAATCTATTTTTAATAAAGTCTTCAAATTCACCTGCGGCCAGCTGAACCTTTTCTAATTCTTCGGGTTTAATGTCCTGGGGGCGAAGGGCTCCCAATTTGGCACGAATGAGCTCTTCGGTTTTACGTTTTTTCATTCGATATATTTGTCTTTCTTCGGATTCAAGAAAAGGCTCAAGTTCTTTCATCACTTCAGATCCTTGCACGCTTCCGCCATTAAAAGTGGCAAAGGTTTTAGCCTCATCCCGGGTGAGGTATTTGTAGGCCGGGGGTGCGGAAAGTCCAAGCAAAAGACCAAAAACGAGAGAGATAAATGTTTTGTAAGCAATTAATTTTTCCATAGTTTATCTTTCTTTAATTTTTTTTCACTGTCCAGTTGGGACTTGGGGGTTCAATAAAATATTGCGCAACATAATATTTACTCAGAACACTTGTTAGTTTGATTTGTGGGAGTTCTTTGGTAAGTGGGGAGGTTGAAAGTTGCGGTTCAACTTTTACATAAAAAGGGGTTTATATGTTAAATAAAGTTATAATGGGTTTATTGCCTGTCTTATTTTCACTTTCTGCCATGGGACAACGTCCTGTTTATATCGAAGAGCAAGTTGAAAAATTAGCTTTCGAAATTCGCCGCGAAGGTCGCTACTTAACTGATCAGCAGAGACAGCAGATTGCCCGTCATTTGGAATCCATCGAAAGAGTTCTCAGAGGCGGAGACAGTCAACAACCCGTAGCTGAAGAATACACTTGCGTATCACGGGACAATGATAATCGGTCCCCCTATGTTTTTGCCATTCGTGAAGGGATTCAAGTTGTTAGGCTTACAGGAGAAACTTTTTCTTCAATTGCTGAATGTCAAAGCACTTTAGCTACAGCCCGAGAAATTTCAGGGCGCTATTTTTTCTGTGCTTCACGAGATAATGATGGTCGAAGCCCTTACCAGTTGGCAGCCTTGAATGGTTCACAAATTACGAAAATTCAAAGAACAACCACTTCGGCTAAGTCAGAATGTCAGACGCTTGTATAAAACATGCAACCACGAAGAGGGTCTGCTCAGTTTTGCACTTCGCGAGACAATGATGGTCGAAGTCCCTATGTGGCTGTATCTTTAAACGTCAGAACTCTTGACCTTCAGGTAGGGACCGAGATTTTTAATTCCATTTCAGCCTGTGAGCAGTTTTTGAAAAACTAATCCAAATTTAAGCTGGCTGATTAAATATTTGTGAAAAGACTAAGACTTCTTTTTTGTTAGGTGGATTCCATCCTCTTGAATAGAAATCAGCCGGCTTTTATACAGGCCACCTAAAGCCATTTTAAATTTCTTTTTACTGACTCTGAAGAGTTCATAGATCTTTTCCGGAGGAGTTTTATCAGTCACGGCTAGAAAGCCATGATTTTCTTTTAGAATTTCTAAAATTTGTTGGGCCAGTTCAGGGGTTCCAAAATTTCCTAAAGGTTGAAGGATAAGGTCCAGCTTGCCATCATCTCGAATTTTTTTTACGTAACCGGGTAGATTTTGTCCTTTATCAAGCAGTTCAAAAACTTCACTGTGGTAGAGCAAGCCTTCATCCACACCATTGACCAGGGCAACGAAGCCCAAGTCGGACTCTCTTTGGATGGTGAGATTCACTTTCTGTCCAATTTCATATTTTGGTTTTGAAGGTGAATCCATTATCTCAATTCTCGCAAGTGATCTTCAATGCATTTTTTTCGACTTTCAGAGACTGTCTGCAAAAAATCTTCATTGGAATAAAGAATCTCAAAAGATGTATCTAATGCCAACAGCTTTTTATATAGTTTTTAATTTTTTCCTGATAAATCTGTTGAATTTTTTCCAAAAATTCAATTAAGCATTTTAGTGGATGGGTTGTAATCCGCAAACTCTAAATGGAATTGTTTTCTAAATTCTTGCGCGAAATCAAATCTATTTTTCCAAGTCCTATAAGCAGTTTTGATATGAACTCTTATTTCGGTTTATGCGATTAATTCTTAACTTAAAAAGTTTAATAATTTTCAGGATCTAGAGCGATTTCAAAAGTCTAAGTCTCATATTTATGTCAAGCTATTTAAGAAATTAAGTAAAATTAAGTTTGTGACAATCAGATGTAAATCAGATGTAAATCAGATGTAAATTTAATCCTAAAATTTAATAATAAATTTTGTTAATTATCACACATGAAAGAGGGCCTCTGGCAAATTTAAATATTTTTGCAGATCTAAAAATGGAAGAAATCAATTCCCACAACAAAGAAAAAGTAATTTCTGAAAAAGGAAATAAAGTTTTGTTTTTTTGGGGTCACAACTGCCCCAACTGCGAAATCGCTAAAAAAGTGATTCAAGAAAATATTGCGATCTACAAGAGTTTAGATATCAGGTGGTACCATGCCAATTTGTATCTTGATTTTGATTTGGCCCATGATTTTGGCGTTCATGGAATACCCGTGTTTTTCATTTATCAAAATGAAAAAAAATTAGGGAGAATCACGAGCTTCCCTGGGCATGATCAATTCTTAGAACTTCTTTCGAAGTTGTAATCAAATTAAGCTGAAAAATTTTGAGACATCGTCGGCAGCAGGGCGATAGCCCGGCCTTTATTTTTGGATTCCCATTCAAGGAACTGTAAGTATTTTTTAACAACTCCTACTCTTTTGCGAGTCCTGTTTTTTTGAGGTCTTGGTTTAGAC
>JBKDFX010000122.1:0-2469 GCA_046336825.1 Bdellovibrionales bacterium | reverse complement strand
ATACCCCTGGGAGTCATTGTAGCTCTTATCATCAGCCTTTTTGAGTCCATTTTAATTCTACCTCAACATGTGGCCAGTTATGTTCGACTCAAGGATTTTGAAGTTCCCAGTGTTCCAAAAGGATTTACTAAAGTTCGACTTAAATTTTTAAACTACTGGGACAACACCGTGACCCCAGGCTATGTACGCTGGGTGGAGTACCTTTTAGATCGTCGCTATAAAACTCTGGGCGGTGCCTTTATTATATTAGTGTCTGCTATGATTATGGCTAAAGTGGCCATGAAGTTTGTCCTTTTCCCTCCCGAAGGTGTTGAGATTTTTTTCATTCGTGCACAAGCCCAACCTGGTGTGACCTTGAAAGAGTCCACAAAGTTATCAGAAAAAATTGAAAAAATTGTGGCTCAACTTCCTAAAGAAGAGTTGAAAAATTATGTCACAACCGTCGGACTGCAACAGCAGCAAAATGGGGATCCCAATACCAAACGAGGCCCTGAGTACCTTCAACTTGTGGTCTATTTAACACCTGAAAATGAACGCGAAAGAGTTGCTCAAACCATTATTGATGATTTGCGTGAAAAAATTGGAACCCCTGAAGGATTCATGGAAGTTAAATTCACCCGTGTTCAACCCGGTCCACCTGTGGGCCGAGCCATCAGTTTGGGAGTTCGTGGTGATAACTATGAAGATATTCTTCCTGCTGTTGAGTTTTTGAAAACAGAGGTAGCTAAAATATCTGGTGTCAAAGATGTGGAAGACACTCACAACGAAGGAAAACCTGAATTGTTAGTTAAGCCCCTAAGGGCCGAAGTGGCCGCCGCTGGCTTAACAGTAGCGGGTATTGGCACCACTGTGCGAGCGGCTGTGGACGGAATTATTCCTACCAGCATTCAGCGATTGGATGATGAAGTGAATATTCGAGTTTCTTTCGAAGAAGCCAATAAAACGCCATCTCAAGTTATTTCACAGCTGCTGATTCCCAATCGTTCTGGAAATTTAGTTCCGCTGACCCAAGTGGCAAAAATTGAAGAGGCAAAAGGAGTGGTGTCTTTTGATCACTCCAACAATGAAAGAGAAGTTAAAGTCACAGCTGACATCGACACAGAGGTTAACTCTTCCAATCAGGCCAATCAGTTCATTCAAAAAAACCTGATCCCCAAAATGGTTGCTCAGTTTCCCAACGTTCAAGTGGCTTTCGGCGGAGAAGCCGAGGACACCCAAGAAAGTATGCAATCCTTGGTCAGGGCTTTTATTGTGGCCTTCATGGCCATCTTTTTGATACTGGTCTTCACTTTTCAAAACTTAATCCAACCCTTCATTGTGGTTTTGACAATTCCATTGGGTATCACCGCAGTCATCTTTGCTTTGATGATCAATGGGCAACCTTTGTCTTTTATGGCCATGCTGGGAATCATTGCCTTGGCTGGTGTTATTGTGAACAACGCCATTATTTTGATGGATTTCGTCAATCAATCGCGCAAAGAAGGCCTGGATAAAAAAGCCAGTATCTTAGAAGCCGCTCGAGTGCGTTTGCGCCCTATATTCTTAACCACGTCCACCACGGTCATGGGACTTCTACCCACAGCCCATGGCATTGGTGGATTGGATAAGTTTGTTGTGCCGATTGCTGTTAGCCTTGGATATGGATTGTTTCTAGGATCACTGCTGACAGCCTTCGTTTTTCCGGCTGCCATTGCGGTGCTGGATGATGTGGAAAACTGGTTTCAAAGAAAATTCAAAAAAGCCTAAAGCTTTTCACAGTATTTTTTAAAGGGTCGCTCCCAGGCGGGGCGACACATAGTCAACCATTGGCCATTTCTCATTTCTGTGAAGGCGTAAAACCAGCGAATATGATCCCCTTGGGACTTGATGGGAAACTGCATGGGCATCACTCCAGGCTCAACACCATTAACTTCATAGCACCATCCGTAGGCCCACATATTACGAGAATCTTTAACTTCGATGGCGAGTTCCCCCGTCGGAGTTCCTAGGATGGATTGAACATGACCTTGGCTGCCTACAAACTCTATGCGATTTTTTTTAAGCTCTAAAATGGTAAAGTGCCCCACTGAGGGAAAAGGACTGGAAACAATACCTCGCCCACTTCGATGGATTTTACCGGTGCAAGGATGATGAATATCCCATGTGACCGCATTTGAAACTGACAGACTGAATAGAATTGAAAAAACCGTTGATTTCATAGATCACTGACGGTTATATGGAGCGTTAGTTAGAGTCAAGTTCAGTTATGGTGCCGTAGCTCAGCTGGATAGAGCAGCTGCCTTCTAAGCAGCAGGTCGAACGTTCGAGTCGTTCCGGCATCACCAATTGTCAATAAACTCGAACCCTGGTCCTTAAAAAAATCTGAAATCTGACTCACCCTGGCAGGCTTGGAAAAGCCTGAGGACTTTTTATTGCCGTTTTCAAAGGATAAAAAATGGGAGCCAGTTTTATCTGGCTCCCGTGAGTAAT
>JBKDFX010000121.1:0-13975 GCA_046336825.1 Bdellovibrionales bacterium | reverse complement strand
ATGCAAAAGTGCGGCTACTTAAACTCCAGATACGCATTAAACTGGCTTTATAGCGAATGTGGATAACCCACGAAAAAGAGAATGAGCGAATCAAGTGTTTATCATTTAGACAAGTCTTCCCATTTTTCATCTTCTCGAATTCGAATCGCGATAAAAAATGGTGTCGTTTATGATTCGTCAATGTCGAATAAATATATCATATTTCTTTTCCCATTTTTTTTAGCTTTGAATGCCAACAGCTCAGAAATTGAGAATCAGTGTTTGCAAGAGGCAAAGTCCGTAGCCCTAAAAACCTATGATATCTGTTTATCAGAAAAAAAATCTGAACAAATAGAACAACTTAAAAATGAGTACCAAGCTCGTGCCCTTCAACTTAAAAATGATTATGAAAACCGAATTCATCGTCTAAGTGATAATTCAAAAACCTCCGATGGAACAAATGAAGACTTTGAGCCAACCACGGCTCCCTACTCTGAGGCCATCAGTGAACCCACTGTTGTTTTAAAACCTGCTCAAAAAAATGTGATCAAAAAATCAAACACAAGCGTCAAATCAGCTTTAAAAAGTAAAGAACAGAACTTCAAAAAAAACGTAAAAATATCCAACTTAAAACCAAAAAAAATAATTCAAAAAGCAGAGGTTAATGAAATCACAGGTCAAATTGAAAATTTAGAAATGACGGACCCTAGTTTGGGACAAGAGTGATAGGTTCTTCTTTTTGGACTCTGCTGTAGCGGAAGGTTTGATTTTTAATTTTAATTGTACCCTCCAATTGTTCGTCCTCTTTAAGCTGACCTTCAAAATTGAGCTTTGGTCCTGCCCACTTCCAACTGTGTAATCCTTCTTTAGAATTTATTGAAAATTGAGACAAACCCAAATCCAGCGGCCAAGTATCATCAGAAAATTTCCAATTCCGAATTAATTGAGTTGGACGAATTATGGAGCCACTTTGAAATTGGCCTTTGAAATCCCATCCATAATTCTTTGATTTTATAGAACCTTTGCTTTCAACAAGATTGACCTCATTGTTAAATGCACGGCTCAATTTATAGTCCAAACTCCAGTTAATTTTTTTACCTATATCCCACTGAACGAAAGTATTTAAATCCAGGTTTTGAACTTCCAATAGATCTAATACAGGTATTAACTTATGCGGCGACTTTTCAAGCTTAATTTGTGCCTTCAGTTTTCCGCTTTTTAAATCTTGATCACCTGTCACGAGCCAACGGCCGTCCAAGGGAGCACCCTCTATCATTAGGCTTTGAGTGGAGATCTCCCAATTTCCTTTTTTCAGATTTGCATTGAGGAACTCAGCTTTAGCCTTCCAAAGCGGCTGGCTGGATAACCAAGTGGGAGCTTTTAATTTGATATCATTGAATTCCCCGGAGAATCGAAACTCGTTTTGAGCGATCCATTGACCTTGTCCTGTCATAATTCCTAGGGACTGAACTGGAGCTTGTGATGTAAATTGCTTTGAGAAAACTTTATCCAATTGGATTTGATCCGCTTGAAAAACAAAGGGTTCCACTTTTAAAGGCTTAAGACCAATGATTCGTAGATCAGGAACTTTAAGCTCGCCCAGATCACCTTCAATACGAACTCCACGCAGTAAAAGCTGTGTTTGAGAAAGGTCCTGCACTTTATCTTCAGCGTCCAAACTGAAGGTAAACCACATGGGATGATCGGGCCAATTCCAAGGAGTTTTCGCTTTTAGAGAAATTATTTTTAGGAATTGAAGTGGAAAATGGTCAAATTGTGACTGAAGCTTCCAAGTTTTTTGATCCAGATTCCAATTCCCTTTAGCTGTAAAATGGCCTTCGCGCCAATGACCTTTAATATCAATATCGAATCGAGGTGTAGGGAATTCTTTGTAAGTTGAATATATCTGCACCAAGGAGTCTACGCTGTCTGTTTCAGGTATGGGAAACTGAGCTCGTAGAGTGACATACCAAGGTTGATTTTCAATGACCTCAATCCCAAATTGATTAATGGTCCAATCACTCGGCAGTTTTGGGTGTCTAATTTTAATTTTTTCAAAATTGAATTCTCTTAGCACCAAGGGAGGACGACTCTGAACTTCATTTTTAGCTCTCATTCGTACAGCTTTTTGAACTGAAGCATTAGGCTGTGGAACTTCTTTTATTTTATCTAGTCGACATTGAAGAGCTGTTCTAAATTCTAAAAAACTATCCATCAAGTTAAGTGACTGAATGGGTTTTTGATTGGAAATCCAATTGAAAATCTGAATGGGAACTTCTACTTTTTTTGAAAACAGAATGGGTTCACCTGCGCATGGATCAATGGATACCAATTGAAAGTTTTCAATTTCAAGGGCTAACCTGGGAAGCAAGAGCCCTTCACGCAATTGTAAGCGAGCATTGGACCAACTGATCTGAACATCAGATCCCACTGATGCTGTGGCCTTAACTAAAAAATTATGGATATTCTGTGGACTGAAATAGGCTCTGAGAACAAAACCCAAAAAAACTGAGATAAAAATCCCCATCCAAAATTGCCGCCCTCCGTTTTGCTCAGCGACAAGTTTTTCTATGGGTTTCTTTTTAAAAACTTTCATTACTTAAATTCAAAAGAAAGAATTTCGTATTCCCTATCCCCTTTGGGACTTTGTACAACAACTGTGTCACCCTTTTTTTTACCGATAACAGCACGTGCTAGAGGTGAAAGAATTGAAATAAGACCTTTTTTTACATCTGCCTCATCGAGGCCCACAATCTGGTAGGAAGCTTTATCTTCTGTTTCAAGATCTAACAAATGGATATGGGCACCAAAAACCACAGTTTCTGATTTGAGTTGTGTGGGATCAATGACTTCAGCTTGGGACAGTTTACCCTGGATTTCACCAATACGTCCCTCAATCAGGGACTGACGATCTTTAGCAGCATCGTACTCGGCATTTTCACTGATATCGCCATGACTACGCGCTTCTTCTATGGCACGAATGACAGCTGGTCTTTCCTCGTGGATGAGGCGCTTAAGCTCAGCTTCTAAAAGGGCTTTTCCACGGAGAGTCATCGGCATTTTATCAGAAGACATTTTTCACCTCAAAATAAGTTTTCCTGAATACCAACTTTCCCTTCGTCGAGCAACAATGCAAAGTATCAATTGCCTGAATCCGAACGAATGTTAAGCTTGAGAGACTCTCTATTTCTGCTAAGGACTTTTTTTGGAACAACTTATTGAATTTATCAAAAAAGCTCGCCTGGTGACCCTCACCACTCACCGAGACTGTGACGGCGATGGTGTGGGAGCCATGCTGGCTTTTTTCCATGCTTTAAAAAAAATAAATATCAAAGCTCGCGTTATTACCGTCGATGAAATTCCTACCAAGTATTCTTTTTTACCTGGATTTCATGAAGTGCAGGTTTTTTCACCCCATACAAGTTTGTCACCCAGCGATTTACTGATTGCTTTTGATACCAATGACTCAAGAAGAATTGAGCCTCTGGGAACTTGGGCTCAAAAACTAGGACCTGTTTTATTCATTGATCATCACCCCGTTTTGGAGAAAGGACCCCACCCAGGTCACAGTTCCTTCATTAACACTTTGGCCGCATCCACTGGAGAGATGACTTTCGATTTGATCAAATCGCTCAATATTGAACTCGACGCAAAAATAGCACAGTGCCTTTACACCAGCCTGGTTTTCGATACACAGCTGTTCCGATTTATAAGAAAATCCCCAAGGTCACATCAAATTGCCGCTGAGCTCATGAACCACTCCTTTGATCCCACCGAAATTCATCGCCATCTTTTTGGTAATCAATCACCAGAAAAACTCAGGTTTTTAGCTCGAGCCCTATCCGAAATAGAATATTTCCAAAATGGAAAAGTCGCCTTCCTTACACTTTCTTACCTGGACTTCCAAAAATACAATGTGGATCCCGAAGCTTCAAGAGACGTAGTCGATATGATGATGAATGTTCGAGATGTGGAAATTGCAGCTCTTTTTCGCCAGGAAACTGAAAATAAAATGAAAGTGAGCTTACGTTCAAAAGGTCGTCACGAAGTCCTTTCACTCGCGGAAAAGTGGGGCGGCGGAGGTCACCTTTTTGCTGCTGGAAGCACTCTTCAATTTCAAAGTCTCTTACAACTCAAAACAGATCTTTTAAGTTGGCTCAACTCACAGTCGATTTGAAGCTTCACGAGCGACCCTAATTCGATGTTCGTGGTCGGGATGGGATCCACTCGTAAATCCACCTCCACCCTTGGGGCTTAATTTCTCAAGAGCTCGAGACATCCAAATGGGATCAAATCCCGATTTTTTTAGAATTTTTATTGCGACTTGATCCGCTTCGTACTCAAGTTGTGGAGAGAATTCGCTCCACATTTCAAATCTGATAGAGCCTCGAAAATCTTCAATAAAAGTGGCCTGGGCTTCACGCACACTCAAATGAGAATGAGTCCATTCAACTGCCATACAATTAAGCTTTGCACCGTGCCCCATGATCACATGGGCCATTTCATGGGCCGCTACGGCTGCGAGTTCCAGATCGTTAAGAATAGGGTCCATCTTCCAAAGTCCTGAACTAAAAAATATTTTTCCATCAATAGCGGCATGGGCATTTTTTTGCGGGCTCTCGTAAGCACTGATAGAAAACTTAAAGGGCATGGAAAACTGTGAGAAGGAAATAGCACTTTTAATCATCTTTTTAAAATTAGCTTGAAGTCGGCTTGGTATTTCAATGGGCTTATTTTTTAAAAAAGTCTCGCGGGATAGCCAATTGTCATACTCGATTCCCTCATCGAAGCGCGATTGTGAATGGGGACATTTAAGAACTTCTTCCGCATGCTGAGTGGCTTGAAATAAACAATTTTTATACTCATCATTAGCAAAGGATTGGCAATTTAGAAGCCGCTCGTTTAAAAATTGTGGCAAATAAGTCAATCCTTGGTTTCCAGCTTCAGATTTTAATTGAACTAATTTGTCGACAGGATTTGCAAAAGATTCAAAACTTATAAGCAAACCCAACACCATCGAGAACCCAATTGCTCTAGATAACTTAATCATAACTCACCTCAACTTATCTAAGAGGCAAGCAAATCTGAGACTCAAAATTTATAAATGAAAAATTATTTTAGGCGAAAGTGTAAAATCTTTTCCACATCACTTCGGCAAGTGCCACAGGCCGTAGTGGCTGAAGTCCATTTAGAGATCATTTCAGGAGAATGGGCTCCTAAAAAAATAGCCTGTTCAAGGGACTCCAAACTGACATTTCGGCAATGACAGACTTCTTCATGCTGATAAACGTGCATCCACTGACCCTTCAATTTTAAAATTAATTCTTTAATCAATAGACTGGCGTGATCGTGACCCTCTGGAATTGGCCACTGACTTAAATCGTTTCCATAAAGTTTTTTTTGCTGATCGAGAAAATCAAAAACATAATGACAGGCAATCACTTTCATTTTGAAAGGATTCAAACTGGTCACTTCCAGTCGATCTCGTCCTTTGATCTCAGCAACAACAGGCAAATCCATTAGTTCAGACTACGATTTTTTTTATCAATCGCAAGTCCTGATTTAAATCAAACGATATGAAGGGCTTTTAGAACAGCCGATCTTCTAAAATTAAATATGTCATTCACATCTTTTTTTACCAAGGCACCCCCGACTAACCAACCTAGGTAGCCCACAGGTAACTTGTAAAGAACCCGATCAATGACCAATGTTCCTGGCCCTAGATCCTCAAAGATGTGAGTGTGATGCCATTTTTGGTAAGGACTTTTAAGTGCCGTGTCGACAAAAAATCGAGGTGACTCAAACTCTTCAATGAGAGTCTTCCAGCCCGCTGGGAATCCATGAATTTTTAATCGATAGTCAATTTCAGTTCCCTTCTGAATTTGAGGAGTTGAAGATCTGGTGATCCGAAAATGCAAAAAGTCAGGCGTGATTTTTTCTAAATTTTCAGCTTTTGAGAAAAATGAAAAAACCTTTTCTCTTTTAAAAGGAATATACTGATAAGTTTCCAAATACTGTTCGCCTTTGGGACCTCCCGGAAGCACGGACGTAAAAGCCTTTTGAAGTTCATCAAACTCAAATTGAAAACCATTTTTTAAAGCCTGCTGCGGAACTACTTTTTGAGAGGCTAAAAGAACCACTGCCATTTCACCAAAAAGGGCTTTGAGCGCGAGCTCGGGCACTGGGGGACCCATAAATCGATTGAGGCGCTGCGTTAAGCTCTTAGAGAAATCATAATTGGTCAAAGGCTCTGGACTGACAAAGTTAACAACGCCTTTGTAGTTTTCATTTTTTAAACATTCTACAAACAATCGGACAGCATCTCGAATATGAATCCAGCTCATCCACTGTTTTCCATTTCCTAATGCACCCCCAACGCCAGCTTGAAATGGCGTCAGCATTTTAGCCAAAGCTCCCCCTTGTGAGGACAACACAATTCCAAGTCGTGCTCGCACTTCACGAAGAGCTCCTTTTTTAAGTGCTTCTTCTGCCGCACTTTCCCACTGCAAACAGACATCACTTAAAAAACCTGAACCCTTCTCTGAAGATTCATCAAGGGATTCATCGGCTCGGTCTCCATAAAAACCGATGGCTGAAGCTTGCACCCACAGAGCCGGCATTTTCTTAAAAGATTGGAGTAAGTTTTTTGAACTTTTAGTTCGAGAATCCAAAATCTGTAGCTTTTGTTCCTCACTCCACCTGCGGTCGGCCACACCTTCACCAAGTAAATGAATCACAGCAGTGATATCCTGTGGAAGCTCCAAAGGACCCTGCATAAGATCTCCTTCAACCACTTCAGCAGGGAAAGGTAAATTCAACTGGGCTCGTGATTTATTTCTCGACACCACAACTAGATCGTACCCTTGTCTCACGAGTTCAATGCCAAGCTGTTGACCGATAAGGCCCGTGGCACCCGTAATGAGAACTTTCATACTGATTCTCCTTTAAGAGCCTCTTTGAAGGCTGATAAACAACGCTCTCGCGCAAACTTATGCTCCACCATGGGTTTAGCATATTTGGTTGTACCAAACTCAGGAACCCATTTTTTTACGTATTCAAATTCAGGATCAAATTTTTCGATTTGTGACACAGGATTAAAAATTCGGAAATAAGGAGCTGCATCACAACCAGTTCCAGCTGCCCACTGCCAGTTGCCATTGTTGGCCGAAAGATCATAGTCCAAAAGTTTGGAAGCAAAATATCTTTCACCCTGATACCAATGGATCAGGAGATGTTTGGTTAAAAATGATGCCACCACCATGCGAACACGGTTGTGCATGTAGCCTGTGCTATTCAACTCACGCATGCCTGCATCCACCAGTGGATAACCAGTTTGACCCGTGCACCAAAGTTTAAAATCTTCATCTGATTTACGCCACTTCACTTTGTCATAGGCGGGACGAAAACTCGATTTTACCACATCAGGATAATGCCAAAGAATTTGCATAAAGAATTCACGCCAAATCAATTCACTGAGCCAAATATCAGATGTGTTATTAGCCACTTCAGCCAAATCGCGAACGGACAATGTGCCAAACCTGAGGTGAACTCCCAGTTGAGAAGTGCCTTTTTCTAAATATGGAAAATTTCGAGTCTCACTGTAATTTTTTAAAATGCTTTCGACTACTTTTGGCTTAGGGAAGGTAAATTCCTGATGCGAAAACCCAATATCCTCTAAGGTCATCAATTTGTTTTTTTTCGGAGCTTTAATAAAATGTTCGAAAATAGTTCCCATTGTTTTTCTTTTTTGAAGAGTGGAAAACTGAGCCAACCACTTTTTTTTGTAGGGAGTGTACACTGTGTAAGGTTTTTTCTGATCCGTTAATATTTCCGACTTTTCAAAAATCACTTGATCTTTAAATGTCAGAAAGTTGACTCTTTCAGAGTCACACCACTCTTTGACTTCACGATCTCTGCGCCTGGGATAGGGTTCATAATCGTGATTTGTATAAACGGCTTGAAAATGAAATTCTTTGTAAATTTCCTTTAAAACTTTTAAGGGCTCTCCGTGATAAACCCAAAGGTCACTCCCCTTGTCTTGCAATTCAGATTTCATGGATTGGAGTTGCTCGTGCAGAAACTGAACTCTTAGATCCATTGAAGAGTTGAGTTTTGACAGAATAAGTGAGTCAAAAATAAAAATTGGGATAACAGAAGCTGAAGACTTGAGCGCTTCTTGCAGCCCCACATTGTCATGCAGTCGCAAATCTCGACGAAACCAAAAAAGAACGTGCTTTGAATTAGACATGTGGTAAGTTTAATCATCTTCAATTAAGAAGTACAGGTAACATGTCAAATCACAGCTCAGGAAATTCAGATTCCAAAAAAAAATTAACTAAAATAAAAACAGGCCTTTTTGCTCGAACCATGAGTCTCGCCAAGCTTTCCACTCAAATGACTGCGGGCCTGGCCACTCAAAAACTAACGGGCCTGATGAAAAGTGAAGACGACAAAGAAAAAGGCTTTCAAAATTTTATTCTGAAACAGGCCACACAGTTTTCTCAAGAAATTGGCGAACTCAAAGGCAGCTTGATGAAGGCCGGACAAATGCTGTCTGTTTACGGAGAGTATTTTTTTCCTCCTGAAGTCAACGCCGTCCTCAAGACTTTACAAAATGAGTCTCCTTCTTTGCATTGGCCTGAAATGCTTAAAATACTGCGAAATGAATGGACGGCTGAGCAGCTCAATCAATTTGAAATTGAAACTGAAGCACTCGCCAGTGCTTCCATGGGGCAAGTTCACCGTGCTCGACTCAAATCCACCAATGAAACCGTTGTTATAAAAATTCAATACCCTGGTGTGGAAACCGCCATTGAAAGTGATCTCAAAGCTCTTAAAAAGTTCTTGAGCTTAGTTGAAATATTGCCTAAGGACCTTTCCCTTGATCCCATCATGAAGGAACTTAAGGAAATGCTCACCCAAGAGATGGATTACCACCGGGAGGTGGAGCTGATGGAGACCTACCGTCAACATCTAGGGGAGGATCCACGTTATGTTATCCCTAAAATTTTTAAAGCCTTTTGCACAAAAAAAATCATTGTTCAAAGCTTTGAGAGAGGCTTAAAGGGAGATGATCCCATTGTTCAAAGCCTGCCTCAAGATAGACGTAATCGCTTAGCTTCGAATTTCTTGGATCTTTATTTTAAAGAACTATTCGAATGGCATCTGATTCAAACTGATCCTCACTTGGGTAACTACCGACTTCGTATGGACCCTCGCGGTCAGGACCAAATTGTTTTATTTGATTTCGGTGCCACCAAAAAATTTGATCCCCAGTTCATGGCCAATTACTCAAAGATGATCCAAGGGGCCATCGAAAAATCACCCCTTTTTGTTGAAGCCAGTTTTAAGCTCGGATTCATCCGACCCGACGACGATCCTAAACTTATTCAAATTTTTAAAGATTTTTGCTACCAAACCGTGGAGCCTTTTGGCCCCGGCGCCTACGACTGGAAAAAAACGGATCTTCCCAAACGCATCACGCAGCTCGGTATTAGCATCGCTAAGGAATTCCCTCTACGCACGCCCCCTCGAGAGATCGTATTTCTTGACCGAAAAACAGCAGGTGTATTCATTTTTCTATCTGTTTTGGGGGCCCATTTTGAAGCAGGTCCCTTGATAAAAAAATATCTCTATGGCAAGACAGCCCCATGAAACGTCTGAGCTGGGCTCTGGTCATTTACACGATTTTGGTTATTCTATGGGGAGCCTGGGTTCGAATATCCCATTCAGGTGATGGTTGCGGCCAAAGCTGGCCCCTCTGTGATGGGGCTCTGTTTCCTAAAGACTCAAGTTCTGAAGTTTGGATTGAATATTTTCATCGTCTCACATCAGGTTTGTATGGACTGTTTGTTGTGGGACTCTACTTACTTATCCGAAAAAAATTTCCTCCTCATTCAGCCCAGCGATTTGCAGGGCTAGCCACCCTTATTTTAACCGTGATCGAAGCAGGTTTGGGTGCAGCACTGGTTCTTAAAGGACTCGTGGGAGAAAACGCCACCATCTATCGACTGGTGGTGATGAGTCTTCACCAAATCAACAGTCTACTTCTTGTCGGATCCACTGTTATTACAGCTCTTCTGGTGGCTGAAAAATCAGATGTTCGCCCTCATTGGAAAGGTTTATTCCTGCACAAAGGGTTTTTACTTATTTTTATGATTATTCCTGCAACAGGAGCCTGGGCTGCCCTCAGTAACACTCTATTTCCCAGCCAACATCTCCTGCAGGGTTTGGCTGAAGATTTTGCCAGTGATTCCCCCTGGATATTAAGGCTCAGAATTTTACACCCTCTTATCGCCAGTGGACTTGCTCTTTACTTTTGTTATTTTTTTTGGCTCAAGCCCAATGGTCAAAAATTGGCCCTTGGATTTTTTCTCACTTTTGTTGTGGGACTCCTCACACTCATAAGCCTCAGCCCTGTTGTTTTAAAATTGATTCATTTGACAATGGCCCAGGGACTTTGGATTTTAATGGTTCATTACGTGATGACTTCGTTACTTTCCACTAAGCGTTGAAGAGTATGAATTTTTTGCGACAGGCTTTTCATTTCTAAAATCATTTGCTGAAGATCGTAATCTCGAACCAAATAAGTGGCAAAGGCCCCCACGATTTCCTGGGGCCCCACTAAACTGTTTAAAAAAAGTTTTTTTTGTTCAGGGTCTGGAATGTGATTGTGGATCCAACGAGCTAAAATCTGATTCAAGATAGAAATGGATTTTTCACTGGTTTTATCGATGTATTGGTCCTCTTCAATCACTTCAGCTTCCAATATCAAATACGGAGAACTTGAACTTTTCAATGGACCTAACTTAACTTTCCCTTCACATTGCACAAAAACAAGCATGGTCCCATTCAGTCTTTCTTGAATAATGCGAGCATAGCCATAACCTGCCACTTCACGAACATAGGAAAGCTTTTCTCCTGGAGTGTGAGGTCTAACGCTTTCGATGGATTCAATAAAAGCTAAAGCGATGGGAATATTCTGAGCAATGGAGTCTCGAATCATTTGTAAATACCGAGGCTCGAAAATATTGAGAGGCTTTGTTGTTCCAGGGAACAAACACATATTCACGAGTGGAAATAAGAAAACGTCGATTGGCTTCACTTGATAGTTTTATTTTATGATTAAGCCTTGTCCCTTGTCGATATCAGATTGGTTTTTTCCTAAGACTTTGAAATAAAACAAGAAGTGGGTCTATAAAACCCAGGTTGCTCGGCATAAAAGCCACTTGTTTCAGGTCTTGTGTTTCAACCCACCTCACCTGTCGATGCTCTTTATTCTCTACCCTTTGGTCTGGAACATAAGAATAAAAAAGAGTGAGACTCCAAAAAGTCCCATCCAACTTTTTTTGTGGGAGCGACATAAAAGATTCCACTTTCTGCAACTCAATTCCCAACTCCTCTCGGGCTTCTCGTAGAAGGGCTTCACGTAAAGTCTCGCCTGGCTCAACCTTTCCCCCTGGAAACTCCCAAGCTGGGGCTGTGGGACTTTGATCTCTTCGTTCTGCAATGAGAATTGAATTTCTAAAAATTAGGGCCACTGCAACGACTTGAATTCTGGACTCCTCCGAGGGACAGACCTGGTGATGTAATAGAAAAAGTGGCTTTATCCCAACCCTCGCTCAGAAGAATTATCCTATGGAACTTGCTCGCTTTTCAAGCGGGTTCGCTTAATGTGGGAGGCTTTATGGCCTGTCACAAGTTTGTGAGTCATGTCACTGGGTTTTCAACACTTTTTGGAGCTGAAATGGCCCGAGGCCATTGGAGTACCGCAGCTCAATTTTTACTGGTGCCTCTATTTTTCTTAGGTGGCAGCCTGATTTCTGGGCTTTTGATAGACAGTCGCACTTTAGAGGGCAAAGAGCCCCTCTACCCAATTGTTTTTTCAATTTTAACATTGTCCACGGCTATCATCTTGGGACTTGGGGCCAGCCATGTGTTTGGAAAATTTGGCATGACAGCAGACATGGATAAAGACTTTTTTTTACTGGCCTTGCTTTGTTTTTCCTGCGGATTGCAAAACGCCACGGTGACTTCAGCCTACGGAGCGGTTGTTCGCACAACTCACTTAACAGGCCTGACCACAGACCTGGGAGTGAGTCTTTCGAAAATATTAAATCCACGCCTAGCCTTGAACCAGCGAAAAATGGAGACTCGAGCCAGTCTGATGCGATTAGGAATTATTGGATCTTTTACTTTGGGGTCACTCATCTGCGGATTAATATTTATTAAAACCAACTATTGGGGATTTGCCATTCCGTTTTTTATTAGTGTTGGACTTCTGATTTTCAGCCTCGCCTTAAAATCAAAAACACTGTAACATAGGCTTAATTTATGATCGACACAGGTAATTCATTTTTTATAGTTCTCATCGCAGGTATTGCATTTTTTCATTACGGCATGGGACTGGCCAGCCAGTCCATTGAAAAGCTGCTCGCTAACCGAATCACCCAATTGATGACTAAAATTTCCGATAATAACTTTTTATCAGTCGTCGTGGGAATTTCCCTCACCACCCTCTTACAAAGCTCTGGGGCCGTAACTTCCATGCTTGTGGGCCTGGGATCAGCTCGAGTCATTAATTTAAAGCAAGTGATGGGCGTCATTATTGGCACCGCCATTGGCACCACCATCACCGTGCAATTGATCTCACTCAACATTTCAGAGTTAGCTCTTCCTATTTTTACCCTCGCTTTTTTAGTTTATTTTCAGACTAAAAAAACATCCGCCAAAAATACAGCTCTGGCGTTCATGGGTTTTTCCATGCTTCTTTTAGGGATGAAAATGATGGGAGACTCGGCGGCCCATTTTGCTGAAAACCCACTTCTCGCTGAAAGCTTCAAAGGTCTCAGAGAAAATCCAGGTTATTCTCTTATGATCTCCATGGTTTTTTGTGCCTTTGTTCACTCCAGTGCAGTCACTGTGGGCCTGGCCATGTCGCTAGCTTCTGCCCAGGCCATCAGACTCGAAGATGCCATGATATGGGTTTATGGAGCCAATATTGGGACCACCTCCACGGCCATTATTGCAGCCATGGGATCCAATTACGTCGGTAAACAAGTGGCTTGGGCGCACTTTTTTTACAAAACCATCAGTGTTGTTATCTTTTATCCTTTCACCACTCATTTCATTTCCCTTCTCGAAACATTCCAAGCCACTCCAGCCAGGATCACGGCCAACGCCCATCTTATTTTTAATTTGATATCAGCTGTCTTATTTTACCCCTTCATCGGTCGAGGAGCTAATATCATCCAAAAGATGTTTCCCAAAGGTCCCCAAGATGAATTTGGGGCCGACTTTCTTAAGCTGAACAACTATCAAAGCTCGGCCTTGGCCACTTCCTATGCCCACCGAGAAATCATGCGAACAGCTGACATTGTGGCCACCATGATTCAGGATTCAATTAAACTCTTTGGTCATCCAGATCCGCTCCTGTTGGAATCAATCAAAGATCGCGACAACAAAGTGGACTTTCTTTACCGTGAAACTAAAATGTTTTTATTGGATCACGCCAACAAATCACCAGTCGCCGTTCAACAAAATATTTTAAGTATGATTATGTTTATTTCAGATCTTGAACGTGCAGCTGATGCGATCGATATCAATATCTTAGCTCTCGCCATCAAAAAAAACGCCCTGCATTTGGAATTTTCACCTGAAGGTTGGGAAGACATTCGCAACATGCATGCCCAAGTCACTAAAGCGGCCAGCCTGGCCATCAATGCCTACCAAAATAAAGTTCTATGTGAAGAGGCCATCAAACTTAAAAGAGACCTCGCCAAATTAGAAATCACTTTGCGTGAAAATCACATAGGTCGTCTCAATCGAGGAATCAAAGACTCCATCAACACTAGCTCCATTCATCTCGATCTTCTAAGTGAGTACCGCAGAATTGCCTCTCTTTTATGTAACCATGCTTACAGTCATGCCGGTCGAAGGAAATAGACATGGTTTGGTCATCCATCACTCTGCTTGTGATATCCAATATCTTTATGAC
>JBKDFX010000120.1:0-4714 GCA_046336825.1 Bdellovibrionales bacterium | reverse complement strand
TCTCAGAGGCCAATTGCTCAAGCTCTGTGATTTTTCTTTTTACGAAGTGGAGATCGGCTGCGATTGACATATCCTATTGAAATATCGGCAAATATCTCATCTTGCAACTCAAACATTTCCTGAGCCTGCGTTTCATCTTCTTCATGATCGAAACCCAGCAAATGCAAAATACCATGTAAAACCATGTAAGAGAGCTCTAACTTTTGACTTAAACCATGCTCTTTCGCCTGCTTTTTAAGCACTGGCCAACAAAGAAGCAGTTCTCCCAAAGAATTCGGATCCATGGACGAAAAGCTCAACACATCCGTGGCATAGTTTTTACCCCGAAATTGAAAATTCAATTTTTTAGCCTCTTTGAGGTCTAAAAAAACCAAAGTGAGGGTCTTATTTTTTAGACTCTTTTTAAAACCTCGCTGTGACAATTTCAAAACAATCCGTTTTACCGATAGCTCTAAAAAATCCAGTTGGGGTTTTGCCACTGTGGTTCTTCTAACAAATATGAGCTGCATAGAGTCACCCTCGTCTCAATCATGAACTTCTTCACTTCGGTTGACAAGCCTTCCCCCTCAAGAACAATTTAAAGAATGCCAAATGCACCCGAAAATTTAAAAACTTGGGAATCATTAATACAAATCGTGGCGGCCCTGAGGGGACCTGAGGGTTGTCCTTGGGACTTGGAACAATCCCATTTCAGTTTAGCCCCCTATTGCCTTGAAGAAGCCTGCGAATTGATTGAAGCCATAGAAAAAAATGAAGACTCGGCCCTTAAAGACGAGTTGGGAGATGTGCTTTTCCAAGTGGTGCTGCACGCACAATTGGCCAGCGAAAGACAGGCCTTCACTTTGCAAGAAGTATTGGAAAACTTGAATACAAAAATGGTTCGCCGACATCCCCATGTTTTTGCAGATAAAAAGGTCACCGACTCCCATGAAGTTTGGCTCAATTGGGAGAAAATTAAAAAAGCAGAGAAAAAATCCTCACCTGAAGGTTTTCATATTGCACCAACCCTTCCCGCTCTACAAACAGCCTATAAAATAGGAGTGAAAACTGAAAAAGCGGGTTTTGATTGGAGCGAGGTCAAAGATGTTGTCAGCAAAGTCAAAGAGGAGCTTCAGGAATTAGAAGAAGCCATCTCAGAAAAAAATCAGGCTGCCACTTTTGAAGAGATGGGAGATTTACTTTTCTCAGTGGCTCAATTGGCCCGACACTTAGATTTAGAACCTGAGCAAAGTTTACGAGCTGCCAATCGAAAATTTGAAACACGGTATTTTAAAATGCTAGAACTCGCTCACAAACGAGGGCTCAACTTTGAAAATTTGAAAGATTCTGAAAAAGAAAATCTTTGGCAGCAAATTAAAGAAAGACCTTAAATAACCTGATTAGAGAAACTCACCATTTCGGAGCTTCATAAAAGTATAGGCGGGATTCATACAAAAGGATTTTATGCTTTTGGTGGGTCTGCCGTCGCAGTGATTGCGCCTGAGGTGATCTTCTCCCAGGGATCCGCGAGCAAATACGAAAAGAATTAAATAAATAATAGATTTAATACCGACTTTTGTTTTTTTAAATTCTTCTACACAGAAATTAAATATTTTGAGTCCGCAATTAATAACAATTCCTGCTAGCAAAAATGAAATCAGCTTATGACCCATAAAATCAGAACTCCAAAGAGCCCCTGGATTTTGCAAGTCCTGCCGCCAAAGATGTTCTCCGCGATGGGCCCACCCCAGGGAGTTGATAAAATACAGCGCACTTAAAAAGCACCACAATCCAGCAAAAACAAATCGGCCCCAGGGAAGGGCTAAACTCAAAATAAGAATAAAACTGGCAATAAGAGCATCAAACCTGAATCCCATCCAAAGGGTGTTAAAAAGCCATCCTGAGATTTCACGGGGATAGAAAAACACCATGTCAGAAATCCTAAAAAGACTCAGCATCAAAACGAGCAATAAAAAGGACTTCAAAAAACTTTTCAAAATTAAACTTGCGATCTTTTCATCGGACAGGACTGAAGATTTTCTTGCGGTTTAGCATGGGGTTTGGACCAAATATAAAAAACAAGTCCTAATAAAAAGCCAGAAACTCCAATTTTTATGACCAAAGAAACACTGGTGAACCAGAGAATAAAAGCAGAGAGGGAAATCATGGTGGACGCCCAGCATTTGATGGGAACTTTAATAACTCGAAACTTTTCCCATTCCAGAATGGTGGAACCAAAACGTGGATGACTGATCAGTTTTTGATACAACCGATCAGAACTTTTTGAAAAACAGTAGGCCGACAAAAGAACAAAACAAGTGGTGGGAAGCAGAGGTAAAAAAAGCCCTAAAAGGCCCGTGGCAAATGACACAGTTCCTAGACTTAAAAAGAAGTATTTTCGTATCTTTTGTGAGCCCATTTTTAATTCTGTATCACAGGCAAAACTAAATATCCATTAAAGATCCACGGATCTTTTCAAGAAACAAACGGCTGAGCTGACCGCTGTCCTTCATGTGCTCTTCGAAAATTTCCTGTTTTACCAATGCAATGGGTTTGTTCTCTCGCCCCATCTGAATTTGTGACTTTTTATCTAAGATTTCAGATATTTGCAGAATCATGGATTCCAATGGTATTTTTTCAGGTAAAATTTTATGAGGAAATCCCTTTTGATCCACCCTTTCGTGGCTAGAAAGAATGATGGATTTCACCAGATCTGGGATTGGCAACTTTCGGGAAAGCGCTAAATTAAGACCCTTGATGGGATGGGAAAAGTATTCGTTCTGATCCTCGGGGTGCCATTTTTCATAGGCCTTCTCATTTAAACTGAGCTCGCGGGTTAAAGCCCCCACTTTGGGATTGAGTTCCAACATTCCTAAATCACAAAGTAAACACGCGGTCATAACATCCACGGGCTGGCCAATGCCACTTTGCAAACTGAGAAGCCCTGCGTAGGCCGCCCAAGCTGGAGCTCTTTGGAGTGAAGACGATTCGCCTATGGCTGAATTATTAATAATCGCCCAGGCATTCCCTGTAGCAGATAAAGTGGTTAAAAGCTCAGAGGCCAAACTGGAACACTTTTGGTAAAGCTCACTTCCTAACTTAAATGATCCCGCTTCAGATTGATCAGAAATCATAAAAACCAAATCCACAAAGGAGCTGTAAAGAGTCAAAAACTGAGCTCGACAACGTCGCCCCAAAGCCGCTGCTGATTTATCATCAAATTTTTGCAAATAATCACGGTAGGCTTCAATGTCTTCACGGCGGATGTAAACTTCATTAATGGATTTTAATTTTTTGGCCTTCTCACCTGTCACCTCATCCCCAGAATTGAAAATAGGGATAAACTTTCGATTCAGTGGCATGACGTGCAATACAGTAAAATTCAATTGGGTTTGCTCTCGAATTTCATCTGCTTTGATCGGAAAATAAGAGGATTTGATTTTTTGAGAGGCAATGAACTCAAGCTTACAGGTGTGCATCACTTCATTTTCCATCAGAACAGCATTGGCCCCTGATTTTTTCACAAATAGAGCCGCACTTTGGGACAACTTAGAATTGATAATGACCAATATGAAAGCCATAGGAGCCAACTGCCTGGCCACTTGAACTCGCCCAGCAATTTCAGCTTCTTTTTTGACATCCTCTGCGGAAAGAAAAATAAAAAGGGGCTCTTTGCCTTCTTTAAGATTATCTGCGAATTCATCCACACTGGTGTACTGAGCAAATCCTGTGTCCAGAGTATGAGCGATACCTTCGCATCTTTTGTTAAAATCAACCTGAGAAGATATTGAAATAAAATCCGTGTTTTTCATAGTTCAACCCTAATATAGGCTGAGGGAGTTCCACGAACGATACAAGTAAAAAAATCCAATTCCTAAAACTAGAATTGAAAAAGCGAGGCGTAACCATTGGCTGGGGACTTTAACTGATTTCCATGCACCAATTTGCCCTCCGATGATCACCCCTAATCCCGTCCACAGAAGAATCGAAAAATTAATATTCCCTGTTTTTAAATTAAAAATTGAAATAAGAATATTTCCTGAAGCCTCAAGAGCGATGGCCGTGGCATTGGCTTTTCTGACATCAATTTTTTTGACCAACATCAGAAGTGGTTGCATCAGTTCCGCTTGCCCCGTTCCCGTGAGGGCTGAGCTCGTACCAGAAAAAAGAGCGACAAAAGGGGATCGTTTTTTCCAAGGGCCCACGTTAAGCTCACTTTTTTTCTGCTGAAGTAAATAGAGCTGAAAACTGGCAATCAAAATTAAAATCAGACCTAAAAATAATCTCAAATTATCCACACTGATACTTTTAAAAAGAAAAATCCCTAAAAGATTACCTAAAAAAATCCATGGTAAAAGTTCTTTGTATTTTGTGAAATCTATTAATTTCATTTTAAAATACCGCCAAGCTCCACTGGACATTCCCAAAGTTTCAGTGGCGATTCCTGTGGCAATGGACATGGGTAATGGGATCTGTAGGAAAAAATAAAAAACGGGTTGAAATAAAACTCCACCCGAAAAACCACTGGAATTAGCTAAAATAGCAATCAGGATGGCCACTGGTAAAAGGGCGACGTAATCAAACATTTCTAAAGGCGTATTGAACCATAGATAAATGATACTCAGGAGCTGTGGGTCATTAACCTGCAGCCAGAGATTGTTTTTTACGTATATCGACGATTCTGAAGAACCACTTTAATTTTTTATCTAACTCTGTTTTAAGCACGAATGGATTA
>JBKDFX010000119.1:0-15747 GCA_046336825.1 Bdellovibrionales bacterium | reverse complement strand
GCTCTTCGACTTCAGAAAGTGCTAAACTGTAGTTGCCTTCCATGAAATATCGTTTTGCTAGCTCTAAAGATTGACGGTATTCACTTTTTTGCTGCGGTGTCATTGTGGCCAAGGGATCATTTCCAACAGGAGTCGCAGAGCTGGGAGGTGCTTGAGTGGAAGTTGACTGCCCCCCATCGAGTAAATACAAAAGACCACCCACAGTCGCGACCAGTAGGATCAAAATTCTAATTTTTTTTGTACGAGCCGCTTGAGGATCTGCTTGCGGAGCAGGTATCGAAGCTTGGGCCATAGGATCGTAATAAGGATTTGCACCACCGACAGGATTTAAAAGAATTGGGGGCTCTTCTGAGTAAGCCACTTCGGGCTGATTTTCGAATGGAGAGACATCCTCAGGCTGTGCTGCTGGTTCATACAAAGAGGGTGAGATTCTTTCCACTTTGGTAAAAAAATGCGGATCATGGATCTCAAAAATCATTTGATGATCTAAAACTCGGATGAGATCCCCACTTTTTAATGCAACGGACTGCTGACTTTCGAGTAATTTTTCATTGATGTAAGTGCCATTAACACTGCCCAAATCTAATATCTCATAATGCTGATCGAGCTTTCGAATTTCATACTGCTTGCGGCTCACTCGATGATCTGAAATGAGAATTTCTGCTGATGAGTCTCGACCTGCCGTCCAACGATCTCGTCCCTCTAACTTGAATTGCTGAAGAGTATCACCATCTGAATTAACGAGACGTACAAAAGCCTGCAAGTTTGATTTGCCGACAAATGTTTTATCATCATGACGAACTTGGCTGGTCTCTTGAATGAGGGGCTTTTCTTCGACAGCTTGAGTCTGAAATTGAAAATCAAAGGGTCCAACCGAAAATGTGTCTCCGTGGTTCAGATCGGCACTTAAGACGGGAATACCTCCCACTTGTAGATTTCCTAGCTTAGAAATGCACTCCACATTCAAAGTTTGGTTAATCAGCTTAATCTTTAAATGCTCTCGTGAAACTGCTTTTTCAGCTTCTAATGGGATATCCAAATCAGGTTTTCGACCTGCTGTGTAGACATGGTCCAATTGGATTTCGTGCTGTGCATAAGGCTGTCCATTTTTTTTGATAATGAGAGACGCCATCAAAACCGCCCCTCAAGAGCCAAATTGCACTCATCAAAAAAGTTTTTAACTTCACGATATTTAGGATGCTGTTGATTGTTCTGGATCATGACAAGAGCGGACTGAAAACTAGAACGACACAGTCGAAAATTTTTCTTATCCCGATAGCGAAGCCCTTGTAAGATATGAAACTGTAGCAATTCATCAAATTTGATTTTTGAAAGATGGAAGTACCTCTTAGCTAAGACGTTTTCCGGATCTAAATTGAGTACAACTTGAAAATTATCTCGAGCACGTGAAAAGTTTCCTTGCTGATAATCTCTAAATCCTTTGATCAAATTTTCTTGGGCACGTTTAGCCGCTGTTGTTTGCATGGTTTCCAAACGCTCTTGAAGTTTTTTCTTTTCATCGGACGACTGCAAAAGATCATACTCCACTTGTTGGGAGGTCCTGAAGGTTTTAGCTTCTTTTGGTTTTGTAGGTCCAAGGGCTAAAAAGACAAAAAAGCCAATGGCCGCTAAGATTATAATATAAAAAGTGAGTCTATTATCACCACCTGCGGAGCGGGATGGTGAAGGACGTGAAATTTGTGTGGCCCCCAACGGTTGTGGTGATGGTCTTAAGGGAGCAGTTGGATTTCCCATGGGCATGGGTCTAAGCGGTGTTGGTGAAGGCGAAGAGTTCTGAGGCTTTAATGGTGCAGGTCGGACAACAACGGGTTTGACGGGGGCTTGCAGTGGCACTCGAACAGTGACTATGGATTTATCGTCTGAAGTCGTTGGACTGATAACTTCTTCATTGGAAACAAGTTCTGGGCCATCACTGAAAACTTCAAAAGTTGTTTCACCTACTTGTAAGAGCTGACCGGGCAGAAGAATTCCCTCTTCCAAGACTTTACCATCAATGGTGACGAAATTCTTTTGAGAAATATTTTTGAACTTAAATTGGCTGTGGACTAAATAGATTTCCACATGATGTCGACTGATTCGACCATCATTCACAAGTTTAATATCGTTGTCTTCAGCGCGACCAATCTTAGTCGTCTTGCTTTCAAGAGAATAGATCTCATTAAGGTGCGGACCTGATGTCACCTTCAATTTTAACCTAAGTGCCGAGGATAGGACGGGAGCTGCGCTCAACCATCACCTCCTTGGGGCTTTACTGTCACTAGGTAATAATCAGTATGTGCATTCGTATGGAGACTTAAAAGCTGCAATTGACACATACGCCCTGAAAATTCGAGGGAATACGTATGCACTGAATAGGGATTTTCCTTAGCTTGAAGAATCAAAGCTTCAATATTTTGCTGCAAAGGCGAATCAGGAATTTTTTTATAAGATTCACCGGTAGAATTAAATCCCACCAATCGCTGAAAGGGCTCATTCATACCCCAAACATTTTCATCAGCCCCAATGATCATGGCCGGACCTACGCAAACATCCATTAAGGCTTGGGCCTCTTGAACTTTATTTGCAGATTGAGAAACTTTTTCTGCACCACTGGATTCGATCTGTGAATTTCGAGTCAGCAGAGAGTTCAAATTACCCAATAGAGCTTGTAGTTCGGGGTAAAGAATGGGGATTGAAATGTTCTCTTTTCGCTCACGCATGGCCACATCAAGATGGACGTTGAGTTCCTTAATCGGTTTTTCAACAAATTTGACTAATAGATAAAACAAAATAGAACCAATAAGACCTGCCAAAACCAGGATCTGCATGAATAAACTTAATGCACGACTTTCATCAAGCGCCATTCCCGATACATCATAAATGACAATGGCGTAGGCTTTTACACTAGGTAAGCCTGTAGCTGGATCAAATTGCCCGATGGGTGCACTGGCACCAATCAAGGAAGAACTGATTTCTTGAGAGAGTGCCCGATCTTCAGTTCTCGCTTTATGTACAAAAGACTGATCTGCAATTCGGCCCGCCTTAGAGGCTGGCGCCAGTATGGCTCCATCGGATTTTTGAACAATAAAAACATCTTTGACGCCCTCTTCGAGCTCCGCTGAATGTGTGCTGATATTTCCGACTTGACCTTCTAGAAGAGCTTTTTGATTAATTTCAGCTAAATGTCGAGCCACTGATAGTGCACGCCTAAGACTTTCACCTTGCACACTTTCTTTTGCGCTTCTGAAAGTCGGGATCATAGCCAATATTGTTACAGCAAAAACAAATAAAACAACAAACAGAGCAATAACCAAACGAAACTCAAACCACTCCCCGAGTTTATACACTCCTGGTAACGCCACTCTTTCGATAAATTCTTGGGTATTAGCCATTAAAGATTCAACAGGATTTCTATGTTGCAAATGTTGAGGAGTTTTTTGTGGATCTGCTTTTCCATCGATGGAGTGCAACTGGGGCTGACTGGCTGATAAATGAGTTGCATACTGTTGAGCCTTGAGTGCTGCATTGCCATTGGCTTGCAATGGATTTCTTCGAATGGCCGGAGCTTGAGCAGGACGCTTTTCTTGAACTGGTGTTAAATCAAAAATGATATCATGTATTTGAATCTTATCGCCCATACAGACAACAGAGTTCTGAATTTTCACACCATTCAAAAATGTTCCATTGCTGGATCTCAGATCAGCCAATATGACTTTGTCTGCGTAAACATGAATCTCGCAGTGCTTTTTTGAAATGCCATTACTGGCAATCAAAACATCACAATCGGATCCTCGCCCGACAACATTTTTTCCATTTTTAAGATTGAATACCTGTCCTGCCAAACTTCCGTTGAGGGCTCTTAATGACCACATATAAGATGTTCCCCCTCTTGAATTTTGAGTTTGTCAGCCACACCACCATTCAATTCAAGCACTTGCGTGGCTCCCCAAACTGGTCCTGCCAATCGCCAAGGTCTTAAATTTCGATAGATTTTTTTTACTTCGCCCTGTTCATTCATAAAAATGCAATCAATTGAAAACTTCATAAAACAAGTATGAATAGCATTGCATTTGGGAAATAGAACACCCTGCGAATCTGGCAAATTCGCTTTTCCCATAAGACCCATGAAACGAGGCCAAAAATTCTTAGCCACATTTACATTTTGAATAAGGATGTGTTCATTTCTTTTTAACATCATTTATTTCCGTCCATAATAAAAGCTGAGAACCATCGGTCCCAAAACCATGATGAAAACTGCAGGAACAATGAATAACATCATTGGGATAAGCATGGCTTGTGAGGCCCGAGCTCCTAATTTTTCTGCACGTGTAAATCTCTCCATGCGCATTTGATTGCTTTGATCTTTCAATACTTTTCCAATGGGTGCACCCGATCGACCAGCATCAATCAGAACAGCCACAAAACTGGTGATTTCAGGCATGTCCAATCGCTCTGCAAATTCTTTTAAGGCTTGATCTTTTGAAGAACCAATTTGAATGTCTTTGAGAACTATTCCCAATTCTTCTGCTAAAACACTGTTAGAGCCTTCTGCTTTGTCCACAATCTTTTGAATCGCTTGGAAAAAATCCAAATTGGCCTCTACGGACAGGGCCAGTAGATCGATGTAAAAGGGCATATCAGCTCGAACAGAGAGCTCACGATTTTTTTTCATCGCAGAAGCATGCATGATGGGCATATAAAAACCAACAGGGATGAGCATAAAGAAAATGAAATTGGGAAAGCCCATTTCTAAAGCAAAATTCATAATCAAACAAAACGCAGGAAAAAAAACAGCCCACAAAATTTGCAAACCAATGAACTCATCCACATTCAGTTCTCGACCAAGACCGCCCGTTTTAATCCGATAGGCCACTCGTTTTCGATAATTTTGACTCTTGATACGTAACGCATGCTGAAGTGTGAACTGATGCACGAGGGGTCGTGAAAAATTGATGATTCCACTTTTTGATTTTTTAGGTTGGGAACTGTTAGCCCAACTGAGCTGTTCAGCGTCAGCATTACTTGATAAAATGGCGTTAAGAAAAAGATAGACCGCTATCCCTGCGAAGATCAGGCCCAAAATTAGAATCCATTCGGCGCTTCCCATTTCACCCTCTTTGTGTTCAAGTGTTGGTATGTACCAACTGGTGCTCGCTTCCGCCTCACCAAGACGTCGCCAACTTCTCAAAGAAGCCGGCTTTTCCTGCCTAGTGCACCCTAGTCAAGTATCGGAAAAACTTGAGAAAAACATGACAATTGATGAGCAACTTTTAGACTTAGCTAGACGTAAGGCTCGTATAGTTTTTGATCAGTTTAAAAGTGTTCACCTGGACCCTTTCATAGTTTTGGCTGCTGACACTGAAGTGATCTACAACGGTAGTCCCCTCGGAAAACCGGAAAATGAAACTCAAATAGTTGCTTTTCTTAAGCTTTTATCGGGAAGCAGTCATTTTGTTAAAACAGCTGTTTATTTAATGAACTCTTTCACCGGTGAAAATGTGTCTCATCTAGAGACAACTGAAATAATTTTTAAAGATCTGAACGATCAAGAGATTATAGAATACGCAGCAACCCTAGAGGGTCTTGATAAAGCAGGAGGCTACGGAATCCAAGGAGCCGCTTCTCAATTTGTAAAAAATGTGAATGGATCCTGGACCAATGTCGTGGGGCTGCCCATTGAAAGGGTCCAGAAAATTTTCACTGATCATCAATGGAAAATAAATCCATGAAAAGTGTGACTGAGCTTTTTCAAATTTTTATGCAGGACTTCAATTCTGTTTGTCAGCAATACAATCGAAACCCAAAAGATATTTGTGTCGTTGCGGTTTCAAAACTTCAAAGCCAAGAAAAAATTCAAGAGGCTTATCATATTGGTCATCGAGATTTTGGTGAAAATTATGTTCAAGAGGCCATTGAAAAAATTCAATTTTTACAATTGCAAACTGCACGTTGGCACTTAATTGGTCCGCTGCAATCGAATAAAATTAATAAATTGTTAGGCAAATTTTATCTTATTCATTCTGTGGACTCATATAAAATTGCTCACGAATTAAGTGAAAAATCAGCACGTGCAAATTTCAAACAAAAAATTCTCTGCCAAATTAATTTTGCTAATGAGGCCACAAAGTCAGGTTTTAGTGAAAGTAACTTTTTAGAAAAGTGGGAACAACTTCGCAAGCTTCAGGGAATTGAAATTCAAGGATTGATGTGTATGCCACCACTTGATGACCCTGAACCCTCATTCGCAAAAGCCCAACTTTTGCTTCAAGAACTCAAGCTACCCTTTTTATCCATGGGGACAACATCTGATTGGAAATTAGCAATTAAGCATGGTTCCACTCACATCCGAATTGGCACAGCTCTTTTCGGCGAAAGGACGTAAAATGGTATCATTCCAGCCGCGTTTGAAGATTGGATTTATTGGTGCCGGCAATATGGCTCATGCGATGATCAAGGGCATGGTCCAATCAGGCAAAGTCAGCCCAGCAAAAATATTTGTGAGCTCACGTTCTAGTCACAAGCCGCAAAAATTGCGAGAGCTTTATAATATTCAAGTGGCTCTCAACAATGAAGAGATCGTAGAAAATTGTGATGTGGTCATTATTGCTACAAAACCCCAAGACTTGCGAGCTACCATTGAACCTTTACGCAGTATTTTCAATGACAAACAAATAGTCGTGAGTCTCGCTGCGGGACTTAGGCTGGAAACTTTAGAGAAGATATTGCCTGAGTGCCGGTTGGTTCGTTTGATGCCAAACACCCCCTCCCTCATTCAAAAAGGTTCCATTGGATGCATCGTTGATGACGAATCAGATGAATTCTTACGTGATCTCATGGATGATTTGTTTACTTGCCTTGGATCTGTCTACCATTTGGAAACTGAAGATCAGTTTGAATCCTTTATGATTGCTTGCTCCAGTGGCACCGGATTTATTTATGAATTTATGATGTACTGGCAGGAATGGCTGGAAGAACGTGGTTTTGACAACTCCATGGCCAGACGAATGACTCAGGAGGTTTTTTTAGGAGCTGCACTCATGGCGCAAAATTACTCCGACCAAGGTCTAGAGGAGCTACAAGACAAAGTGACTTCGAAAAAGGGTGTGACAGCTGCAGGACTTGAATCATTACGAGAGCTTGAAGTCGAAAGGGCACTTCGGGTCAGCTTTGAAAAAGCGGATCTTCGCAATCGAGAACTCAGTCGGTTGACGAAATCCTCTTGATTGAAGTCCAGGGCTCACCCTAGACTAAAAGTGGATCATCGCGATTCAAGGAGGAATCCATGCATCTGTTACCTCATGAAATTTCACAAAAGCTATTCACCAAAAGAATGTTAGGTTATGACCTGCAAGAGGTGACTGATTTTCTTTATCATGTCGCCGCTCAGTTGCAGGAAGTGACAGAAGAGAGGGATGCCCTTCGCGCTCAGGTGAAAGAAAAGGAAAAACAGCTCTTTGAAAACAAAGAGCGAGAGAAACTTCTTAAAGATACGATCACCACAGCTGGCCAAATGGCAGAACGAATTCGAATGGATGCTGAGCGGGAATCAAAAATGATCATCCAAGAAGCTAAAACTAAAGCTGAATTTATCACTCGAGATGCTCGCGATTCCATTGGACGTCAATTTGAGGAAATCACGAATCTTAAAAAACAAAGAATACAGTTTGAAACACAGCTCAAAGCCTTGATTCAGTCTCATCTTGAATTAATCCAGCAGAATCATCGAATGGTTCCGCAGGGCATGACTTCAATGGACCGTGAAGAGGCGGAGATTTAAACTCACACGAATCATCAGTGCTAAACAAAGACCATTGAGCAAATGCCAAATGAAATGTGTCCCCATGGGTAACAGCTGACACAGCTGTTGATCCGAGGTCCTTGCGACCAAACTCACTGCAAAGACGACCGCGATGAACAAATAGTTTCGGTCTACTTTTAGGCCAATGAAAAATAATGTCAGCAATGGTGGCAGGTAAAGAGCAGATCCATTTAAAAATGCTTTTGGAACAAAAATTTCAATGAGCACCATGCACGCTACAAAAACTATCGTCAGCAGAGAAGCCTGTTTCAAATTAAAATTGAGTTTATGGCGAAAACTAAAGAACACAAAAATCAAGGTGAATAAAAAAATAGGTATTAAATCTAATAGATGGGTCCAAGAATTAGCAAAAGTGTGAAATAAAAAACTTCCTATCCCCACAAATAAGGCCAAACAGCTGAGGGTGTGGGAATATCCCCAAGTTTTTCCACGAGAAGCAAAAAATCCCCAGAAACCTGCCACCAAAAAGCTTAAATTAGTCCATGCATTGATGGGCTCGGCCCAAAAATCTGAAGTAAGTCGTTCACAATAGAAATCAAGGCTCAACGAGACCCACCCGATTTTCTATCAGTTTTTTCAGATGAGAATAATTTTGTAAATCCAGAAGAAGGTTTTTGACGTCAGATTGGATGATCTCAGTTTTTTCTTCCCATTCCCCTTGAAGAGCAGACTCTAAATTTTCTTCAAGTCTGAGCAAAACAGAGTTGAGTGGCTTAACCCATTTGGGCTCACCCCAAAAATTAAGATCTTTTGAATCTGGGCGAATGAGAAGTGATCTGAATTCGGTCACATGATCCAGAACTGCTTGAGATGGCAGGGGATCCGGATGGTGATTGGCATTTTGCAACTCATGATCCAGTAAAGTGAGATAGTGATTGAGTGGATGAACAAGAGCATGCAATTTGCGATTGATTTGACGATGTCTTTCTTTGAAAGAGTGCCACCTGAGTAGGATAACAACTCCGACCCAAGTTACTAGTGTTTCAATCATCTCTTTTTCTTTTTCTTGAGCTCAATTTTCATTTCAGCATCATTCATTTGCTGTTGGAGCTGTTGTTCACTGGGGGCTGAATCATTTTTTTTGTTGGGTTGATAGCGAGGAGCTGTTGGGGGTGGGTCAAAATATTCTTGCTCATCACCGGTCGCTTGTGTGTCTTCTTTGAAGTCAACACTGTCAGGCTCAACAGCTATTTCTGCACTGCGGGCTCGCTTGAGCGGTTCATCTTTGGGTGGACCTTTACGACGAGCTGATCTGGGCATGGTTCCAAAGTCCATCACCAAGCTGAGTCCAGAAAAAATTCCTTTGGAGTAGTTTTCCCCAGCAAGATCAAGTCCCGCTCGAAGTTGCATCTGCCAAGCACGATTGACCTGCCAAAAAAGAAGGGCCTCAGCTGATATGGAATTCGGATTGACCCCGAAAAATCGGGCTGCTCCTCCATTGACTCTTTCAATGTAGGACTGCCTTAAAAGTCTTTGGTTGGTATCATTGTCTTCGGTTAAACTTTGAAAACCAAAAACTCTTCCACCAAAAAACCACGAACCTGCCACTCTTCCTAAGGCTGCGGACCAAGGCAATAAATGAGATCTTCCATCACCACGAACTTCGTAACCCAAAAAACCAAACAGATCCATCGCTCCAAATTCTGTTTGTAAATGAAGCTTTCCTGTTAAAGATGTGGCCCCTTCATTCAACAACACGTCGTCTGAATTGGTGTTAATATCGTTAAAGGGAAAAACAAATTCCAGCTCGGGAATAAGATCAAAATTTTCTAGGGGGATATAAAAATCCGTGGCAATACGGGCTTCATGGATGGCAGAGTTGGTTCGTTCACCACCCGTTAAAGGTGTGTTGCTATCACTTTTTGCATAGGAAGCTTTTATTTCACTCTCAAAACCCCAGTTCTTATTGAGAACGTAACGAAGCCCCACTGGGATGTCGATCAGCATATAGTTTCCACTGGAGTTGAGCTTGACGGCCTCACCGTTATTATTGAAACCTTCATTAGCTGTATAAAGATCTCCGCTTACATAACCTACCAAACCGCGATAATCGTAACGTTTTGGACCATAGATCTTGGCTTGAACACTGACTTGTAATAAGACGAGGATGAAAAAACAAATGATGCTCATATATTTCATAGTAAAATCATAGCAATGCGATCAGTGCAGATCACCCTTTTTCTGACAGTCTTTCTCTACTTACTTGGATTCGGCGTTATGATTCCACTTGTCCCCCACATGGGTCGAGATCTGGGAGCCAGCTCGACTGAAGCCGGGCTTCTGATGGCCACTTATTCTCTGATGCAATTTTTATTTGCCCCATTTTGGGGACGACTCAGCGATCGGCTGGGCCGAAGGCGAGTTTTATTAACTTGCCTGGGGCTTGAGATATTTACTTACGCCGCTTTTTTCTGGGTGCGGGATTTGGCTTCATTATTTGTTTTGAGAGCGCTCACTGGTTTCTTTGGTGCCAGTTTATCAACAGCCAATGCGGCCATGGCGGATGCCACGGATTCACAAAATAGATCCAAGGGAATGGCACTCATCGGCGCTGCTTTTGGTTTAGGTTTTGTCATCGGTCCTGCCATCGGAGGAGGTCTATCCGTCCTTGCTGAAACACTTTCCACAGCTCCCCATTTTAAAACAGGGTTTGTAGGCCTTTCTGTTTCCTTTTTATTTTTACTCACTTTTATTTTTGCTTACTTTAAATTTCCAGAGACCTTGAAAAAAGAAAATCGACAAACAGAAAATAAAAGTAAATTTTTAGTCATCTTTGAAAAGTTTAAAAATCCTTCGCTACGAGCGCCCATGGTGGCTTTTTTTCTTCTGACATTTTCCATGGCCTGTATGGAGTCAACGTTGGTTTACTTTATGGTCGATCGTTTTCAGTGGACACTTAAAGAGACCAGCTTTGGATTTGCTTTCATCGGAATCGTCATGGTTTTTACCCAGGGATTTTTAGTACGCAAACTCTTGCCTCGATGGGGAGAATTGAAAGTTCTTTTAATCTTTATTCCTGTGTTTTGTTTAGGAATGGCAGTGATAGCCCCAGCCATGAGTTTAACTTTATTAGCTGTGTCCATGACATTGATTGCTCTTGGAATTGGCCATGCTAATCCCTCACTCAACGGAACCATCAGCCTTCTTTCCAATGAAAAAGAACAAGGAGCCACTTTGGGTGTCACCCAATCTCTTTCATCTCTCGGACGAATTGTTGGTCCTGGCTTAGGGGGATGGCTCTATGGAATGAGTCCTGGCGTTCCTTTTTATTTTGCCACAGGGCTTGGTCTAGGAGCCTGGTGGTTGATCTGGGCCCACCGAAAATCTCTTCCTTCAACAGCGAAAGGTTCAAAGTGAATTTAAACTCCATTGGCTTTTTTCAATTTGATAATCTTATTAAAAATCGTATCCCCTTTGTGTTGATCAATCTGACTCAAAAACCTGTGAAAATTTACTCTCAAAGTCTTTACCAACAGCATCTCACTCAAGTTGAAGTCATGACGACCACGACCGAAGTGTTACCCAATTTAAACACAAGGCAACACCCCAAGCACGAGGCCCTGCTTGTGCTGTGTGAAGACGGATCTCATTCTCCAGCCCTCGTTCAAGAACTGGAACAATCTGGCTATCTCAATGTTTTTTATGTGGAAGGTGGGCTGAGCTCACTCATGGCGGATGCATTGCGTTGATAAGAGAGTTAAGTGAAGCCTCGTGATAGCTTAATTGTCTATGAACAACACTCTGTCTGACCGATACAATCCGCAAGAAGTTGAAGCTCGAACCTACGCCTGGTGGGAAGCTGGAGGCTATTTTAAATCCCAAGACCTTTCAACAAAACCACCTTTTAGCATTTTACTTCCTCCACCCAATGTGACGGGTTTTTTACATTTAGGTCACGCTCTTGACCATACCATTCAAGATCTTTTGATTCGCTGGAAACGCATGAGTGGTTTTAATACTTTATGGTTACCTGGAACTGACCATGCCGGAATTGCCACTCAAAGCGTGGTGGAAAAAGAGTTAAAAAAAGAAGGCCTCACTCGTCATCAGTTGGGTCGAAATGTTTTCGTTGAAAAAGTTTGGGACTGGAAAAATCAATACGGCAATCGCATTTACTCTCAAATGAAAAAATTGGGAGATTCCTGTGACTGGGATCGTGCTACTTTCACGCTAGATGAAGGAGTTTCCCAATCCGTTAAAAAAGTTTTTGTAAGTCTTCATAAAAAAGGGTGGATTTACCGAGGTAAACGTCTTGTGAATTGGTCCACTCCCCTGGAATCTGCTATTTCAGATCTTGAAGTTGAACATCAACAAATCAAAGGCACACTTTTTCATATTAATTATGCTCTGGAAGATGGCTCAGGTTTTTTAACAGTGGCCACCACTCGTCCTGAAACTTTTCTTGGCGACTCCGCTGTTTGTGTTCACCCTGAAGACGAACGTTACAAAAAATTAATTGGCAAAACTGTTTTACTTCCTCTGATCAACAGGCCTATCAAAGTCATTGCTGATGTTTATGTGGATAAAGAGTTTGGCTCGGGAGTTGTTAAAATTACTCCTGCCCATGACTTCAACGATTATAAAATTGGAAAATCACACAACCTAGATTTCATTAATATCCTCGAAAAAAATGGTCTACTTAATGAAAATGCAGGTCCCTACAAGGGCCTCAAAGTTCAAGAAGCCCGCAAAAGAATCATTGAGGACTTAAAAAATCAAAATCTTCTCATCAAAGAAGAGCCTCATATCCATTCCGTAGGACATTGTTCAAGAACAGGTGCAGTCGTTGAACCCTTTTTGAGCGAGCAGTGGTTCTTAAAAATGGAAAAAATGGCCATTCCCGCAAGACGAGTCGTGGAATCAGGCACCATTCGCTTTGAGCCCGAATCTTGGACAAAAGTTTATTTGCACTGGATGAATATCATTGAAGACTGGTGTATTTCTCGTCAGCTTTGGTGGGGCCATCAAATTCCAGCTTACCATTGCCAAAGCTGTTCCCATGTCACAGTCGCTGAAACAGTGCCACAAAGATGCGAATCCTGCGGTTCTGAAAAAATACAACAAGACGAAGACGTGCTCGACACTTGGTTCAGCTCTGCCTTGTGGCCCTTTTCAACCATGGGTTGGCCTAACGACACTGAAACTCAAAAAACTTTTTATCCCACATCTTATCTAGTGACAGGCCATGATATTATTTTCTTCTGGGTGGCTCGAATGATTTTAATGGGTTTGGAATTCAAGGGGGATATTCCTTTCCGAACCGTTTACATTCATGGTCTTGTGCGTGACAGCCAGGGCCGAAAAATGAGCAAATCCCTGGGCAATTCCGTCGATCCTGTTGAGATGATTGAAAAGCATGGAGCTGATGCTCTTCGATTTTCCTTTCTCGCTCATCTTTACAGTGGCAAAGATTTTAAATTTTCAGAACAACGGCTTGAAGGCTACAGAAACTTCATGAACAAGATCTGGAATGCGGCTCGCTTTGGATTGTCGCATTTACAGGACTTCAAAGTTCCCGCTGAAGGCGTCAAAGCCTTACCACGGAAATCTGATTTGAATGTTTATGATAAATGGATTCTGGCCTGCCTGAAAGATGTTGAGAAAAAAGTAGAGGAATCTCTTGAAGCAGAGCGATTCAGTGATGCAGCTCAGGCCTTGTATCACTTTGTTTGGCATCAATTCTGTGATTGGTACATCGAACTTTCAAAGCCCATCTTAACGGGACCAGCCTCAGCTGAACGTCAAGCGACTCAGCTTGTGTTTGCGCAAGTTCTGAATCGCATCGTTAGATTATTACATCCCTTCACACCTTTTATCAGTGAAGAGATCTATCAGAAATTACCCATTCGTGGTCAGGCCTGTGTTGTCGATGAATATCCAACAGTTTTAAAAGACTCAGCTCTGTTGGATTGCGGCTCCAGCGAAGCGGCTGATGAAGTTGAAATCTTAAAAGAAGTGATCACGGCCATTCGCAATATTCGTGGAGAAAATCGAATTTCACCAGCCGAGCAACTCAAAGTAAAGTTGGTGATCCAAGACGATAAAACTCAAAAAATTCTAGGTGCTAATCGTTCAACTCTGATGGCCCTAGGCAGAATTGGAAACTTGGATGTGGGTACAGAAGGCAACTTTGCTAAATGTGCCGTCGCCCCTGTTCAGCACAAGGACATGTTGGTGAAAGTGGTCATTCCTTTAGAGGGTTTAGTAGATTTCAATGAAGAAATAAAAAGAATCCAAAAGACCATTGAAAAACTCAACAAGGATATCGCAGGATTGAGCTCTCGATTGTCCAACGAAAAGTTTGTCAAGAATGCCGAAGAAGAAGTTGTTCTTGCTGACCGTGAGCTTTTAGAAAAATCCAAAACTCAGCTAGTTCAATTGCAGGAAGCTCTAATTCGTTTTCAATGATCTGAGTCCATGCTGGATCCAATCGTAAAATCGATCCACACGGACAAAGTAGGAAGAAATAATGCAGTGGAAGGGGCCAATCTCGAAGGTCTTGTTGGTCACTCCCACCACATACTGAACTCCATTGATGGTTTTGAAAGCTGGGCCACCGGAGTCCCCCATGCAGACTCCCCGTAACCATTGACTGACTCGAAATTCAGTCTGTGTTGTATCGGGATCAGCTATTCTGACTTCAGCAAACCTGAGTATTCCTGAACCCTTATTTTTAATGACCGAGTTGATTCCATAACCCGCCACAGTGATTTTATCATTTCGCCTGAGTTCCATCGTGGGTCTCATCAAGGGACTGGGCTTATAACCTGCAGGCAAACCGCCTGTGAATTTTAACAGGGCAATATCATGACTGTTGGAGTTTCGACCGTCCACAAAGGAGTGGTGGATGATACCCCTCACAGCACGACGAGCAAATTGCTTAGGAACTCCCCGGACGTCAGTATTAAATATAACAAAGATTTCTGAGTATTCCTTTTCCTCGTCCTTCAAACAATGGGCTGCCGTTAAAACAACATCTTCTTGAATCAAAGTCCCGGTGCAAATACCTGAAAAATCAGCACCCGGTATAATCATACGAATGCCGACCACCGAGTTAAACTGAGGATTGTCTTTAGCCACGGCTTTGCCTGAGGTAATTGAATCTTGCCCCTCAGCATCAACAAAGTCTTGAGTGGCTGAAGGAGGCGTGCATGCATTTAAAACCATCAATACTATTAATAGACTAAATATTTTCATACTTTTTCTTAACACGACAGCTCAATGCAAATGGAAAGATTTTGCATCTAGCTTACTTTTCAGGCTTGCTCTTGTAGATGTTTTAGAAGTGTCAAAAACTGTGACATCAAGGAGAAAAAATGAAATCAATTTTATTCACTCTTACCGCTTTTTTTGCTTCAAGCTTGGCCCATGCCCAACCCCTCAATCTGCAAGGGTCCTGGATGCAATCAGGTCAAGTGGAAATCATTTCTATAAAAGATTTTCGCCGAGTGGCTTCTTCACAGGAAGCACAAAACCTGAAAAATAACGGCTACACTTGCCGTCAAGTGAGCAACAGAATTCTGTGTGAAAAATCTCTTCCGATTCCCAATCAAATTCAACAAAATGTTTTAAATAGTCTTCGCGCTCTTGCTCCTAGCAACGTGCAAATTCAACCCTCGCAAAGTGTTTTTGAACTTGTTCATGAATCTCCCGCTTATAATGAGTGGAGCAAACGACAAAACATCCTCGTGGATGGCGTGCTATTTACAAAAGCTCAATGGCGAGAGGTGATGAACTCCCCTGCTCGATTTATTGTCAGCCGAGACCAAGATTCTGAAAGACTCGAGTTTTTGGTTTCGAAAACTAATCAGCTTCAAAAATTTGTTTCTGCCAGTCGCGGTCATGATTTAAACTGGCAAAGACTCACAGTGCTCATCAACTACAGATCATTGCGATAAAATTTCCTTGATTCCATTGAGGAAAGGCAG
>JBKDFX010000118.1:0-63337 GCA_046336825.1 Bdellovibrionales bacterium | reverse complement strand
TCTTTGCAGACTTTGTACAAGCTCTTGTAAGTGATCTTCGACAAAACAGTATTCCGGCAAACCATACGGATAGATTAAGAGCTAAAAAATTAAAGTCCAAGCTTGGTTATTCAGATCCAAAAGACTGGCCATGGTGGGATTCTGATTAATGTGTGGCGAAACGTCAGTTAATTGCTTGGCGCGATCCTAAAAGATAGACTCTAGATTGTGCGACCTCAAATAAAAATCAAAATTCATGCCCTGAAAGAACTGATGAGGTTCAGACCCACAATGTCTGAATGCGCAGGCTTCTTTAAATGCTCAGAAGATACTATTTCAAGAATTATCCAAAAAGAAGAGGGGTCAACTTTTTGGGACTTTCGCGAAAAATATTTTGGTGCGACTAGAATTCAACTTCGGCAAAAAGCACTTCGAATGGCACTGTCTGGAGACCGAGCACTCATGATTTTTTTGCTGAAAAATTTCTGTGGTATGAGGGACAACCCTGAGTTCGATTTAGAGCCGCAAGAGTGTACTTTGGAGTTTGTAGACGAAAATGAGTAGTCACATTAAATATTTACCGCCGATGTCCCTAAGTTCTCTACAGTTTTCTAAAATAACGTTACATTTTTGAGCACTCCTTTGATCGTATCCTAAACACTCTATAAACAGCACGTTACTACTGATTCAATTTTGTTTCAGAATGAAACATTGGCATGGCTTGCAATTGCTCCTGTTATAGCAGGAGACTTTATGAAAAACATGCTTCTTTTATTGACCGGATTATCTATGACTCTTCCATCACTTGCGCAATCAAATGATGGGCAGCCCTCAACAACAGTGCAACAAATGAGTGAAAGGGAATACAAATCAATTGCCTATTTAGTAGCTAGAGGTCAAATGTTAAGAATTGCTGAACTTGAGGCTCGTATCAAAGAGTCAGAAAGCTTTTTCAAAGACAAACCAACTTTATCTAATGCTGCACGAGATGCGCTTATCACAGCGAGCGGAAGTGCTATTTCATTTTTTGCTTATGCAGCGGATAAAAGATCTTATGTCGTTAAGAAAAGCCTTACTCTGCGAGGGTCAGCTGGTGCTATAGCAGTTGGGGCATTGGGCGGCATTTTCGTGAGTGCAACTTTTCTTGATTCTTTCGCTCGTGATCAGAGAAGCAAATTGATGTCGATGACCGAATCCGAATCAATTACAGATTACCTCGGTCTTCAAACTGAACACAAAGCACAAACAGAGTCTGTTTTGCGAAAAATTCAGGAAATAAATTTAACACCCTCTAAAGTAAATTAATGCTTTTGAATGCTATTTTTTTATTATTACCATCATTTCTGTTTGCTGGAGAACCTAGTGTTCTCCTAATTGATAGGGCCGTGTACCAGAACGTACTTAATGTTTGCAGACAAACAGAGGTTGGGCTCGAAATTGGTATGCGATTCCGTGCCTCAATGCTCGTATCATATGATCAGTTTGGGGCTGTTATATTTAATTTTGATGGTAGCAAGCTCACCGAAATAACCTCAAAAAATCGGGGACTTTCGCCAGAAATGTCAACATGGCTTAACTCTGGTGGCTTTTATAAAGCCCTTCAAGAATGCTTCCCCAATTCGGAATCTAGACGGGATGCTTTTGTCTTGAGCTTAATCGTCGCAGATACGATTGGTCGTGGTGTTGGCACTATTCAGGGCGTGCTTTCTATTATTCTATCAATTCGCCTGAGCAAGTGGATTGTGAATAATGGTTATAAGATTCTACAAGAAACCAGAATTGGTTCACGACTCAAACCTGATAAGGAGAAGATTCATAAGCTAGTTGCTGAAAGTGCAATACTTTTCATGCTCCTAGCTAAACCGGTGTATGAGGTAGTGAAGGATTCTGTAGAGAAATATAACTTGAGTCAATCTGAACGGCGAGATGTAGAAGAAATCATCTTTAGTGCAGAAAAAGAAATACAATCGTTAGAAAAAAAGAAGGTAACCTTATCACCCGAAAAAAAGTGTGAAGTCCTCAGCTACCAAAAAATAGCTGCAACTTTGATTAGTGACCTTATTAAACGGCTGCAGCTTTCAAATTCAAATGAAATCCATAGAGATGATATTCAACGCGCGGCCCTTCTCTCAAGCGATTACCAAAAATTGAGCTGCAATTAACATTTTGCGGTGTTTTCAGACAAAAGGGGGCCTGAGGCTGCAAAAGCCTTGCTCGAGGTTAATAAACCTCGCTCTATGATCTGTGTGGCTGGATGGAAAGCTGCTCGATTTTGAGAGTGAACAACACAGGTTTGTAAGAGCCCTTGTAATCGCCCCGCCAATTCTTACAGCGTAGATTACAAAATGACTACAACACCCCTTATTTCGGCTTATTTTGCCTAATATTGATTTCCTCTACTTAGTTTTGTTTTACGATTTTTGAAAAGTCGAAGGTTCAAGTCCTTCTAAAAATGGTAGGGAGTGAGGGACTCGAACCCCCGATCCGCCGGTTATGAGCCGGCTGCTTTAACCAACTAAGCTAACTCCCCACTGGTGGGTGCACCGATTTAGATGCACCGTTACGATCTACGTACCTGTCACATTATGAATCGACGAATGTCTTGAGTTTATTCGAACGGCTCGGGTGACGCAACTTCCGTAAAGCTTTTGCCTCAATTTGACGAATACGCTCACGAGTCACGTTAAAGTCCTGACCCACTTCTTCCAAAGTATGATCGGACTCTTCACCGATTCCAAATCGCATTCTCAGAACTTTCTCTTCACGAGGAGTCAAAGTTGAAAGAACACGTCTTGTTTGCTCAGCTAAATTCAAATTAACGATAGCTTCGGAAGGGTTGATGACCTTCTTATCTTCAATGAAATCCCCCAAGTGAGAATCTTCTTCTTCACCCACAGGCGTTTCCAAAGAAATGGGCTCCTTGGCAATTTTGAGAACTTTTCTGACTTTTTCAACAGGCATGTCCATCTTGACTGCGATCTCTTCAGGGTTGGGTTCTCGTCCCAGTTCTTGAACAAGATAACGGTTGGTGCGGGCCAACTTATTGATAGTTTCAATCATGTGCACGGGAATACGGATTGTTCGTGCTTGGTCGGCAATGGCGCGAGTGATCGCCTGACGAATCCACCAAGTGGCGTAGGTTGAAAATTTGTAACCTCGTCGGTACTCAAACTTATCAACGGCCTTCATCAAACCGATATTACCTTCTTGAATTAAATCCAAGAACTGCAAGCCTCGGTTGGTGTATTTTTTGGCAATAGAGACCACTAGTCTCAAGTTGGCTTCGACCAACTCAGACTTGGCTGCATCAGCTTCCCGCTCACCCTTCCAGATGGCTGTATAGGTATCCTGAATCCATCTGAAATTCATTTCTGTTTCAGCAGCTAAACGGTCTAAACGCTTTTGAGCGTCCTGGGCTTGGTAAACATAAAATCTAAATTTGTTATAAGATAGACCCGTGTCTTTGTTCATTTTGAGCATTTCTTTTTCATTGCTCTCAATGACTTTGAGTCTTTCGACCATGCCGTGAATGTCTTTTGAGAAAGTGCGAGTCACACCCTCTTTGATACGACTTCGCAATGTTCCCATTCGGAGAACTAAGTTTTTGAATTTAATCACCACACGATTGATAGTTTTTCGATTGAAGTTAATGCTTTCAAAATTAGCCATTAAGGATTCGTTGATTTCACGAAGCTCAGCTGTTGTTTTTTCTCGAGTGGCTTGATTGATATCTTCTTTGCGTAAGACTTCAAAATATTTTTTAGTGTCGTTCTGGTACTTGGTTACTATACCGATCAACTGATGAATTTTGTCGATGTACTCTTTTTCATCGTACTGAACATTTTCATCTTCAAGTCCGCGAAAAATAGACTTAACTTTAATTCTTCCATCATCTAAACGTTTTCCAAGATTGATGATTTCCCAGGTCCCTTGAGGAGACATCAAAATCGCTCTTACAATTTCACGCTCTCCTTTTTCAATACGGCGTGCAATTTCAACTTCACCCTCTCGAGTGAGTAAAGAAACAGAACCCATTTTGCGCAAGTAAAGGCGAACTGGATCATTGCCTTTTACATCTTCTGCTTCTGCCAATTCATCTTCATCAACTTCTTCGTCTTGAGACTCAGCACTGGCCAGAAAGTTTTCAGATTCTTCAGATTTGGTTTCAGTCGTGTCTTTTATGACAACACTGTTGGCCTCCATGGCATGCATCAATTGATCTAGCACACTCGACGCAATGATTTCTGGAGGTAACATTTCATTCACTTCTTCGATCGTGATGAATGTCTTTTCCTTAGCTATCTTGATGAATTTCTGAATTTCATCTTTGATCAGGGCTTCTTGCTCTGGGATGGTAAGGGTTTTTTTTGGTTCTTTAGCCCCGTTTTTTGGATTCTTCATACTTCCCCTTTAATTGTCTTAACACTATCAATCGCTAACTGCTTGAGCTCTGTTTGAAGTTGCATCATTCGCTGAACAGTATCGGCTTTGGGTTGCTCTTTCATTTCAATGGCAATTTTCTTAAGCTGATCTTTGAGTCCCAATTCCTTCGCTCGGCGAATAGCATCTTTTAAAATCTGTAGTTCCTTATCTGCCTCTACTTGTTCAATTGCTGAATCATCTTCATCAATATTTGTTTGAGCTTGAGTTGATGCACCAGAAAATAAACGCAACTTTTGAGAGCGGTCTTGGAAGAACAACATCTCGGGAACATCAACTTTTGCAACAAGCAGACTCAACAACCTATCAAACTTCTCTGGATCTTGTCCAGAGAGGTTTGCTGCCAAATCTAGCACTGATTTAACACCTGCATGGTTTATAAATTGAGTCACATTACTCTCGGTGAAAACTTTAAAGTTGGCACGAGATTTGATCGCGAGTGACAGCACAGTTTGCTCAACAGTGTTTACATCTTTTAGATAAATTTCAAAGGCGACAACTGATTCAGCCGGCACAGGACTTGCTTCACTCGACACATTTTCAACTCGATTAGTTTTCAAAGATTGATCAACGGGTCGCCTTTGAACAGATTTTTGAGAACCTCCCATAGATTCAAACAGCCACTGTGGCGAAACTTGCATCAGCTGAGCCAACTCTTGAGTGTAGAGTTTTTTCAATCTTGAGTCTGAGATTTGATCAAAAATAGGCTTGGCTCTGTCGGCAATCTGAACTTTTTGCTGAGACTCCCCGCGATAATTTTCAAGCCAAGTGGTGGCCACAATTTTAAAAAGATCCTGAGCTTTTTCTATATTTAATTTGAGATCACTCACACCATGAGTTTTAACAAAATCATCAGGATCTTGGCCCCCAGGAAGTACAAGACCTCGAGGATAGAGTCCTTGCGCTAGAAGTGTGGGAAGTGCTCTTTCAGCTGCGTTCTGACCTGCCGCATCCCCATCTAGCATGACCAGCACATGCGGAGTCATTCGCTTCAATAATCTGCCGTGATCTGAGGTGAAGGCAGTTCCCATAATAGCCACCACATTTTTTACACCGGCCTGATAGAGGGAAACTGCGTCCATATACCCCTCAACGACAACGGCGAGGTCCTCAGAACGAATGTACTTAGCTGTATGGTGAAGACCATAAAGAGTTCGACTCTTAGAAAATAAAGGTGTTTCTGGAGAATTCAGATATTTGGGCTGACCATCAAATACAATTCGACCACCAAAGGCAATGGGATCCCCGAGGTGATTTAAGATCGGGAAAATGATTCTTTCCCTAAAAAGGTCAAAATGCCCTTGGCCACCCTGCTTGGCCTTAACTAGCTGAGCCTCTTCTGCAATGGGAGCTGCTAGGCCTTTAGATTTTAGAAAATTGAGAAGACCATCCCACTCACTACCTGCATACCCAATTTGAAAAGTTTCTAGAGTTTCAGCTGATAAGCCCCTTTTTCGAATGTACTCACGAACGGCATGATCTTTAGGAAGATTTTTAAGTTGAGCTCGGTAGTATTGAAGGGCCCATTTGTTGGCCTCAGCAATCTGCCTTTTTTTTAGTTTTAACTTCTCTTCGGCGTTGAGGGATTCAACTGACACTGGCGCAGGCATGGCAAGCCCTGCTCGATCCGCTAAAAATTCCACGGCCTCAGGAAAGCTCATCCCTTGATAATCTCTCAAAAAGGTAAAGATATTCCCTGATTTTCCACAGCCAAAACAATGATAGACCTGTTTGGATTCTGACACTGAAAAGCTGGGTGTTTTTTCAGCGTGGTCAGGAAATGGACATCTGCCCATCAGTTGAGACCCTGATCTTTTTAATTGAGAATATTGAGATATCAAATCCACCAAATTATTGGAGTCTGTGACCTTCTCGATGAATTCCTGAGGAAATCGCATGGGGCCTTTATTTATGAGTTTGAAAGTTTAGCACGAACCAGTTCGCTGACGAGTTTGTTGTCAGCTGCTCCGCCTGATTTAACGAGCACTTCTTTCATAACAGGTCCCATATCTTTTATAGTTTTGGCAGACAGCGCAGCAATGGTGCTGACAACAAGCTGTTCCACTTGTTCACGTGACATCTGGGCTGGCAAATAGGTTTCTAAAATTTTGAGCTCAGCTGCTTCTTGATCAACTAAGTCCTGACGATTGCCTGCTTTGTATTGCTCGATGGATTCTTTTCTTTGTTTAACAAGTTTTTTAATAACTGAAAGAACTTCTTCATCATTAATTGGCTGAGGGCGAAGTTCAATTTCACGGTTTTTGATGGCCGACTGAAGAAAACGCAAAGTTCCCAATTTAACACTGTCTTTGCTTTTCATTGCTTCTTTAATTTCTTCGAGGATTTTAGGTCGAATATCCATCTTAATCTCCTGTTGAATAATACAAAAAAAGCACCGAAGTTTGAATTCGGTGCTCTAAATAAAAAAAATTATTTAATTATGTTTCGCCGAAGCGACGAGTCTTTTTTAAAGCTCTTTTTCGAGCTGAGATAGACTTCTTTTTCAAACGAACACTTGGTTTTTCAAAATGCTCGCGCTTTTTAACTTCAGAAAGAATTCCTGCTTTTTCGCAAGATTTTTTAAAACGACGAAATGCTGATTCAAAACTTTCAGCATCTTTAACGCGTGTGTATGCCACCGAAAATCACCCACCCTTCAACCGGCATGTTCAGCTGAAACAGCTGAAACTGAATGACTTGGAATAACAAGTTTTGTAGAAGTTCTTCAACAGAATTCATGCAAGAGAGAATTAATTGCTATGCGTCAAGATGCTGAATATTGGATGAAATTTGCCTTAGAGCTCGCAAAACAGGCAGGAAAAAAGGATGAGGTACCAGTGGGAGCCATCCTGGTTGACCCTGAGGGTAATATTCTCTCTCAAGGTCAAAATATAAAAGAATCTCTAACAACCCCCATTGGTCATGCTGAAATTCAGGCCCTGCACAAAGCCGCAAAAGCCAAAAAAGCCTGGAGACTCACGGGATCAACACTTTATGTCACTTTAGAGCCTTGTTTAATGTGCGCTGGTGCTTTGATTCAAGCTCGGGTCCAAAAGGTCGTTTTTGGAGCCTATGATCCAAAAGGTGGAGCACTATCTAGCCTGTACACTGTGGGACAAGACCCCAGACTTAATCACCAATTTGAAGTTTTAGGAGGAATCCTAGAAGATGAATGCTCTCAATTGTTAAAAGATTTTTTTAAAAGAAAAAGGGAAAAGCGATGAACAATCAGCAATGGGCTCTAATAAAACTCGAGGAAAATTTAAATGAACTTTGCTCAACCTCCATGGGGCGTCGCACATTCTTAGCCTCTGCAGGACTTTTACTTGCTGGCTGCCAAACAGCTGAAAAACATAGATCTCGTGAAGGTGATAATTCAGGGCAATCCACCGCCATGACTGTGGCGGATGAACAACGCATGACAAACGAAGTCCAACCTCAAATGCGAAAGGATTATCCACCCCTACAAAATTCGGATGTTCAATCTTATATTTCCAATCTGGGGCGTAAAATAGCCACAAGCAATGGGCTGGAAGGAAATCCCTACAAGTACTCCTTCACTGCAGTGGATGTGGATTATGTGAATGCCTTTGCACTTCCTGCAGGCACAGTCATGGTGACAACTCCTCTTATTGCGATGGCTGAGACTGAAGCTGAATTAGCGGGTGTGATTGGCCATGAAATTGGTCATATTAAAGCTCGCCATACCGCTGAGAGAATGGAAAAAGCTAAAAAATCCCAGAGCAAAAGCTGGATGTATGCCGCCGGTGGTGGAGTGCTCGGCGGCTTAGTAGGGCTTGGTGTGGGCTCATTGATTTGTAAAAAAAATGATAAAAAATGCTTAGCGGATGCAGCTCAATATGGCGTTATGGCTGGTGTTGGTGGAGGTCTTCTGGTCCAAAAGTATGCCTTCATGGCCAATTCCCGTGAAGATGAAATGGAAGCCGATCGCATTGGATTTAGAACCTCTGTGGCCAGTCAGTTTCACAAAGACCACGTGGGAACTTTTTATGCCAAGCTCTTACAAATGGAAAAACAAAATAAAGGTAAACAGGATCCCATCACTCGATCCTTGTCGGATGCCATGAGCACTCATCCACCTTCTCAGGAGCGAGTCCAACAAATGAATCAATTGGCATCTGAGCAAGCCTTGAGCAAATCTATGGTGGTCAGCACTCGAGAGTTCGAAAGAATTCGTGAAATCGCTCGCCGAATTGTTCAATCAAAACCCAAAAAGGCCACATCTTAAAAATGTTTGCCGATAAAGACCGCCCTTCAACTTGGAAAAAATATGATGAATCTTTTTGCCAAAAATGTCGGGCTGGATGTTGTACAATGCCTGTGGAAATACAGGCCTCTGATCTCATCCGTTTAGGATTAACAACTGAAGATGAACTCTCTATCTCAGTCAAAAAAGTAGCTAAAAGATTGATTAAATCTGGCGTAGTAAAATCCTATAGAGAAGGCACAGAATTTTTTATGCTCAGCCAAAAGGCCAATGATGATTGTTACTTTTTGGATTCTAAAACACGCCATTGCACAGTCTATGATCAAAGACCCGAAACCTGTCGAAAATTCCCATCCCAGGTAGGGCCTCGAATTGGATTTTGCCCTTCTCAATCTAAATAAATCATTTAACTATAAACTGATCGAGCCAAACCAGAGCAGGTACTAATTTTTCGTACCCTCTGGTTTTGAAATTTTCGTTTGTCACTTTTGCTGCTGCTGCATTTAAATTCACAAGAATGAAATGAAGACACATCGAGTTGGTACATCTTTCGGCTTTCACTTCTCTAAAATTATCGCAGGACTTCATTGTATGAAAATTACGCGCCCGAAGCTTAATGTCCACAGAGTCACTGGCTGACCAGCATTGGACATTTGTGATGTTCTGCGTTTCTTCGGGGTGAAATCCGTCGAGCGATAATACAGCAGCGATTCTTGATTTATTACGAATTTTTCGTGCAAGCTCATAGGCCAATGCTGAACCTGAAGAGTGACCCACAATAATGACTTTTCGATCCGTGGAAAGTGAGTCGATTTTCATAGATAGAGCTTGGATGAGAGCTTGGTTACGATTCACGATAGAATTAGCGTCTGGCCCACTGTCGCCGATGCTAATAGCTTGAAATTCAAATTGATCCGCATACTTTAGATTTTTTGAGACGATATCTTTCCATAACATGACTTGCTTTTCTGTCGCACCGAATCCGCCGATAAAGTAGACCAAATTCTTAGCCTGCAAGTTTAAAGAAAATAAAAAGAGTAAAAGAAATTTCACACCTTATAATAATTGAGGTTGATTTAAGAGACTAAAAGAAAATTCCGTAACCTAAACTAAAGTCCTCAATATCACCTATTCTTTGGCCTGAAAGGCTTAAATAAGTTTGGTTAGAAAATTGGTGACGAGCCTCTACTTCAAAAAGTGACCACACCTTTTGTTGCCTGAGGGTTCGGTAAAAGGCTCCTCCACTTATTTTCCAACTGTACTGATCCCCCTGCTGCAACCATGTTAATTTAGGTTCAAATACCAATTCATTCCTATCGGGAAGATCCTCAGAATACATGGGTCTTAAATATCCCATAAGAGCAAAAGCCTGATGTTCATTAAATCCAAAAAATGTATAACCCATTCCATACCTGAGCGAAAGAACTCCACAATTATAGCAAATGGGATCTCTTCTGCGGTCCCACTCAACAGTAGCCCCCCAAGAACTTTGTTTTCGAACGTCAGTCACAGGAGTTAACGCTTCAATATTAAGGAACTGAAATCTTTTATAATCCCATTTTTGATTTTCAGAAAAATACTGACCAACAAAACGAAACATTTCGATGGTCGAAAATTCTGGGTAACCCCCGATGGGATCTAGTGAGTCATGTAATGCAAATCGCATATCAAAAATTAAAACTTGCTCTTTTTGATCGCCATCAGAAATTTGGTGAGTTGATAAGTTAAACCTTGCTGAGGGATGACTTAGATCAGGACGATCCTGTGTATCTGGAACAATCTGCAGAGGTGAAATGGTAGGCCTTTTTGATCTGGCTATTAAAATTTTATTACGCTCACGAAGCACATCTGGATTTTCCTTTGAAATTTCTTTGGCAAATGCAAAATCAAAGTTATGCAAGTATTGATCTAGGATTCTGGCTTGTGATTCCGGTGCCAATTGGGACTTTGTGTTTTCAAAGCTTGCAAAGGTGGGGTGAACTTGAAGAATTTTTTTTTCTTCTTGGTTAAGCTGACTATAATTGGCTTCAAGTTGTGCAAAAATGGAAGGGCGAAAACCTACATTTTTGATCAATCCAGGAGTCTCTGTCATCGCCTTTAAAGCATCCGCTGGAATCACCCAAAATGGCACTCGATCCACCAAATTCAAGCGGGGCACGGCCGCTTCCAGAACTGTTAACATGTGAAAACCACAGTTCTGAGTTAAAAAATAATAATCAAAATGACTATCACCCACTTCCCACAGATGATCCAAAAGAAAATCCAATTCATCGGTTGAGAGGTCTAATTCATAGGACCAAATATCACGAGACTCATGATCATTATATTCCCTGACCTTCATGTAATAGGGAACACTCGAAAAGGTTCCACGGAAACCACCGGTTAAACCTTTGTATATATAAACTAAGGAATTTCCCGTATTCACTTCTCCCGCGTAACCTATTCCCCAATCCAAAAGCTCATTGGATTCACCTCTTTTTTTATTCACTTTAAACAAGGTATGACCGAATGAACTCGAGGGAGAGTCGGCATAGTAGGATGAAAAAACAACACTTATGGAATTAGATCGCATTCTCTCTTTGTAGAAAGCATAAAGCTGGCAATCTATTTTCGGAAATAAATTTTCAGGAATGTTTAACTTTTGCTGAAGCCATTTTTTTCGAGCAGGAAAACGACAGACAGGGTGTTCTTCGGATTTGGGTTCGGATGAAAGTAATCCTAGAATAGTTTTTTCCAATTCAGCTGAGTAATCTTTAAATCCTGTTTTTGATAGAAAAAACTCTGATCCTTTGACCTGACTGCGAAACTGACCAAGGGCATTGAGTCTGAAGTGAAGTAAGTCCTTCCACTGTTTTTCTTCCGCAATTTTGAGTTCATTGGCTTTGTCTAAAAAACTTTGAATGGAATGCGCATAGGAAACTGAGAGAAAGAATATAAAAAAAAAGCGGATGAAACTCATCCGCTTTTTTTCGCACAGGACTTAACCTAAAATCAACCTAATTGGCAAACGCCAGTCAATTTTTGATCTTGTTGAATCACCGTGATAATTGAGTCTGTAATTTCATTTGGAGTATTGTTCTCTTTGCTGAAAATGCTCTCAAAATTACTTTTCAAAGCCTGTCCTAATACGCCTTGGTTACTACAACCGAGAAGTGTTGAATAGGCAGCCAAAGTTTCACCTTGCCCCTGAGCAATATCACCTTGAAGAGCATACTTGTTGTATTGAATATACACATCTGATCGGTGAGCGACTTGTGACATATTGTCATCAACGCAGCCTAAAGTTTCAGAAGTGATTCCAAACAATTGATTGTAGAAAGATCCGTTTGTTGTGGCAGCAAAAACTTGTCCACCCTCTTTACCAACAACTTCGGCACCTAATCCACATCCGGCCATACCGTAGGGACGTGAATAAGCTTTGCTAGCTGTAGCTTTTTTCTGAGCGAATGAAGATAAGGAAACAAGAACAATTAGAGTCGATACGATAAATTTCATAGTCTCAGTCCCCTTTAAATGTTGCCACATTGGTTAGTGTTGAGTGCACTCTTCATGCTGTCGCGCACTTGAATGATGGCTTTGTTATCTTGTGAGAAAATTTGTGAATAACCCGCCTTTAGGCTGATTGTGGCAGACACATCACAGCTCCATAACTTGAGAAGACCAGCTAAGGTTTCTCCCTGGCCTTGAGCCACTTCCTTTTGAAGAGCAGTGAAGTTTTCTTCAATGTAGCGTAGATCTGCTACCGCTCCAGCTGCTTCAGTACAATTGGAAGATCCAGTTGTAATGGCTGAAGTTTGAGAACCCCAACTGTTGAGTAGAGCAGAAACAATTTGAACTTTTCCGGGCTTATCTCCCAAAATCATAGAACCCAAACCGCATCCTGCCATTCCATATCGAGCCGCTTCAGCGTTGACCGCTAGCGCCAGTACTAAAAATGCAAACATTTTCATTTTTTGATTTCCTTTCAAAAAAATGTTGAGGCCTAATTGCAATTCGTGTGATGGTTTTGTGTCAATGTAAATTAAATCTGGTCTGGTGGAGGGCCCATGAATCAATTGTCTTACTTGCTTTGTTCATTGCTTATTTTTTCATCAAATTCTTTTGCCAACGAAACCAAAGAAAATAAACCCGCCAACTCTCAACTTCGCTGTGAAAAATTTCGAGAACCCGACCGCAAAGTTTCAACTCTTAAAGAAAAACTTGAAGAGAACTGTGACACAACCAAACCTTTCACCACTTCACTTTCTGTATTTGCTGGAGAGGAAACTTATCTTTATTGCTGTAACCTTAAAAAATGATCTCACTTCAAGGGTTCCTTTTAGTTTTATGCGTAGGACTTACGGGATGTATGGGCTTATTTTATTACCCCACCCGGGATCTTTACTACGAGCCTAAAAAGTATTTTGATTTGAATCCTGAAGACGTTTGGATCGATTTAAGCTCAAAGGATAAGGATAAACATAAGGATAACGATAAAGAAAAACCTAAACTCCATGGCTGGCTTTTCAGATCAAAAAATCAACCGTCTAAGGGAACCCTTATTCACTTTCATGGAAATGCTGAAAATTTAACCAGTCACTATGCCATGATGGTCTGGGTGGTTAAAGCTGGCTACAATCTCTTTATTTTTGACTATCCCGAGTACGGACAAAGCACAGGAAGTTTAAATCCTAAAAGTGTCTATCAAAGCTCAAAAGCCGTCATTCAATGGGCTGAAAATAATTCTGATTTATCACCCTTCATTATTTACGGCCACAGCTTGGGCGGTAATGTGGCCCTTAAAGTAGCTTCGGATGGTTTGGATCCCAAACTCTTCAAAGCCGTGATTATTGACTCTTCATTTGATAGCTATCAAAAAATTGCGCAGGATAAAATGAGCCAAATGTGGATCACCTGGCCCCTTCAACCATTATCCTATGTTCTCTTTACCGATCGATTTGCTCCAGAATTTGATAATTTACCTGACATTCCCTACCTCGTGATTCATGGAAAGCGAGATATTGTAGTTCCTTCTTATTTTTCAGAGCGGATTCTTGAAAAAATAAAACAGCCCAAAGATTTTTGGGCTGTCGAAAAAGGCTTTCATGGTGGAAACTTTATTGTGGAAGACGGAATCTATCAAAAACGTCTAATTGATTTCCTTGAGAAACTCTCTCAAAGCGACAAATGATCTTTTATCGGCCACTTCGTTATAGGCAGCACCTGTCTTGGGATCATTGCCTGCTCCCTTTTGAGAAAAAGCATGCACGGCTCCGCTGTAAGATATGAACTGATAATCCACTTTAGCATCATTCATTTCCTTCATAAAACCTGCTACTTCTTCTGCGGGTACGTAAGGATCGATGGCTCCATGTAATACTAGAAGTTTGGATTTAATTTTAAGAGCATCCTTGGGATTTGGAGTTGAAAGTCCGCCGTGAAAACTAATCACTCCAGCTAATGGGAGACCAGCTCTTGCCATTTCAAGAACAGCAGTTCCGCCAAAACAATAGCCAGCAGCAGAAATTTTCTTTTTATCAACTTGTTGAACTTTTGATACGTAATCAAATGCAGCCTTAGCTCGAGCTCTCAAAAGCTTTCGATCACCATTTCTAAAATCACCAGCCGCTTTTGACGCTTCGTCCACTGACTTAGGTCTTAAGCTTTTACCATAAATATCAGCAGCAAAGGCCACGTAGCCCATTTCTGCCATTTGTTTAGCGCGCATTTCTGTGTATTCACTGGGACCCATCCAATCATGGACAATAATAACGGCGGGCTGACCCTTAGGAGGTGAATCATCATAGGCTAAAAAGCCTTCCAATTCTTCAGACCCATGTTTGTAAATCACTTTTTCTGTTTTAACAGCAGCCTGTACAAGTTGTGCCATAATCATGATGGCTAAAAACATTTTCATTTTGATCCTCCTTGAAAGACTTCAAAATGATAAGTCCGAGCTGTACCCAGAGCAATCATTTCTGTAGTCTAAAGACGATGGCCGAGTACTTTACAGATCTCAACTATTCTCTTTCAAATGAAGACACGACTGTCGAAAGACAGTTACTTGAAAAAATAAAGAAACCTTCAAAAGCTGTTTTTACCATTTGCGGCGCTGGATCACGTGTGACACCGCTTTTATTACCTGACGTTAAGTATATAAAAGTTGTTGATATGTCAGAGCAACAGCTTTGTCTTCTTCGACTTCGCCTCGCCACTATCAAGACGTTCAATTACCAAAACTTTTTAGAATTTTGGGGCTACCTCAACACATCGGATTCACGTCTTGAAATGTTGAAATCCCTTAATTTGAGTTCGCAGGACAATGGGTATTGGTTGTCACAACAACAGTATTGGATAAATGGATTTTTATTTTCAGGCCGATGGGAATCCTATTTACGAAGATTGGGTGTGCTATTTCGAAGCTTGTTCAGAGCTAATTTTGAAACACTATTTTTATGCCAAAACAAAGAGCAACGTCAGCAATGGTACCTTGAAAATTTTCCAACACTCAGGCTCAAAGCCTTTCTCAATATTTTTGCAAATCCATTATTTTTCAATTTGTTTCTTTATAAAGGTCGTTTTGCCTCCTCTGCAGAATCACTCAGCGATTTTTTAATGAGAGTTTTTAAAATGATACTTATCGAAAAAGATCCCAAAAAAAGTTTTTTTGCTCAAATGCTGTTTCTAGGTGATTTACGCTTCTCAGAAGGATGGCCAGCGGAAGCTCAAGAGGATGTATTTGATTGCGCAAAAAATTTCAAAGGAGATATTGAACTTGTCAAAGGAGATCTAATTCAAGAATTGAGTCGCCAAAAAAAATTTGATTTTTTATCCCTTTCAGATGTGGCCAGCTATTTAGATCCTCAGCAGCTGGTTTCATTAGAAAAGGCCACAATTGAGGCCCTTGAGGATGAAGGTTTGAGTGTGATTAGATCCTTTCGACGTCATCCTGAATTTTCAAATTTAATTAAGTCCAAGGAACAATTGAGTCTTCAAGACTGGGCCCTCTCGGTTGATTCGATTGGTGTTTACAAGTTCCATATATTTTCTAATAATTGAGCCTATGACTTCTCCACAGGCCATCAATCCATCAAATTCTTTTTTTAAACGTTTTCTTTTTTGGGCCTCTGACCGATTTCCAATCTTTAATATTATTGTCGCCTTTGTTATGGCCTTCTCAATAAAGGGCCTCTTCAGCCGAGAACTTGGTTTTGAGTGGGCCTTTCAAGATTTTCTATTAGGACTCCTCTTTTTAACACTTTTATTTATTCTCAGAGTCATGGATGAACATAAGGATTTTGAGTCTGATAAAACTTTTCATCCTGATAGGGCTGTGCAAAAAGGTATTATCCAACTCTTTGAATTAAGACGTTTAGGCTATTTAGCATTGGCTCTACAATCAGTGGCCTTATTTTATCTTTCCCAATCAGGATTGCTGATTCTAGGGATTTGGGCTTTTGTGCTGACTTGGGCGCTGCTCATGTTAAAAGAATTCTTTGTAAAAAATTGGCTCAGGCAAAGACTTTTATTTTATAGCTTTCTGCACTTACTCATTTCACCTTTTATGTTTTTAACAGGCTGGTACTATTACGCATCTCAAAATAATAGCTTCGACTTAAAAAAGCTGATGCTGTTGATGAGCTTATCTCTTGTGACTGGTCTTATGTTCGAAATCGGGAGAAAAAACAGATCAGCTCCTGAAGACGCCAAAGGAGAAATCAGTTTCAGTCAAATTTGGGGTAGAAAAAAAACCTGCTTAATATTGATTATCCTTTCTATCATTTCTTTGATTTTAGGATCTCTTTACATAGGCTCAGGAATCGTTTCATTAATCGTATTTGCTATTTTTGGATTATTGCTTTTGTTTTTAGCAGTCCATTCGTTGATCAATTTTATCAAAAGTCCTTCAGAAGAAAATCACAAAAAATCACGCCAGCTCATTGAGCTTCTTGTTGTGTGGTCATTTGTTGGATCCTTCTTGATAGTTCTTGTGAGATCCTATTTGTGAACCTTGCGATTGAATGTCTTACCTCTGAAATAGATCTCTCTGATTATTCGCTATTAAAAATCAGCCACGATAATGCTTTTATTTTTTGTGATTCTAAAGTCACTTTTAAAAATGAATCCTGTGCCTTTTTTGGAGGTTGGATCTGGAAAGACACAAACACCAATTCCCAATTTATTTTAGAATGTGAACGATGGGCAAGATCCAAAGGAATTCGTTATTTAATTGGTCCCTATGATTACTCAACTTACTTTAACTACCGTTTACGTACAGATTGCTTTAACCGAGCTCCCTTTGCAGGTGAGCCCACTAATCAGCTTGAAGATGTTCAATTTTTAAAACAACTCGGTTTCTCATCAATACAAAATTATGAAACCTATCACTTTGGTAATATGAAGGACTTGATCCAATTAGCTGATGATAATCTAACTAAAATTTCGACTAAAGTGGCTGAAAAAAGTTTGTACTTTTCAACCACTCATCCACAAGAAATTTTAGATCAGCTGAAAGACTTCTACCTACTCAGCCATGAAATCTTTCAGGATAATTTTCTTTATCGTCCCATACCGTTTTCTGCATTTTCTAAGTACTTTCAATTTGGACTTGCACCCCAGATCTGTTGGCAATCAACAAGCCTGCTCAAGGAAAAGGACACAGATAAAATTTTAGGCTACAGTTTAAATTTTAAAGATCCATTGAATTCAAAACGACTTTTAATTAAAACAGCCGGCATTCACCCTGAATATCGATTCATGGGTCTTTCTTTTATTGGGCTCACACTTTTTTCAATTGAAAAAGCTAAAGAGAACTATTCTGAATTATCTATCTGCCTCATGAGATCTGGTAATTACCCGACTCTACTGACTTCAAAGCTAACTTTTGATAAACAAAACTATGCTTTATTTGGAAAAAGACTGACCTAAATTTTTTTCCTCATGCGATGAAATAAGTACGAGTTTATCCCGTAACTCTTTTTTGAGATTTGATATTTTTGTAGCTGTGTTATGTCGAAGTGGTGTGTTGGGGCTAATCGCAGCCTGTACAATTTCACTCATGAGGTGACGATTTCCTATTTCATCCTCAAGGTCATCTTCAAGAAAATAAGCATCTCCAACATGAAAAATCCAAAGGTCAAAAAACTTAACAGCCACTCCAGAATGGCCTCCACCTGTATGTCCTGGTAAATGAACTAAATAAGACTCAAAGCTCGAGTGAGGCAACCGAACACATGAAAAGCCAAACCACTTTTCATTTTGGAATTCCAGCAAATTAATTTTTTTGACATGACTCCAGTGCTTTTTATCGAAATGCTTTGCATAGTAATTATCAGATTCTAAATCGTGAACGTAATCCCACTCAAGTTGAGAGACATAGAGGTTAGCCTGGGGAAAATCAATAAGTCCTGCTGTATGATCAGGATGTAAATGGGTGAGTGTGATAGTTTTCACCTGTTGGGCATTAAAATTCAAATTTTCAAGCTGTCCTTTTAGCGAGGTTTGTCGATCCACCTTTAGTCCAAAAGTTCGATGGTAAATCTGGCTTGAGATTCCATTGTTGATCATGCCTGGATGAAGCCCTGTGTCGACTAAGTGGATATCATTGTCGATTTCAATGATTAGGCAATTGCAAGGCAAGAAATGACGAGACCAAAGTTTCTCTGCCAGCAGTGGAACAAATCGGCCACCACTTAAAACATGAATTTTCAAAATTGCCTCCAGGTTCATCTTAAGGTGCAATAGGAAGATGGCAAGTTCCATTTTGGAGTTGATGTGGAAGCGTCGATATCACTCAGAAAAAAAAATTTATTTTGTCAAAAATAACGAAATTCTCAGTCAATGGAGCTATGGTCAGATCCTTGCTATTTCCTATAATTATGCAAAAACTTTAAGGCCTCTTCCTGGAAAATCAATAATTGCACTTAGCTATTCTTCTGAGCCTGAATTTTTGTTTTCATTCTTTGCCTGCCAATTGGCAGGGCATATTCCTGCGCCCTATCCATCACCCATCGCTCTGCGAATGCAAAACTCGGCTCGTGACCATTCAGATTTTTTTAAAAAGTCTGGGATTCATCATATCATCACCTCTGAACCCGAATTATTTCTAGAGGTGCCGCAACTCAATATACTCAGACCGAAATTTAATCTTGAAGATAAATGTGATCTTGATTCCATTGATTTTAATCAGCTTGCAGAGGAATTTACCATTCAATTTTCTTCAGGAAGTACTTCTGAACCAAAGGGAGTGGTTATCACCCATTCCGCACTCATGACAAATTTAAGGCAAATGAGTGTTGCCTTGAAAGTAACTCCCCAGGATCGACTTTCAAGCTGGCTGCCTCTGTACCATGATATGGGACTTGTTGGTGCTCTCATGGCTCCCATTTATAATGAGGTTACAGCTTATCTGGCTCAGCCCTCTGATTTTATAAGAGATCCCCTGACCTGGCTAAATTCAGTGGCTAATTTTAAATCCACCATATTGGTGGGACCTGATTTTATGTATCGAAATCTAGCTAAATACCAAAAGAAAAGTCCTGACTTTCATGGTGATCTTAGTCAATTAAGAGTCTGTATGTCTGGCTCTGAGCCAGTTCTTCAAGAAAGCTGTACGAGCTTTATAGACACTTTTTCAAAATTTGGATTTAACTCGAAAGCCTTTTTACCTGTTTACGGCATGGCAGAAGCAGTTCTTGGAGTTACTTTTCCAGATTTAGGCTCAGAAATAAAAATTTCTTCGAGAGGACTTGTTTCCTGTGGCTATCCACTTAATGAGATTGAAATTAAAATTGTCAATGAATCAGGTCAAGATGTGACCAACAAATCTGAAGGGGAGATTGTCATTCGTGGGCCCAATATTACAGGCCGCTTTTTGAATTATGAAGATCAATTAATTGATGGATATCTAAGGACTGGCGATCTCGGATATATTGAGAATGACCAGTTATTCATCTCAGGTCGTAAAAAAGATGTCATTATTCTGAGAGGTCAAAAATATCACAATTTAGACTTGGAAAGAAAAATACAAAAAATGCTAGGACCAGAAAGTGGCCGAGTGGCTGTTGTTATGAGTGATAATTATCTTGTTATTGCCATAGGAACAGACAATTGGCTTTTATCTCAAAATTTCAACTTTAAAATTTCAACCTTTATGAAATCATTGGATTCAGAGATCCTTTGGAAATCAACACTAGTTCCGAAAGGATTTCTGGCCCGAACAACTTCAGGTAAACTTAAACGGCATCAAATTGCAATTGACTATAAAGAAGGCCGACTCGATTCCAATCACTTGATGAAATTGAGATTTCTTTTTTCAGAACAGCTCAATCGTTTTTTATTTGTCATCAAAGAGTGGAAGAATAAAAATGATACAGTTTTGCCAACAGAAGTGGATCCGTTATTTGAAAAAATTCAAATCATATTAAAAAATCAAAAAGTAACAGTCCCCATAAATAGGGAGACTTTAATATCTGATTTAGGTTTAGACTCAGTGCAAACAATGGAATTGATTTCAAAAATTGAGTCTGATTTTGGTAAAGTTGAAATTTTAGATTTTTTAGATTTAAAAACAATTCAAGATCTGTACAACTTTTTAAGCTCTCGTCGCTGAATTTTCCACTCGTGACGGGCGTCGACCGGCATTTTTTTTACACATTGAAATTGTAATTTAAAATTATACCCGCGAGTTTTTAAATAGCTTCGAATTTCAACTTCAATTTGTTGGGCTGTTTTCAAAGGGCTTGCCACTTCAAAGAAGCAAATGACCTGATTTTCTATTTGAACAAAAGCAATTCTTCCAATGCCATTGAACCCTTCAAGTTGAGCTTCCAAGAGGCCACAAGCATAATGCCTACCCTCAAATTCTATGAGTTCAGGGGTTCTGCCTAAATAGAAAATCTTTCCACCTATCTCAGTCAGGATATCTCCGGTCCAGTGAATAGAATCACCTACGACATGCTTGCCTTCCAAACCCAACTCAAAAGCGTCACTGACAAAAGTGATCTTAATGGCACGCTTATGCACTTTAAGTTCTGATAAAAACTGACCCACTGGATACCCATTGTCCCAATCTCCAATTTTTGGATTGGATTCAAAAGAAATGGGTTCAACTTCAGTGGCACCGTAAATAATTGTGACCAGGGCATTGGGGAAAACATCCCGTGTAGATAAATAAAAATGGCGACTGATGGGAGCCCCTCCGACTAAAACACTTTGAATTTGTGTGAGCTGTCGATTTTGAGATTTGAGTAATTTCACAATTTTCATGATGTAACCTGGTGGACCCGATAAACGTGTCACGTTAAATTCTTCAATATTCTGAATCTGTCGAATTGGATCACGATGAATATCAAAAAGACTTTCAGATTTTTCACATAAGCTTTGTAATATACTCACAATATATCCCGCCAAATGTTTATCCGTTTGAAGTGGCGGCAAATACTTGTGAGCCAGTTTTTGTTGCTCAAAAAGAGCTCCGAAATTTCGAAGAATAAGCTTAGGTTCTCCTGTTGTTCCTGAAGTTAAGGTGATCAGACTTACATCCTCACTTTCATGGTTCACCAGTGCCTTAGGCGAATCCCCTTCCATTTTTAATGAATTTAACGGTTTAGAAAAAGGAGCCCAACCCTGTCGAAAAAAACTGGGAGTATATTTTAATTCTGGAATTAGGAGCTTGATCCATAAAAGTGTCGATTCTGAAAATATGGCTTTTAAGTTTGCTTTGGCCAAACTGGAGCGCCAATGTTTTCGCGGCAAACGAGGATCAACCAAGAAAGGAATTACTCCTTCTGCTAAGCAAGCAAGAAGTAAAAAAAACAGCTCAGGCCCTGGTTTTAATAAAAACAGTACTCGATCACCTTTAGAAAACTGAGATCTAAGGCCTTGTCTCCAAGCGTTGACCTCATTTGAAGCCTCATGGAAAGTCCAATACAAATTTTCTGGAAGAAATCTCAAAGCTGTCATCTGAGGATTTAATTGAGCTTGCACGAAAAATGCCTCTGCTAAATTTTTCATTTTTTTAGCAATCCCCTTAATACAAGAACATCACCTACCCAACCTAGCCAAAATCCAATAATCATTAAGCCGCCCAATTTTTGCAAAGGCCACATGGGCGAAAAGAAAAATATGAAAGTTACAAAAACCATGGCGATGGTAATAAAGACAGTGGCTAGCCCTAAATTATTAACAGTTGTTTGCAAATTATTTCTTCTATTTTGAAATAAAAATTGAATGCAATTGTCACCCGATAAGCCCACGAGTACTGCAGCACAAATTGTGGTAACAAAAAAAACAGGAATATTAAAAACATAAAAAACAGCCACTAAGGCAAAGGGGCCCCACAAGGAAGAAATACAGATTTGCCATATGGAATTAACCTTCTGAGATCTGGCTAAATAAATTAAAATAGTAACCACTAAGAATAGAGATAGGAAAAGGCTCTCAAAAAGTGTGGAAAGAACTCTCTCGCCAAATTCAACATAGGAAGTTAATCCGCTGGCTACTTCACACTCTTTTTGCGGGCATGTTTTTTCAGATGCTTTCACCGTTTTTTCAAGACTGGCGCGATCCAGATTTTGTAAATACAAAATCGCTCTTTCAGTCTCTTCATTTTTGAGACGCAGCAAGAATGGAGATTCCCTCCAAAAACGCAAGACAGCCTGCTTGTGATCCTCAGTTTCCACTTTGGAAACCAAATAGGTTTCTGTGGTTTTGAGATCTTCTACTTCGGCGATATTAGGCCAAAGCCTAGCCTCTTTTAAAATTTGCTCTTTTTTATCCTCAGGAAGTTCATCTTTAAACAAGAGAGTGACATCTGAACGCCAACCCCGGGTTTTCGATAAATGATCACTGGTTTCGCTGATGATATGTCCTTTGGGGAAAAATTTTTCCGGAGCATCTTCTATGGTTAGATTAAAAGACCCCCAAATGCCCAGAGGAAAAACAACCAGGCTCAAATAGGCCGCCCATTTGGGAAAATTGATATTGGCCAGTTTTTGCAAGTGTCCGAACGGAAATTTAAATTGTTCAGCTAAATTCTGTGGCTTAGGCCAGCCCTTAGATTTCGTCAGAACCAAAGCAGCTGGCAGAACTGTAAAAACGAAGAGCCACTCTAAAATGCCCGCCACGGCAGATAAAAATCCAAATCTTCGAATGATGGATAAATCGCTGGACACAAGCGAAGCAAAACCAACAGCGGTCGTGATTGAAGTCCAAAAAGCGCCTACGAGGTAAAACCTCATGGACTTTCGCCAAGTCATTTTTTGAAAAAGTGTACCAAAGGAAATTAAAATGAAGTCTTCCAAAGTCGAAACAATCAACATCATACCTGTGCTGTTGGTCAAAACATCCACAGGCCAATTTAAGAATCCCATTATTCCATAGGTGATAAAAAGTGTGCCATCCACAGTGAGTATGAACCACCAACCGAGAGCCCAGCTTTTAAAGATGAATTTAAAAAACAAAAGAACAAAGCCAAACATGATGACATTCAAAGCCTGCGAAATATAAAAGGATTTTCGCAATTCATATTGGTAAGATCCCACCCCTGCCCAGTAAACTTTAAATTTACCCTCATAAGCTTTGAGAGCCTTATCAAAATCAATTCTAATTTCTTCAGCGGTGTCAGCATTGAACTCACCAAATCGATTGTCTTCTCCGTGACCTTCAAAAGAAAGGGAGAGGGTCAGGGCATAATCTTTGTCTGTAAGCAGCGTTCGCCAGGGTGAATTACGTATTTCATTGTAAGCTTTTTTGATGACATCAATTTGGGGATCATCGCTTGTGCAATCCAAATCTAATAGGGGTTTAAATTTAAGTTTGTTTTCTTTGATTTCAGCCTGCCTTAAACCAAAGGTCGAGGAAATCCTAAGGATATCATCCCTTTTATCGTTTAACCGAATGGCCCAGACTTGTACGTCACATAGAAAGGCTTTTGTGGGTAGCTCTGTAGGTTCAATTGATATAACAACAGAGTTGTAATCAGGGAATCGCTCCTTGTAGCGCATAAGCGAGCTGTAGGAGCGAAAATCAGGATCCACCAGATCATCCACAGAAAGTAAAAATCGATACTGGGAGGCTCCAACAAGACCCAAAACAACAAAGAACAAAGCTAGACTCAAGGTGAGTCTGGGAAAGCGCAAACCCCAACGATGAATTTTAAATAAAAGGATGTGGAATTTGCGCATTATTTCGCCTGTAGTCTAGACAAAGTTTTTATGTTGAATGTCTTAATTTAAGTAAACTAGCATCTTGATTAGGAAGAAGTAAAACCCATTTTAAGGAGAAGAAATGACTCGATTAATTCTAGCTTCATTTTTAGCAATTGGATTTGCTGGAAATCAAGCCCTCGCCAGCAAAAAGAAAAACCATTACCATATCAATGTTCCCACAATGACTGATTCATTGCCAGAAGTGGCCAATGAAGAGTTTTATCAAAAAACTTATGGCAAGTTAGAAAAATCGGGAAGTCGAAAAATTTCTCAATCTGTAAGCGATGTACCTGCCATTGAAAAAACCTATTCACAGGACTTTATCACTTTACGTGATGAGCTCATTGGAAACTCCAATAAAAAAGAGGCCTCAGGTAAAACCCTCAAGGGAATCGAAACTCCTGAAGATTTAGATAAGATCATCCTTAAATATTCTATGCCCGAAACCTATGACAAACTCAGTCCTGAAGCAAAAATGGTGGTTGTGCAGCTCAGGGCCGTTTGGCCATTTAAAAGCTTTTTTCATCGAGCCAAAGCTTATTTCGGAAATGGCACAGCCATTCGAAGTGCCATCGTAACCATGCTGAGAAACTCCTCAACAGCTATCAATGTATTTTTTCCTGTTTCCGGAGAAGCTCCAGTTAATCACTGGAATGTTGTTTTCCGCTACATGACAGAACCCATGGAAGGCATGGGACCCGATATCAAAACAGATGAAGAGCTGCATCAATTTGTAGTGGACTATGCCAACTTCACACAAAAAGAAATTGATCGAATGTACGGTATTTATAAATCAACGGATTCAATTTGGTGGGACAATAAACTGTTTATGTCTTTCGCCAATTTTACATCTGAAAAAGATCGCTATATCAAACTTGGCAAACCAGAGTTTGAAGCCATTCTTGCAGGTGCTTACGGAAGCTGGAGTGGGCTTGCAACTACGGCCGCTTATTCATTTGAAGGTCTCAGTGATAGCATTCGAGATATGGGTAGCTTTTTTGGAATCGAAGAGGCTCGTAATGTTTTCAGAAATTCCAGAAACGATCGAGTTTCTGGTATGAAAGCCCAACATCGATTTGCAGTACTCAGAAAATACCCCAAGCTTTTCACTCTACTGCCTAATGGAAAAAACTTAACAGCACCTGCTTATTCCTACATGGTGGCCTCTGTAAATATGGCAGAGGCTTCATGGAATCGGCTTCGTGCTAGCAATGAAAATCGAACAGATTTTCTTTTTGATCCACGAGTCATTCAACCTTTTAATACCAATCGGTTGATCAACACCTCTTTCACGGAGCTGCGAACCCTTCTGAATTCTTCAGAAGCCAAAAGCACTCTTATGCAAGGTGAAATGGTTCAGCTGAACCTCAGAGCTCTTTATTTGGATCCACCTAGCTCCTTAAGAGAGTTCTATCCTGTCGCTTTTGATTCAAGTGCAGAAGAGTACAAAAAAGAAGTGGCTGGCAAATCAATTCCTTATCGCAATTATCGAGCAGGATCACCGACAACTTGGTCTCACGCTGCTTACGCAAAATATTTCCCCAGCATTAAACAGGTGAATTGCCCTAAAAATCTAGTGGAGCCTGTAACTTCATGTACGACTGATGTGGGTGTCTATTCAAGAATACTTTCTCAAACATGGGGAACGGCTGGTTTCGGCGCTGCCCTTGCGGGAATGGTTTTCTAGTTTAAATGTCTGACACTCAAAAAACGCGGCCAAAACCAGGCCGCTTTCAAGCCAGTGAAGAGTCTCGCAAACGAAGAGTCGAGACTCTCAAAGCAAAGACAGGAGATCCTCTTCTGTCTTTGTCGTTTTCAGGGATTGACGCGACCTCGACGGTTGGAAACCTTGAGAATTATATTGGGACAATCCAAATTCCCATGGGTTTAGCGGGTCCGCTGACTTTTAATTTTAAATCGGGGCCAGAAAAGATTTTGACTCCCATTGCAACCACAGAAGCCGCATTAGTTTCATCAATATCAAGAGGTGCCATTGCTCTTTCGACCTCTGGTGGTGTCACAACTCGACTTTTAAGCAATCGAATGAGCCGCGCTCCCGTTTTTCAATTTAAATCTTTAGATGAGTCTCTCGAGTTTGTTAAATGGATCAAGATACAATTCACTAAACTGACCTCTTTAGTAGAAAAAAAATCCAGATTTGCAAAGCTTGTGGAAATTGATCCAAAGGTTTTCGGAAAATCAGCTCAAGTCAGATTTATTTATACAACCGGGAATGCTGCCGGTCAGAACATGACAACCTTTTGCACTTCTATTTTGTGTGATTGGATTATAAAAAAAATTCCGCAGGATTTAGGTTTTGAATGTTTGGATTTTTTTATTGAAGGGAATTTATCTTCTGATAAAAAAGTTTCTCATTTATCAGCCATTAATGGTCGTGGACGCACTGTTGTTGCAGAAGCAACAATTAAAGCATCAGTATTAAAAAGAATCCTGAAAACCACAGCTCAAAAATTGGTTCAACAATTTAACTTGAGCAAATCCAATAGACTCTATTCTGGAATGGTCGGTTTTAACATCAACATAGCCAATGTGATTGCTGGGATTTTCCTAGCTACAGGTCAAGATATGGCCTGTGTCCATGAATGTAGTATAGGAGAGTTGCATCTCGAAGTGGTCGACGATGATTTATACGCGGTACTTTCGCTTCCCTGCTTGATAGTCGGGACTGTCGGCGGAGGAACTCATCTGCCAGGTCCACGTGACAGCCTGAAAATTTTAAATTGCATCGGAGAACATTCGGCGGATCGCTTGAGTGAAATAATTGCTGGTTTTGCATTAGCCTTGGAGCTTTCAACAGTGAGTGCCATATCAGGTGGACAGTTTGTAGATGCCCATGAAAAATCAGCCAGAACAACGACGCTTCATTGGTTAAAGTTATCCGACATCGGTGTTGATTTTTTTAATAAGCACATTATTAAAGGGCCCGAAGAGACCGTCAGAGACATTCGCCCACTTCATGAATTAGATGCTGAGCATGGTCACGTAACGGATCTCGCTTTTCAAGTTAGTAAAAAGTTCTCTGGATTATTGGCTTACGAGGTAAGCACCGAGGACATCAAAAAAGGTCTGCAAGAAAAAATGCAGGTTTTTTTGAAAGTAAAACCTAGAGACTATGAAGTTGTACAGGGGGCAGCTCGTATTCTCTCAGTCATTGATCCCATGGCTGCTCAACAATTGGTGCAGCTAGGAAAATATTTGCCGTTTAAAAACTGCCATAAACGCGAACTTCAAGCAGGTCTTTTTCTAAAAAATCATAATTTAAATCTGGGACCTCAATTTTTAGGGTCTTTCGAAGATTCTCATACAGAAACTTATATTTTGATTCAGGAATACTTATCTTCTGAATATTTAATATCACCAGTAAATGAACCAAAGGTGTGGACTGAAAAAAATAGGGAATTAGTTTATAAATCAATTAGCAAATTACATCTCAAAATTAATGAGAATGAAAAGAAGTCTGCACTTTCTGAAATTCCAGATCTGTATGAACTTTCAGATTCAGACACAAGAGAGCTTCATCCTTTGTGGACAAAATTAAAAGATATTTCTTTTCATCTTTTAGGACCTGAGCTTTTAACTCCACTTAACTTAGATTGGGAAAAAAGTTTACAATTATACCCTCACCTTTCAGTGAAATTAAAAGATTTACCACAGGGGCTCATACATAATGATTTTAATTCTCGCAACATGGCTCTACTTCCCAATCAAGGTGTTAAATTTTTTGATTGGGAGTTTCTAGGATGGGGACTACCACAAAGAGATTTAGTTGAATTTCTGCTTTTTGCCTTAGAATCTGAAAATTTTGAAGTCAATTTTAAAAAAGATTGCCATCAATATTTCGAAAAATACTATTCGATTATCTACAAGGACAAAGGGCTCACAGAAGAGGACTGGAATGAAGGTTTGCGCACAGCTTATCAAGATTTTTTAGTTTCTAGGTTACCTTTCTACGTTATTATTTCTCAATTTTCAAAATGTGAATATCTTGAAAGAGTCATCACCAATCTTCAAAAACTAGGTCATATCTAAATGCAAAAAATTTTAAACTGTTCTGAGGCTGGCGGAAAAGGCTTTAACTTACAAGTACTCAAACTTCATGGATTCAATGTTCCTGATTTTGCCATTTTCACACATGAAGATATGCAAAAATATGAATCTCGATTACAGGAGTGGCCTTACTTTAATCATTGTGTGAACTGGGATGATGTGGCCGTTCGTTCTTCGGGATCCCTCGAAGATGGCGCGCTCAGTTCTTTTGCTGGTCTTTTTAAAACTGAATTAAATATTCGTGGTTCTGAAGCACTAAAGCAGTCCATCATAAAAGTTTGGATGTCTCAAAATTCAGAACTGGTCACTGATTATATTCGAAAGAATAACATCCCAAGCGAAAATTTTCGCTTTTCAGTCGTCATTCAAAAAATGATTAATCCCGAATTTGCTGGAGTCAGCTTTAGTGCTAACCCAGTCAATGGTTTAAGATCTCAGTGTTTGATTTCATTTACTAATGGTTTAGGTGAAAAACTAGTTTCTGGCGATGAAACGGGTTCAAGTTATATTGTCGGTTTAGATAATCAGATACTGAGCCATCAGGGTGACTTGAGCCTTCCCCTTTCCGCAATTAAAGAAATAGCTGAAAAATCACGAAAAGCGGCAGAAATATTTAAAACTCCCGTGGATGTCGAGTGGGCTCTACTGAGTAATCAAGTTTATATTTTACAGGCACGGCCTATCACAAGTGCTTTGGGTCATACTCCATCACAGGATCCCACTGTCTTTGATAATTCAAATATACAAGAAAGTTATAACGGGGTAACGACACCTCTGACTTACAGTTATGCGGTGGAAGCTTATCATCAAGTTTATAATCAAATCATGAAGTTGATGAAAATGTCGGATGAAGACTTTGAGCAGGCTCAGTATCGTCATCGACATATGCTGGGCCTTATTGAAGGACGTGTATATTACAACATTAACTCTTGGTATGAAGGACTACTTTGTCTTCCCCATTTTGGAAGGCAAAAAGAAGCCATGGAAAAGATGATGGGACTTCAAAAGCCAGTGGATTTTGTTCAAGATGTCACGCTTTCAAAGTCTGAAAAAATCAAGCGCCTGCCGTCGCTCATCTTTTTGATGATTCGCTTGATGTTTCAATTTTCAAAAATTGACAGCCATGTGAATCGCTTTGCCAATTGGTTTAATGAACTTGAAATTAAGTTTGATCCTGCAAAAAATCAATTTTTAGATAACCATCAGCTCATTCGCCGTCTTTATGATTTCCAAAGACAAACCCTAGAAAAGTGGGGTGTCCCCATCCTCAATGATTTTCTTGTTATGATGACTCACGGCTCACTAAAAAAGCAGGCCGAGTTGGCGGGTCTGGATGCTGAATTTCATGAGGCCCTACAGGGATCCGATGTGGAAAGTGTCAAACCTTCGGAAGACCTGCTTGAGATTGCAGATTTGATGCGCAATTCGAATTTTTGGTCCCATATTTCTAGCACCCGCGATACGTCTCATATTCAACTGGTTCTTTTGAGCCAGTTTCCAGAAATTTATGGTCGAATCAATAAACATTTAAATCTTTTTGGCGATCGTTCATTTGCAGAACTTAAGCTTGAGACAATCACCTACCGACAAGATCAAACACCATTGTTCAATCTTTTATTCGAGTTATGTAAAGTTGAGCACAAAAAGACAGCTCATCTTTCAGAAGATGAAATTGAAAATCGCTTTATTAGTGGATTCAAAAAGTACTTTGGTTTAATCAAGTCACTCAACTTACGCCGCCGGCTCAAAAAATTAAAAAAGGCAATCGCAGCACGGGAACTCATGCGACTTCACAGGACTCGTGTTTTTGGAATGAACAGAGAGTATTACCTTGAAATCGGTCGCAGGCTAACTCATCTCAAGCAAATTGATGAACACCGAGATATTTTCTATCTGACTCGCCAGGAAATTTTTGATTATTTTTGGGGTCATTCTGTTCTCAATGATCTTAAAGGGCTTGTGTCATTACGCAAGAATTCATGGAAAAAATTTCAAGATCGTCAATTGGATCAACAGGTTGTGGCCAGTGTTCCCAATGGATATTGGTCACAACTGATAAAAGACAAAAACTTAGTTCATGATCTCAATGTAGCTGAGCTCAAAGGTTTGGGATGTTCCAACGGAATCGTACGAGCTTTTGTGAAAAAAGTAGAAAACCCCTATGATGTTAAGGATCTTCAGAATAAGATCCTTCTCGCAGAACGGACAGATCCAGGTTGGACTCCTTTATTTTCAATGATTAAAGGAGCTATAATTGAAAGAGGATCTGCTCTTTCCCATTCGGCAGTGATTGCACGAGAAATGGGACTGCCAGTTGTCGTGGGCGTGGATAATGTGACAGAACTCATCTTTGATGGGGATGAAGTTGAAATTGACGGCCAAACGGGGACCATCAAGATTTTGAGTCGGGGGAAAAATGGAGCTCTCACAACTTAATCAGCTTTCAATGCTTAAAAGCATCACAGTTCCGCCCGCTGAAGAACTTGTGGCCTCTCGTTTTGAAAAATGGTCCCCAGACTCTTTAGCTCCTTGGACTTATCTCACATCTTATCAAGATCTGACACCTGAACTTAAACTGAGATACAATCAACTCCACGCTCTTAGTATAAATGAACTGTTTATTTGGTTTGAAGAAAAGTTATTACTACCTATTCTGACTCAAATGATTGAAAACAAAAATTTTGATTCTGACTTCAGAAAAGCCTGCCAAAATTTTTTCGATGAAGAAGTAAAGCATTCTGAAATGTTTTGGCGATTGTCCTATGCCTCTGCACCCGAAATGTACTCAAATTCCAAATTCTATTTTTTAAATAGCCGCCTCAGTCCTGCTAAATATTTAATGGAACAATCTCTCAAGTATCAGTCACTTTTGGGTCTTTGGTGCTGGGTATTGATTTTCTTTGAAGAGCGCACCCTGATGTTTTCTAAAGAATTTTTGAAAGCAAAAACAGATGTATCACCCGCCTTTGCTCGGATACATCATTTGCATATGATAGAAGAAGTTCGGCACGTTCAAATGGATGAGCATTTTATTGCAAGAATTTATGAAAAAGCTTCTCCAACGACTAAGAAATTGACTGCTTTCCTTTTTAAACGAGTTTTGAAAAGCTTTGCGAGCCCTAAATATATGTCATTGGCTATCGCTGAAAGACTGAAAATTGAATTTATAAGACCTCTAGATCATGACTTGATTGACCAAATGATAAATGATCTTCCTCAACTCAAAAATAATTCAAAATTTCAAGATCAATTCTTTGGCCCTCAAGCCACAAAAGAAACCTTTACCATTTTAAAAAAACATCCTGAATTTAATGGATTACATTCATTTTTTGAAACTACATCCCGCGAAACTTGATTCCCTTAGTTTCCAGGATTTTTTTAAGTTGGTCTCGTTTGTCACCTTGAATTTCAATAATTCCAAAGTCGGCAGTAATTAAATGAGTTCCACCCACTCCACATTTTGCTTTTAGCTCTTTAGCAAATGACTTTAACCATTCCTCATTTTTTGGAAGCCTTTCAAGAACAGTTACGGTTTTACCACCTCTTCCAGACTTTTCTAGCTTGAAAATCACTTCCATCTTGGACAAATCCACAGTTTGTTTATTGAGCGGTTTTTGCTTTTCAGCATTAAGCTTCTGTTGATCTTTAGGGTCTGTCGAGTAAACCAGTTTTTTGTCTGACATACGATGATAGTACTATGGCTTTTTATTAGTGTCAGCCGTGCTCTCGCTTTGACTGGGGCCAGAGCTTATCTTTCGATCTGAAAATTCCTGACCATCAAATCGATAGAGATGACCATCTCCATCCATCACAGTTACAAGATTGACAGGCCTTGACCAAACTTTGAAAACATTTTTAAGCGTTTCCGTCATAAAATCAGGCTGCATATCAATACCTTCGTGGACATGGGTCAATAAAAGCTCACCACGATTTTCAAAGTTAGCATCTTCAATTTTTATAATGGGTTGACCAAAGTTGGTCATCATAAATAGAAGCTTTGATTTGATGGCTTTAAAATCACGAGTATCAACAACCCAACGATTTGTTTTTTTATCATGCTTATAAACAAACATCTTATTTCGGACACAAAAATCTTCTGTTAAAAACTCATCAATAAAAGTCACATCATTGTGGACTTTACGTACCTGGAATATTTTATCACGTCCTTGATTGGTTTTTTTGTCCCAATTCTTTCTTTCACGAACGTCATCGCACTGTTCCCAGTCTCGTCCGTACCGACCCTTATTCCATCGGTCTTCAATATCACGCATCAACTCAATACCCACTTTATAGGGATTGTATCCCCCTGGAGCCATTGCCATCACTCCTGCATGATGATCTGCAAAATCGATGATTTCTGAGTCATTTAATATTTTTTCAGTCATTATTTTGGAGTGCCAATACGAGGCCCAACCTTCATTCATTGTTTTTGTCATCCCTTGAGGTGAGTAGTAGTACGCCTCATCACGAATGATCGAAAGTACATCCTGCTGCCATTCTTCAAGAGGTGCATAATGTATTAAAAAATTTAAAATGTCTTTTTCAGCTTGAACCGGAAATTTTTGTTTCGAAAGTATTTTATCATTAAATTTTTGCTTCTGTGACTCAACAAAATCGGGCGGATTGATGTAGTCTCTCATGTAGGGTCTGTCGACTCGCAAAAGTCCAAGTGGATTTGTCGAATTTGAATCTACCTTTTTAGGGACAATAGATTTTTCCACATAAGGACTGTAACGATCGATTAAATTTTCTAAGCTCAGGCAGATATCAATAAAGTTTTCCACATTATCATAGCCGTATCGATCCATATACCTACGAATCCTGACCGAGTGATTGGCCATTTGATCCATCATTTTACGATTGGTTTTCCCAAACCAGATATTATTTTTAAAAAAATCACAGTGACCGTAAACGTGTGCCATGACGAGTTTTTGATCCATCATCATGTTGCCTTCCATCAAGTAGGCATAACAAGGATCATTATTAATCACCATTTCATAAATTTTCGAAAGCCCATACTCATAGGATTTTGACAGGTGTTCATACTCCATTCCAAATTTCCAGTGAGGATAGCGAACAGGAAAACCACCGTAAGCAGCTATTTGATTAATTTGCTCATAAGTCACAAGTTCGAAGATAGTTTCAAAACAGTCCAAACCAAAATCTTCAGCTGCTTTGAGTATTCTCACTCTTTCTCGCTCGAGCTCTGCCGTGAGTTGTCCCATAACTCACTTTCCCTTTCCTAAAAAATCTTTAATGGAATCAAGAATTTTATCCTTACTCTCAATTTGTGAGAGCGTAATACCACCTTCATCGGGAAATTCTTTTTGTAAATCTTTAAGAAACTGTCCACTGCCGTATTTGCTTTCCACTTGGCCATAGGAAAATACATTTACTTTAGGAATAAAGAACTCTCTCAAAAGTCGTATGCACAAGCGAGTGTCTTCTCCACTCCAATTATCACCATCCGAAAAATGAAAAGGATAAATATTCCAATCCTGTGGTGGATAATCTGTTTCTATGATTTGCTGAGCTAGCTTGTAAGCAGAACTAATTAAAGTTCCGCCGGATTCACTGGTTCGAAAAAAAGTGTCTTCATCCACTTCTTTTGCAGCTGCATCGTGTATGATAAATCGTGTTTCTAAACCTTTGTAATGCTTTTTGAGCCAGGTATTGATCCAAAAACTTTCCAATCTCACAATTTCTTTTTGTTCATCACCCATGGAACCCGAGACATCCATCATATAAATAACAACTGCTTTTGTTTGTGGCTGAACAACTTTTTTGAAAGAACGATATCGATAGTCAGGGCGAATGGGGACTATCATGGGTTCTTTAGGATCATAGGTACCTGATGTTATATATCGCTTTAAAGCCTTCTTATAAGATTGTTTAAAATTTCTGAGTCCTTCAGGACCCACTAGAGAAATCCCGGAATAGCGTGTTTTCATACTTTCAAGAGATTTCGCACCCTTAGGCTGAATTCTGGGCAGCTCGAGCTGTTCACCTAATAAGTCAGCCAATTCTTCAATGGAGAGTTCGACTTCAAGCATGTGCTCACCGGGAGCGCTTCCAGCTTGGCCCTGTCCATCTCCAGGCTCTCCAGCTTCTTGACCCTGCTCACCCTGCCCTTGTCCGACTCCACCTTGCTGTTTAGGACCATAGCGAAAATTAGGGATATCAATTTGAGGAAGAGGGATCTTCACAAACTCGTTTTCACGTTTGCCGATCATTTCCCCTTGCGAGACAAATTTTCGAAAGTTTTCTTTAACTTTCCCCTTCACAATGTCTCGAAATCGACTTTGATCTTCCCTAATCGACATACAACCTACTTATTTTTAATATCTCCGCGTGCAAAGATGCTAGCCACGTAGTGGAGAACATCTGTCGCAGAGATCTCATCGTAACCAAAATCTTTTATGAGTCTGGTTTTTACGATATCTATTTTTTCCTGAGTGTCTTTATCAACAACAGAACTGACAAGGGATGTAAGTTTGATACTGTCTTTTTGATCCTCAAACAGTTTTAACTCGAGTGCTTTATGAAGACGTTCGTTCATTTTGTAATTGAATTTTTTGCCTTCAACAGCCAGTGCCCCTATGTAATTCATGACTTCTCGTCGAGTGTCTTCTTTACGAGACTCAGGAACTTCCATTTTTTCTTCAATTGATCTCATCAATCTTTCATCTGGCTCTTCATCAGTTCCAGAAAATGGATTTTTTACTTTTTCCTTTTGAGTAAATGCTTTTATGTTGTCGATATAATTGGCACATAACCTCTGAAGTGCACTTTCATCAGCGCTGATGGCTCTCTGAACTTCAGACTTAATGATTTCTTCGTACTCTTGCTTAACGACACCCAATAATTCACGGTACTCGGCTTTTAGTTCTTCATTTGAAATCAAAGAATGAGATTTTAAACCGCTTTCAAGCTCGTTAATAATCATAAAGGGATTAACTGATCCTCGATTATTTTGTTGAGCATTGACGATAGCATTCGAAATCTTATCTTGAATATAACGAGGCGAAATTCCTTCCAGACCTTCACGAACAGCTTCTTTGCGAAGTTCTTTGACATTGTCCTCCGTATAATTAGGAAGTGTTTTGCCGTCGTACAACTTCAACTTTTGCAATCTTGAAAGATTTGCTTTTTTAGGCTTTTCAAGTCGAGTCAGAATAGCCCACATGGCCGCCATTTCAATCGTGTGGGGGGCTATTGAAATTCCGCGCATTTTTTGGGAGTTAAAATCTTTTTTGTAGATCCTCACTTCATCTTTCCAACGAGTGATATAAGGAATGTCTACTTTGACTGTTCTATCTCGAAGAGCTTCCATAAATTCATTGTCTTGAAGTCTACGATACTCAGGCTCATTCGTATGGCCAATGATCACTTCATCGATGTGGGTTTGAGCAAATTTCTTAGGCTTTACTCGATGCTCTTGAGAGGCTCCTAGTAGATCATAAAGGAAAGCTACATCTAACTTTAGAACTTCAACGAATTCAATAAGCCCACGATTGGCCACATTGAACTCACCATCAAAATTGAAGGCGCGGGGATCAGAGTCCGATCCATATTCTGCAATTTTTCGGTAATTGATATCACCTGTGAGTTCCGTCGAGTCTTGATTTTTTTCGTCTTTAGGTTGAAAGGTTCCAATACCGATTCTATCGGCCTCGCTCAAAAACATTCTACGTACTCTAATGTGAGAAAAAACCTTAACTAAGTCGCCATTGTATTTATCCATTAAGGCGCGAAAAATATATCGAGACGGTGGAGATAATTCTCCTTCGATTTTAACACGGTAATCGCCAGGCTGACCTCGATTGATTTCATCACAAATTTGCGAACGAAGTTCCTCAGGAATAAGAAGTAAAGGTTCTTCATGCATGGGTGAAGGAAATACTTTTGTCTCCTTACCAAGAAGACCATTGAGCTCATTTTTTTCGTCAATCCATTCAAAAGTATAAAGCGCTCCATTTTCAGTTCTGGAATAAGCTTCTAAACCTTTTTTCAACATTCGACAAATTGTCGACTTAGCACTACCCACAGGACCGTGCAGAAGAACGACCCTTTTCTCAGTCCCATAGCCCAAGGCAGCTGCTTTCAAAATATTAACCAACTTCATGATCGCGACATCAAGTCCAAACACCGCGTCTTTTCCATTGTTGGGTAAATCATCAAAAAATTTATATCTAATAACAGGCTTTTTAAAATCGACGTACTCCTCTGTTCCTGCTTCGACTATCATGTCGAACATTCTTTGAAAGGCATTACGAGAAATTTTTGGATTCTTTTTTACAAGCTCAAGATACTCTTCGAAAGTTCCTGACCAGTGCAACATATGCAAATTTGATTTATCTTGATACTGCTGTACGACACTTCTGAAATTGATAGTCCCCACATCACACTCCTTGTGAGAGTTACACTATTAGATTATGCCTAAAGGCCGGTCGGTTAGAACGTAAATTCATCGAGGTCGTGTTTTTTTTGATCTGGACCATGGTCGATGATTATATGAACAATAAATTATTTTTGTGGAAGACTAAATTTATCTCAAATTCAATTGAATGAATTAGAAACAGTTTATAAACTTAACTTGTCGTAAGAATCTGGGATTTTTAAAACAAAATAGCCAGGTTTTTCTTCCACCTGTTCACCTTGTGGGATTTTCCATTGCAATGAAAAGTTTCTATTTTGAGCTGTCACCATAACTTCGCTATTTTCCAGATCTTCCCAGGTCACCTGCAAACCTGATGGATTTTGTTGGCAAGCTTCCACAAGCCCGCCTGTATTGATTCGACAGGACCAGCCAGACCCTTTCATGACTTGTCGATAAAGCATGGCATGGAAAACTAAGGGGTGAATAGGTAATCCTAGCGACCTTTGTAGGGCTCTTTGAGTTGCAGGACCTTCATAGGATTTTTTTTCAGCGTGCAAAGCAATTTGGACTCGTTCCGGATTCATCACAACACTGGCAATATGCACACCCAAAATAACTTTTGCATCAATACGCATGTTTAGATTTTTGCGTGCTACAACTTCCAAGTTCATTTGCTGAGTCTTGTTATTTTTTTTATCTTGATAAACAGCTTGGGTGTTAAACCTTTGTACGATTTTAGAAGTCATCATGGGTTTAGAGGCACAACCCGCAAAAATGATCAAAAAAGAGAAAAGAATGACTTTGTTTATTTTCATCATTCAATTGTAAAGAACCCTAGAATTCAGAGCAAGTGGTAAACTTCTAAGGTGCCGCTGCAGGCTGACGATCGCGTTGTGGTTCAATAGATGTTAATTTAACTCGAATTGTCTCTAGCTTTTCTTTTTCAGTTTCGATGGCCATAGCCTTGCTGTACATGTTTTTGGCTTTCTCAATCATGGCCTGCTTAACATAAACATCACCTAAGTGCTCAGCAATAATAGGTACATGGGGAGCTGCTCTGTGAGCCGCTTCTAGAAATTTTAAAGCTTCGGAATATTTTCCTTGCTTAAAAAGCACCCATCCCAGTGTATCTAAAATATATCCATCTTTTGGTTCAAGATCCACAGCCTGGCGAGCGTAGCTTTCAGCTTGTTCTAAATTTTCATTTCCGTCAGCCCAGGTGTAAGCCACATAGTTAAGGGCTTGCACATGCTGCGGATCTTTTTCAATGATACTTTGCATGGTTTTAACCAACAACTCTTTATTCCCGACTGCATCGTAAAGAGTTCCTAAATAAAATAGAACTTGTGTGTTTTGTGGAAACTTATTTTTGGCATCTTCCATTATCTTTACGGCTTGAGGAGCTTTTTTTTGTTCATTAAGTAATGAAGCATAAAGTGAGTAAAAACTGGCTTCTGATTCTTTTTTCTTTATTGATTTTTCGACCAAATCAATAGCATCGCTAAGACGCTTCTCAGCTTTCAAAAGATAGGCCGAGTGGATCACGGAATCATTAAAATAAGAACTGTCAGCAGGAATTCTTCCATACTCTGCGATCGCTTTATCCACTTGCTTTGTTTGCTCATAAATAGCGGCTAAGTAAAAGCGTGCTCTATCTGAGTCAGGAACTTCTTTTAAAATTTCCTTCAGTTTCTCAGAGGACTTATCATACATTTTGTTTTCAACTAAAATAAGAGCCATTTTTAGCTTTGTATTGAGCTGGTCTTCACCTTGAGCTTCCAGAATTTCAAGTTGCTCATAAGCCGAATCATAGTCTTCTATTTCAAGATAAGTTTGAGCTAGTACTTCAGCTACTTTTACACTAGGTCCGTACTTCTTTTGATAGTCCTCATAAAGCTTAAGACCTTTTTCCTCCTGCCCCAAAGAGGCATAGTAGGCTCCTAATGTCATAAGTGCTTCAATAAACGACGGCTTTTTTTCTATAGCTCTTTGCAAATGAAATTCTACTTTTTTATTTGATCCTGGCTTCTCTGATTCCAAATGAACCCGCGCCAAATAATAATGTATCGTGTGCTCTTGATCTTCTGTGCGAGCTAACATTTTTTCAAAGTGCTGAACGGCCTTTTCAAATTGTTTTGTTTCAGCATAGAGAGCACCCAAATAAAGGTTTGCATCTTCATTTTCTGGATTTAAAACTAAGACTTTCTGATAATAATCAATGGCTTTCGGATACAACTTTAATGATGAGTACAAAGCGGCCATAAGCAATAAGCCCTGTTGATCTTGAGGCTTTTCTCGCACAACTTCCTGAGTCAAGGCCAAGGCTTCACTCAACTGACCTATACGCAACTGTTCAGAAGCTAGTCTTAATTTCACACTTGTCGCATTTGAATCATAAATCAATGCGGATTTAAAAAACTCAATGGCTTTTTGTGGAGATCCTTCTAAAGAGGCCGCTTCACCCATGGAATAATTAAAATCAGCCTGAGACTGATTGTAAGCTGGATCAATCTTAGTACCTTGTTCAGAAAAAGTGGCGGGGGGCATGAGGGCTGCTGGTGCGCGGTTTCGATCATCAAGCGCCGAATCGTGGTAGGAAAACTCTCGACTGGATTTTAAAGTTGAGCAAGCCACCAAAGTTAAACTCGCCGTTACCACAGACATCAATGTCTTTAAATGATACATGCAAACTCCCACACTGTTTCTCTTTCGGTCGCGTGGAGGAGCAACTTGATTGAATAACTAAGAATTAATTATGAAAAAACTCAAAATGCCTTATTGGTAAGCGTAGTGGTGATTTGTGAGGGATTTAAATTTTATTGCTGATCAGAAGTCTGGGCTGCCAATTCGGGTGGGGGTACTTCAGTTCCGCCTTCCTCTACATACTCGACTGGACCGCGGGGTCCACCTGTTCGCACTACAACTCGAGCCACTCCAGCACTCGTTTGTAAAACGCTGTAATGATAAGGTTGTCCCTGGTCGTTAGTACCCATATAACCTTGAGCCTCAACTCCTTCAGCAGAAGCAGGCGCTCTTGAGTTTCCGATAGCCTTCTCTGTCAGTCTTGACGCAATTGCTTTGCCAACAGACTTAGCCTTGTTGTAGGCCTGAAGTTTTTCCGTTTCACCTGTTTGAACTGGCTGTGGCGCCAGAACCGAAATCACGACAGTTCCCAGGAAAGATAATACAACTATTGATGCAAATGACTTAAGATATTGATTTTTCTCATCTTTCATAAATCTTCCCCGTTCTATTGCTGACACTTGGATTTTCGGCTGGGCGGGGAAATAACTTGAGAGGTGCTATCAAAAAGTTTTTCTTATACCTAGGTCTTGTTTAACGCAATGCATATTTTTCCGAGATATTCACCAACTTGACAATATGTGGCGGGCGAGGCTAATTTGCCGCCATTGGTACAGGGTGGGGGGTAAATCCTCCAAAACAAACATGAATCTCGGGACCTGAGAAACCAAGAAAATCTCGAGATTCGGTTCAAGATGGGGAGGCAACTTGATCAACCAAAGTGATTCCATGACGACTAAGCCAAATTCTAAAGTCAAAATCATTAAGCGTTATCAGAACCGAAAGCTCTACGATACACAGCAAAGCTGCTATGTGACCCTTGATGATATCGCTAAGATGATCCGCTCTAATGAAGAAGTGATGGTTATCGATAACAAATCTAAAAATGATATTACAGCTGCGACTTTAACTCAGATTATTTTTGAATCTGAGAAAAAAGCCTCTCAGTACGCACCACTTTTCACGTTACGTGAAATTATCCAAAATGGTAACGGCAGTATCTCTAGCTATTTAGCTAAATTGGGTGCCTTTCCTCAGGATTACATGACCAAACAAGCTCAAGCTCAGATCGAAAAAGCCACTCATGATGAAATTAAACAAAACTTAGAAAACCGTGTTGTTTCAGCTGCGACTCGATATAGCACTGACTCAACTGCAAAAGCGGCTGCTGAAAAAGCAACAGTTCTTCCTGGTTATCAAGCTGAAGAAGAAACTCCAACTCTTCCCGGCAGTAACCAAAATTTGAATAATTAATCATCAGTCAGAATTTAAAAGCTTAAAAGCCGATGGAAACATCGGCTTTTTTATTTTACGGATCGCCAGATGAAAAACTCAGTTTGACCAGGACGTATATTAATTTTTTTTATATTTGAAACTTCTGAGGTGTTTCCACCAAAGTCATCCTGCCCCTGAAGTTGAACTTCATAGTATCCTTTGGGAAGTTGGACTTCGCTCACTTGGATTGTATTGGGTAAAAATGACCATTGTCTTAAATCGGCGCGCTCTGAGGCCTGCATGGCAATGAAGCTCACCAAACCAGCTACTGCTGTGTCATCTTTTTTTCCCAGTTCTCGAGCGACAGCTTCTCTGGCCACTCTTGCAGCCACTCGTCGAGCAATCAAGGCCGGGCGATCATCTCTTAAAGTGGCGATGGCGGCTTGCGCGGTATCATACATCAACTCTGTTTTGGCCCGCTCAATTCCGTCTATTATCACTCCCGCTTGAGTTGTCATGGATTTTACTGGATTTAGTGTGGGAACAAGGGGCTCGAAAGGATCTGGAACTTTTCTTGGCCCCCAGCCTTGAAGATAAATAACTTTTAAATAACCGTGGGTCTTAGTTAATTTCCGGTCCACATTAATTTTAGAGTCAGGATATTTTTTTTGCCAAAAAATAAAATCATCGCTTCGATTGGACAAATGCGCCGATCTCAAAATATCGAGTTCAATTTTGGGCCAATTAGGATCCAATTTTTGAGTGTCTTTGTAGGCAATAAAAGCATCGTCCCACTGCCCTGAAGCTTCATAGACGAGGGCTGCTAAGTAGCGAGAAAAGGGGTTGATCTCAAATCCTTGCTTCTCAGCCAAACGGGCTTGATTGTATTTTTCATTCATTTTTCGAACCTCAACCATGGCTGAATCGAAATTCCGCATGTGCAAAAAGTTGAGTGCTAAAAAAACATGAATGAAAGCCTTTTCAAAACTATCACCTTTGTACTGAACAACTTCCTCATTAAAAAGTAGAGATCCGGCCACGCGGCTAATTGAGTGAAAATCTTTTTCCTCAGATAATTTTGAAGCCTTAAGAAAGTATTGATTACTCTCTTCGAATTTTTCTGCAAACTGCAGGGCCGTTGCATAATCAAGAACGTAAACAAGCTGATCGTCTGATTTCGCATTGGCTTTGACTTGCAAATCCTTCAAAGCCAAATCTAAGTTTACAGAGATTAATGACTGTCGTGCCAGACTGACATGATCTTGATAAGTGGCACAGCCAACTAAAAAATTACATAAAATAAATGCAACAAAAAAAGCTTTCGTCACAGCTTAGATTGTTTCAGTCATTTAAAGACCAATGGACTTTTTTCGGAATGTTTTTCTAATCTGTTTGTATTGTGACCAAGAAATCACACCTGTTTTTAAATTCGTTAGGTTCAATGTTAATTTATAATAAACAGACTTATCCTTACCCACTTCTTGAACGATTGAATCCAGTCGGCCATTCATAATAAAGTCAGCTCCCGTTTGTCCACCAGGTCCTTTTTTGGTTTCTTCTCCTACCATGCCTGAATTTTGGTAATTGTATTCATCGGCAATGTCTTGACGAGCCTCTTTGTCTATAAATCCCACTTTACCTGTGTTCATCAATTCCACTCTGACCATGTCCATAATATTTTGAGTGTCGATATGCTCACTGGTTTTATTTTGAAGACTGGTGACCATCACGATAGGCAAACCTTTGGCTGATTTAAGTGTGGGATGCTGAACGGCACTTGCCACAAGATCTGCCACAGCCTTTTGCATGTCAGTCTCTGACCATTGATCGTTCATAAGATTTTCTCGCTGAACATCATCATACTTTCCTTGAACAAAAGCCTTCTGCCCACAACCAACTAGCATTAACGAAACTAATGAAAATGTAAAAATGATGACTGAATTTTTCACTTGAAAACCCCTTTCAAAGAGAGACTTTATAATAGGATTCTTTATTGAGAATGTGTACTGAACAACAAGACTTTTGACTGGTCGTTTCAAACTTATTACTGAGCCGGTGAAGATTCAAAGAGACTTGGTTTTCTAGGCCTTAATTTTCTGACAGATAAAACTTCAAAATTTGGTCCTAGCCTTATATCCCAACCACCAGCTCTGGCATTTTCAATGAATTGACGAGCATACTCTTCTTTGTAAGCTTGATCAGCAGTTTCCTGCATCCGTATTTCCAGCAATCGATTTTGTACGATTTGCTCAGGAGAAAGTTGATCATCAGACAAAGCTTGAGACCGATTCAGTTCCTCTGTTAGCTGTTCCATCCTTTGATTGTTTTCAAAAGTGAGTCCATTATCAGCTTTGTAGGTGTCTACTGATATTCCTTGCTGAAGTTTCTGAAGCTCATTATGTGCTTCTTGAGCTCTTCTTAATCGATCCGATTCGAGTTGTAGGGCCGTTTCTTTTAGATGCTGGTTAACACGGTTCATTTTTTCATGCTCATTAATGCTAATTTGCGGTTCAAGTGTGTTCGCCTGACTGTTGCTTTTGATATCTTCAAAATGATCAAAGAAAAAAAGAATTGCTGCACCAATTAAAAATATAAGCAAAAAGACCCAAGAATGATCTGACTTTCTGCTCGACTTTTTCTGAAGAGAATCCGCCATATTTTTTTATCGGCAGAAATTGAAATAAGTTTGACCGTTTTGTCATCTCAATTTGAAACAGTGTTTTTTTCGGATTCCTTCAATGGTGGCCTAACGGGTAGAACTATAACAAACTCAGTTCCCACACCCACTTCAGACTTAACTTGAATTTCGCCACCATGATTATCAATGATACCATAGGAGATGCTCAAACCTAAGCCAGTGCCCTGCCCCACTTTTTTTGTCGTGAAAAAAGGGTCAAATATTTTTTCCATAACAGTTTGGCTCATTCCTTGACCAGAATCTTGTATTGAAATCTGAACTTTACCCTCTTTCAATTTCAAATCTTTTAAGTGTTGTGTTGTTAACCACAATTGTCCTTGTCCTTCAATGGCGTGTACAGCATTTGAAAGTATATTCATCAAAACTTGATTTATTTGGCTAGCATAGCCATAAATTTTAGGTACTGGATCATAGTTTTTGTAGACTTGGATGCGACCTTTAATTTCACCCTGCAATAAATCAAGTGTTGTATCAAGACTCTTATGAATATCGATTTCATTGAGTTTTGCTTCTTCAAGTCTTGAAAAGTTTCTGAGACCAAGAACAATATCTTTGGTTCTTTTTGCTCCATCCTCGCATGAAGTAATAAGCTTGGGCATATCTTGCACTATGTAATCAAACTCAAATTGCTCTTTTGCTCTCTTCAATTCTTCAGGTTTTGACTCTGCAATTCTAACTAATTCAATCAATCTCTGTGAGTAGTCACGAAGATGAGTCATATTTGAAAAAATAAAACCAATTGGGTTATTGAGTTCGTGCGCCACTCCAGCAACAAGTTGACCTAAACTCACCATCTTTGCAGAATGCACAAGTCTTGTTTGGGTGTCTTTCAATTCTTTGTTAGTGCTCTGTAATTCAAATACTTTCTTTTTTAGATCAGCACGAGCTTGCCAAATTTTTTTGAACATCTGATTGAAGCTCTCTGTCAAAAGGCCAATTTCAGTGTCATTTTTCACAGGAATTGTGATGGCTTGTTCTTGGGATTCAAATGACTGGAGCGCTTCAACTAACTCATCCAAGGGCTTTAGTATCCAACTTGATATGACAAAACTTGTTAATGTTAAAAATATAATGACCATCCCTAGTACTGAAATGAATGCTAAATTTACATTTCTTAAAACAGTTTTTGTTTCACTTTTGGATGCACCAAGAGCAAGCCAAACTCGACTGTCTCCCCAGCTTATAGGATAAAAAAACACACCATAAGGATTGTCCTTGAGTTCAATATCGAAAAACGGATCCGATTTTTGAGTTACAACATTTCTTACAAATTCTTTTGAAAGTGACTGAAGTCGATTGTGAGTAGCTAAGATAGGCTGACCCGTTTCTCTGGCAAGCATCAGCTCTAATTTCATTCGATCTTTAAGACGACGAAGAAATGTAGAATTTAAATCAATCACTTGCTCTAAATAACCAACATTTCTACCTTTTTGATTAATTACTTTTGATACTAGTATCAAGGACACTTTTTTAGGGTCGGTGGTTTCAATGATTGCTAATTCTCCGTTTTTCTCTAGGTGCTGGATGTATTTTTCAGCTAAAAGTACGGCTTCTTGTGCCGGTGCAAGATATTTGGGCTGACCACGAGAATCCTCAAAGACACTCATCAACATTCGTCCTTGCCGATTAAAAAAAATAAAGCCTGTTGCTGCGTCTTGTTTAAGCCAATTTTCACCAGCACGACGAAGAGGTTCTTTTTCAGAGAACATGAAGTGATATTGAATCTGTGGATCGGAAATATATTTTTGTCGAGACTGCCTAAGAACGGAGAGGTAATCAGAAAAGATAATCTCGATTTCCTTTGCGTTACCACTTAATCGAGTTAACATTTCCCTATCGATAGCCGTTTCAAATTTAATTATTGAATAACCGGTCAAAAAACCGATTGGGATTATTGAAAATAGTAAGAACCAAACAATTAAAATTGTTCTCAAAGATCTACGCGGTTTGCGTCTTATTAAATTCAATTCGCACTCTCTTCGGCAGTGAAAATCATTCTTATAATTCCATCAGGCATAACTCGGGGATGAGGATCACGGCTGATCTGGAGCTCTCCAAGAGTTTTCACGTATTCTTGAACTTCGGATACTTTTGATTCTGGAATTGTAAAATGAAAGTAATAGTCTCCCTGATTTCTTTTCCATCCCAACTCAACTTCACCAGCCTTACGGCCTCCTAATTCAACAATTTTTTGCTTAATTTTTGCTGATCCCACTTCTGCATTTACAATTTTAATTGAACCACGAAAAACAAAACCTTGTTTTTTGTTTTCGGGAATTTTTGTTGAGTTGCCCGATAAAGCAAGACTTGTTTCAACTTTTGGATTTGCCTGGGGAGTTTCGTTTGTTTGAGGACTTGGATTTTTAACAACAAGATTGCTTCCAGATGAGGCTGATAATGTATTAGTAAGAGTCGAACCTTCATCTTCAAAGTCATTGGTCCCCAATGAAACTTGTGATAGCTGGGTTCTGTTTTTATTTTTTTCGACTTCAGTTATAATCAGCTCTGTCTGAGATTCTTGAAGAACAAAATCACGAATTTGACCCCAAGGTATAAAGACGGTGAGTAGGGCAAATACTAAAACCACTGATACTGCTTCGAGCGTCCACTTCAGAAGCGGTGGCCACTGTTGAAAACTAAGATGTTCTCTTAAGATTTGCCAATAGGTTTTTTGGCCACGTATTTCCTCGACAGCATTAAGTGCTAAACTAATTCGAGATAGTCCTTCAAAGTAATTTATACCGAGTTGGATTTTTGCTAACTCTTCTTGAAATACTTTTGACTTTTCCAACTCTGAACGTACATTTGATTCTCTCTCAGAGTCCAATTCACGAGTGGCAAAATCATAGAGCATTTCTTCAATCATGAACGGAGACAGTTCGCGCTTTTTCATATAAAACCGCCCTGTTCAAGAGCGATGCGACCCATTTTTTTTACAGCTCGCGAGAGTCGGTAACGAATTGTTCCTTGCGAAAGGCCCAACAGGTCAGAAACTCGAGAAATAGGAAGTCGTAAGATTTGACATAATAGTGCCATCCATATTTCTTCGCGACTGGCTGTTCGGTGAAAGACACACCAGGGTTGAATTTTGATATCTCCTGGGATTAACCAACCTGAATCAAGATTAAACTTCGAAACACCTGTTCTCGGTTCGTCTTTCAGTTTTTCCCAAAATTGGGCCAGCACCATGACCATAACAGAGTCATCGGAATCCTTTGGATTTCGACTTTTCATATCTAAATATTTTTTCCATGCTTGCTGACTAAGATCTACGGCTCGAAGGTCATCGAGAGTGAGGAGAAAAAAGAAGAGAGCCATCTTTTTCAAATGGTCTTCATTCATTTTCAACTACTCAATCGTAAGCTGTTTAAGTAATTCAATATTATCAAGAACTTTTCCAGATCCCATAACAACGCAGCTTAAAGGGTCTTCTGCGATCGAAACAGGCAGTCCAGTTCTTTCTCTCAGGAGGACATCCAGATTATGTAGTAAGGCTCCTCCACCAGTGAGCACAATTCCATTATCAACAATATCGGAAGCTAGCTCAGGCGGTGTTTTTTCAAGTGCTGTTTTCACTGCGTCTACAATTTCAGAAAGTGGATCCATCAATGAATCATTAACTTGCGAACTTGTGATCTCAATTGTCTTGGGGGCTCCTGCCACAAGATCTCGCCCTTTAATTTCCATGGTTTTTTCTTCTTCAAAAGGGTAGGCATTCCCAATTTGAGTTTTTATATTTTCGGCTGTCCGCTCACCAATAAGAAGATTAAACTGTCGACGAATGTAGTTCACAATAGCTTCATCGAGTTTATCACCAGCAACTTTAATAGATTTACAATAAACAATACCACCCAGGGATATAACAGCAACGCCCGTTGTCCCACCACCCATGTCGACAACCATATTTCCACTGGGTTCAGTGATTGGTAATCCCGCACCAATCGCGGCTGCCATGGGCTCTTCAATCAAATAAACTTCCCTGGCACCAGCAGATTGTGCCGCCTCTTTGACAGCTCGCTTTTCAACTTGCGTGATTCCGTAAGGCACACAAATGATAATTCGAGGACGCATAAAACTTTTTTTCTCGCCCATGCTTTTACCAATAAAGTATTTAAGCATGGATTGTGTAACTTCAAAGTCAGCAATAACACCGTCTTTAATCGGTCGAATGGCAACGATACTTCCTGGGGTTCTGCCCAACATTTCTTTGGCTTCTTTTCCAACTGCTAAAACTCGATTTTGTAATCCACGATAATTTTTTTGAACTGCAACCACTGAGGGTTCATCCAAAATTATTCCACGTCCTTTGACATATACGAGGGTATTAGCCGTGCCGAGGTCAATGGCTATATCGTTTGAGAAGTAGTCCGTAACTTTGTCTAAAATTCCCATGTAATTCCCATTGTTTGGATATTTGTTTAAGTCTAGGAGGAGCTGAGGAAAACTGTCAAACCTGAATTAATTATGTTTCCAGGCTAATTCTTTAGAAATGTAATCCTTGTACTTTTGAATCTCAAATTTCATTTGGTCTTGGCTCCAATCAAGTTCCTTTGAAAACACCTCTACAACACTTTCTAATATTGCCAACCCATGCATAGGATCAGCAAGAAATAGAGGGACTCGTCGAGTCATAAAGTCTGTCAAACCTAAGCACATTGTGTGATGAATAGCCTGATGAGCTTCCTTTTGATAACGACCCGGATAATTTTGGGTTCGCTCTAAAATTTCTACTGCCTCGGCTCCATAGCGATCCACCAACCAAATCATATCTTCTAAAGGGCAATTGAAACTAGCGGCTAAAGTCTTAATCTGCATTCGAGTATCATGAAACTTCAGAGCCTCAACAAATGGGCTGAGAGGTCGATTGGTTTGAGAATTCCCGAACTTAACGCGGTCCCCTACGGGAAATACACTCAAGGCCTTTTCAACAACTTGTTCAGACATGAGTCGATAGGTTGTGTATTTCCCACCTGCAACAAAGGTGATTCCTTTGGGATCTTGCCAAATACGGTGCTCTCGACTGGTTTTGCCTTCCGATTGAGCCTCATCTTTAACTAAGGGCCTGACTCCTGCATAACTAGAAATAATGTCAGCTTCCTTAATCGCGGCTCCTGGAAAATATCCATTCACAATTTCCAGTAAATATTTGACGTCTTTTTCATCTGCTCCCACTTCAGAGGGAGATACGGAGTAGTCAGTATCGGTTGTCCCCACAATCACCATTTCATGGCGCGGAATGCCGAAAACAATCCGATCACTTTTTTCTGCCGCCATGACCACAGCACTCGAGAGTGGCAGTCGATCTTTAGAAAGGGTGAGATGAATTCCTTTCGTGGGTCGCAATGCCTTTTTCCAGTCTTTGAAGAATGTCTGGCCCAATTCATCCGTCCAGGGTCCCGCAGCACAAATCAGGTGACGGGCTTTAATCTTAAAGCCTTCCTTAGACAGCTGATCTGTCACATTCAGTGCTTGAAAATTTCCTTCATTTGAAAAATCAAGTGCTCCAGCTTTGCAATAGTTGGCAGCTATTAGCCCCTCTTCATTGGCGGCTCTTAGAGTTTCATGCACCAGCCGATCATCATCCATGTAAGCATCAGAATAGATAAAAGATCCCTTAAGACCTTGCGGTTTTAAAATAGGCATTCTCAAAAGAGAGGATTTAGCACTTAACCTTTCATGTAATTCAGGGGCCTGAAAAAGCGAAAGAGCATCGTAAAGCCACATTCCAAGCCCCATCAGTCCCATTCCCACTCGACTGGATTCGTATAAAGGAATCATAAACCTGAGGGGGTGAACCAGGTGAGGTGCCATTTCAAAAAGTTTGGTTCTTTCATTAAGAGCTTCAAAAACAAGCTTAAACTCATAGTTTTCCAGATAACGAATACCGCCATGGATGAGTTTTGAAGATCGAGAAGAAGTTCCCGAAGAAAAATCAGCGGCCTCTACAAGGGCCACCTTCATTCCGCGCGAAACAGCATCTCGAGCGATTCCAGCTCCATTTATTCCACCACCAACAATGACAAAATCAAAAGTTTCATTCTGCATCTTTTGGATGTTTTCAAGGCGCGCTTTATGGGAAAACTCTTTCATGAATTGGCCTTGCTGGTTTTAACAAAGAGAGCTGTCTGCGACCAGGCCTCTGGTTTGAGGTGTGAAATGGCGTTTTGTATTTGCGGAAGTAAAGGAAAATAAACTCTTTGAAAATGCTTTTCTCGACTTAGACGATAGCTGAGATCACACAACTGGTCCCTCGCTTGAAGAGATGAGTAGGATAAGTGCTCAAGCCATAGGGACTGAGTTTGACCGTCAAAAAAAAGCAAGGGTTGAGCGAGAAAGTAACCCACCAATAAGCCTTCGCTTGAATAAGGGCTGGGTTGATCTGGATCACGCGCTAGAAAACTCCAACCCAATGGCAGGTGTTGTTGCAAAGATTCCATACGCCACTTCGCATGCCAGGATTGTAGTTCTCGCTCCATGGGATCAGGAGTGGTTTCAATGAGTTTCTTTTTTTCGTATTCTGAAATTTCATTGAGATCATCGATGGTCGCAATCCTAAAAAAAAGACCCATAGGTGCGCAGTCCCCTTGTCAGCAGATGGATCCTATTTCATACTACCCGACTATGAAATACAAAGATTTTCCTTCTGATTTTATAAAAAAAATTGAGGCCACTCTTAAGACTTCTCGCTCAAAGTCGGACAAAATTTATGCAGCCTTTGATGCCGATGGAACTCTTTGGGATACGGACCTAGGTGAGTCCTTTTTTGACTTTTTGATTGATAACAAAAAAGTGGATCTGCCAACAGATCCTTGGAATTACTACTTATCAGAAAAAAAGAAAGACCCTAAGAAAGCCTATCTTTGGCTAGCGCAAATTTGTAAAGGCTTTGATTTACAAACAGTACAGGATTGGGCCAGTGAAAATGTCAGCCAGCTCAAACCGCCGATATTTAATGCACAAGCGGATTTGATTAAATATTTTAAAAATGAAGGTGTTGAAGTTTATATTGTCACCGCCTCTATCAAGTGGGCAGTCGAACCTGGAGCTCGACTTCTTGGCCTTACAAACGAGTCTGTTATAGGAGTCGAAACAGAAATTGAAGATGGAAAAGTAACAGACCGACAGAAGGGCCCCATCACCTATCGGCAAGGTAAAGTTGACGCTTTCTTAAAAAAGTCCAATAACTCTTATCCTTTTTTTTGTAGCGGCAACAGTGAGGGTGATCAAGAGCTGCTCATGTCAGCACAAGGAATTGCTCTGGCCGTTTCAGCGACCCGACCTGACGATCCCCTCTATCGAACTGAAAGGAATTTACTTAAATTGGCAGAGGAAAAGGGCTGGCTGACACATCGATTTGTAGATGACGGTCAATTGTGAGATTTAGCAAAGGCTATTACCAGGCTTTTGCTGCCTACTTCATTTGGGGAATCTTTCCCATTTATTGGAAGTTTTTAAAGCATGTTCCGGCCTCTGAAATTTTATCTCATAGAATCCTATGGAGCTTTGTCTTCGTAGGTATTTTAGTCAAACTGCTGTCAAAAAACTCAATACTCCATTTATTGGATCTTCTTAAGAATAATTTAAAATGGATTGTTTTGTTGGCCGTTCTTATCGCCAGCAATTGGGTGATCTATGTCTATGCAGTTAATGCCAACCAAATTTTACAAGGGAGTCTAGCCTATTTTATGACTCCTCTGCTGAATATAGCTTTAGGGGCTTGGCTTTTTAAAGAAAAGATCTCCAAAGGTATGAGATGGGCTGCCAGTATTGCAGGCTTGGGAGTTTTCGTATTGGTAGTTTCTGGCAATCAGTTTCCTTGGATTGCCCTCACTCTCGCTACGACATTTTCATTTTATGGTGTTGTAAAAAAAAGGATACCCATTGGAGGATTGGAATCCTCATTCTTAGAAAATTTTGTTATGTTTTTTCCTGCTTTAGTGGCTGCCTTAGTACTGAGGACAGAAACTGCCCCTTCACTTAATAATTTAGATTGGGCCTTACTTTTGGGAAGTGGAATTGTGACGGCCACCCCCATTTTGCTTTTCTCACTATCTGCACGAAGCATCCCTTTTAATCACATGGGAATTCTCCAGTTTCTGGCACCTTCACTCCAGTTTTTGATTGGCTACTTCGTTTATTCTGAGTCCGTGAGTCCAGCTAAAATTACAGCTTTCATATTGGTGTGGACAGGTGTGGCGCTTTATATAAAAGATATTTATAAGAAATCGTTAAAATATTACCAAATCAAGACGCAACATAGGCTAGTTAATAGATAATTGTAATTTCTGGTAGACTAGAATGTTGAGTCAGGGGATTAAAAAATGATACTAAATAATCAACGGGGAAACTCACTTATACAGGTCATGATCGCAACTGCCATTATGCTTGTTGTTGCATTAGGTACGGCTGATCTCATTTCAAATCAAAATAAAGAAGTTAAAGCTTTAACTGAGCGGCTTCAAATCAGTGAAACAAAAACCTTACTTTCGCAGATACTTATAAATAGCTCTTATTGCAGCTGCCTTTTTCGCGGAAGAACTTTTAATTCGACCACAAAAACCTGGACCCCCGCTATCACAAGCTTGCCTTCTTCCTATACCAATATTCCCGCTTTCCCTGCTGCCTGCACAGCCAGCGCAAGCAACTTAGTTCCGCCTGTTGGCACTGTTATGCCAGGTACGGGTCACATGAAAGTAGAATCAATAAATGTCATCGGTGCGACAGAAGTGACTGCAGGTTCAGGTCACTACTTATCACGATTAGAAGTTACATTCTCAGATACAGTTAGGTTACTCAGTGGCGCACAGGTCAGTTTAAGCTTTGCTGTTGATCCAATATTAGGAGCACCCAATTCACATGTTTTCCTGGGCTGTTCAGGTGGCGGCGGTAACCCTGTTAGTTTAAATAACTGTGCTTGGACACCCTACAGTTGCAATCCTGTTTGTGGGCCGAACAAAGTTGCGGCGGGACTCAGGTGGAATCCGCCTTTCAATGAAGACTGCGGTGGCGGAGGAAACGACTATGATGAACCTTCTCGCAGCCTCAATTGCTGTGACATGATTTACTAGCTCTCAACTTATTTTGAAGCAGATTTGGTCATCACTTCACAGCCATTTGGGGTAACTAAAATGTTATCCTCGATTCTGACACCGATTCCACGAAACTCCGCAGGCGCATTTGAATCATGAGCTGGAATATAGAGTCCTGGTTCGATGGTGAAACACATGCCCGCTTCGATTGGTCTTGGCTGATCTTTGATAAAATATTTACCTGAGTCATGCACATCGAGACCTAGGTAATGGCCAACACCATGGGGATAATATTTTTTATAAATCTGGCCAGCAATGATGTCAGATTTTCTTCCGCTTAATAAACCTAAATCCAACATGGCCTCTGTCAGTAATTCTGCAGCTGTTTCATGAAAAGCTTTAAAAGGAACTCCAGGCTTAACCATGGCTATCAGTTTCAACTGAACTTCAAGCACTCGGGAATAAACTTCGTGTTGAGCTCTTGTGAATTTACCATTCACAGGGAAGGTCCGCGTAATATCGCCGGTGTAGTAATTGTACTCGGCCCCGGCATCCACCAACAGGAGATCACCATCTTTACAAATCTGATCGTTAAAATTGTAGTGAAGTGTGGTGGCATTATTTCCACTGGCAACAATATAATTATAACCCTCTCGAGCAGCTCCACGGTTCAAAAATTCATAGGCTAAAATGGCCTGAACCTGTCGTTCAGACATTCCAGGTTTAATTTGCTTCATAACAGATGAATGGGCTTGTGCTGAAATTTCACAGGCAGTTCTTATATTTATTATTTCTTCCTCTGATTTAACGACACGCATCTCACCGAGAAAGGACGCGGCATCGTGAATACTCATATGACCAATTCCAGTGCGGGACTGTGAAGCCTTCACCTGTCCAAGAAGCGATAGCATTTTGGCATCAGTTGCTGCCTCTTTGTTTAACTGTAAATAAACTCCTTCATAACCCTTTAAGAACTCGAGTGCTCTGTCTTGAAATTCATCAATGGGATAAACAAATTCAAATTGAAATTCTGTTTTAGCACCCTCTGGGCCATAACGAAAACCATCCCAAGTCTCCCGTTCAGGATTTTTACGACGAACAAATAAAACTTCACTTGGTTTTTTCCCTGGCAAAAGCATCAGTATGGATTCAGGCTCTTCAAAACCAGTAAGATAGTACATATTAGAATCTTGGCGATAATTCCAACGAGATTGCTCTGGATGAGCCATCAATATCAGAGCATTAGAGCCCAAAATCTCTAGGGCTCGATCACGTCTTTTTTTAAAATGTTTCACATTTTCTAGCGGTTTTCTCATGGACTCTCCTGCTTCAATTTATCTAGCATTTCAACCATCTCAGATGATTGCTCATAGCCTAATTGTACCAACTCTGTTTGCCTTTTGTAATCACGTATACTTTTTTGCTCAATCACAATATCTAATCGATGATCGACTCCCACCCACTTTTTCTTCATGTCGAAAGCCAGTTCATGCCAATTCACAGGGTCTTGAAGAGGAAGTCCGTTAAGAACATTGACGAGGATCACTCGATTGGCACCCCTCGATCTCAAAAAATCAGCTGCTCGCTGAATCTCACGGACCCCGGCAAGACTCCAATCATAAACTTTCGTAACTGGCGGATAGGCTAAACAATAGGGAAGTAATTGATCTAACCTGCCACGAGCTAGAAAAAAAACTTGGGATTTTTTAATATTTAGAGAAGGACAAGAAAACAGGAGTCGTCCAGATTCCACCTTTGATGCCTGGAGGTAAGCTTGCATGGGTTCAAGCATTTCAATTATATCAGATTGATCGATGAACTTGTCTTTTCGAATTTTAGAGAGTTGCCACTCAGCTTCATTGGCCGAATTTTTCTGAGAATACAAACCGCCAACGACAGCGCCCCACTCAATACCCACGATTCCCACCAAGGGAATATTTTTTTCATGCAATCGCTTCAAAACTCCAACTTGAGCGATTGTTCTCCCACCACCAGGTCCAAGAATAATCCCTAATTTGAGTTTTTCAATTTGGGGTTTAATAGATTGAATTGAATCTTCAACCTCAGAAGTTGCAGGAGGGCTCTCATATTTTTCAGAAACACTGGGTTCATTGATATCTAAAGTTTTTTGTGAATGCTGACAGGCAGAGATAATGAATAGACTAAAAACAATTAAAGCTTTCATGGGAGTCTCCGCTTTTTAGCATATACAAAAAATTCTTGATTACCATCACGCCCTGGCAGTTTACAGGGAAAATAATCAATCACATCCATATTTAAATTTTTGAGACCTTCTACGATTTCACACTTAACAATTGTATATAAATTTTCATCTTTAACGATTCCGTGCTTATCTAGATTATTAATTCCCACCTCGAATTGTGGCTTCACTAAGGATAAAAAATCTCCTTCTGTTTTTAAATAGGGTAAACAACTTGCCCAAAGTACTTTTTGGGATATGAAAGAAACATCCATAACAAGTCCATCAAATCCGTTATCTGGGAAATGAGAAGTAATAATCGGTAAGTTTTGAAGTTCACGAGCATTTACATTTTCAAAAAAAATAACTTTATCGTGCTTGCTTATTTTTTCATGCAATTGTCCATGTCCTGAATCGATTCCCACCACCACTTCGGCACCGGATTGCAGTAAACAATCTGTGAAGCCTCCAGTGGATTGACCCACATCAAGAAAAATTTTGCCTTGCGGTTTTATCTGAGCTCTTTCGAGTGCAGACTCCAACTTTAAGCCACCACGGCTTACAAATTTATTAAGTTCTTGTGAGGTGATAAGCACTCGGTGATCATCTGTCACCTCTAATGATGCTTTAGCATTAATACTGACACCCTGAAGAAGCACTCGGACGTCACCGCGCTCAATCATTTCTTGAGCTTTTGTCCTTGAAGGACTCCATCCCATTTGAACTAAAAATTGATCAAGTCTCATTTGTCTCGATTAAGGTTATAGTCAACGATGTTGAGCAACCTCACATTGGGTTGGGTGAGTTTATTTAAATAACTTTTTGCTTTTTGGCTGGTTTCCTCAAGTAATTCTTGGGTTTTCTGCATTCCTATCAGATGAACGAAATTTTTTTTGTCTTCAGCTTTATCGTTTGCATCTAAAATATCGTCTCTGATTTGAAATGCCAGACCCAAGCTTTCACCGTAAAATTTAAATGCTAAAGTATCATTTTGATTGGCTGAACATACAAGAGCTGCCCCTTCAAGGGCGACTCGAATGAGTTGTGCTGTTTTTAATTTATGTATTCGTAACAAATCTTCATAGGTGGCTGGGGTGTGATCAGCTTGCATGTCCTCAACTTGACCACCAATCATTCCTTGAACACCGGCCGCAGAACAGAGCCTATCAACCAGCTGCATGGCAATTTTTGGCTCATTGTTGTAGTGCTTTGTTATTACACCAAAGGCTTCTGTTAATAGACCATCACCAGCCAGAAGAGCCATGGCTTCACCGTAAACTTTGTGATTGGTGAGCTTTCCTCTGCGGTAATCATCATTATCCATGCAGGGCAAATCGTCGTGTATCAGACTGTAAGTGTGAATCATTTCTACGCTGCAGGCCCAAGGAAGCATTTGCAAGGGGTCAACCTGATAGTGCTCTGAAACCATCATCGCCAAGAGGGGCCTGAAGCGTTTCCCTCCAGAACTTAAAGAATAGGTGATCGAATCCACAAGAATTTTTGGAGACTGAAAATCCTCAGTTCGATAAAGATCGAAATGATTAATTGCGAAGTCTTCAATGGTTCGAGACCATCTTTGGAGATCTTGATCCCACATTTAGGATTCTTCTCCTTCGACTTTAAAATCTTTAAGAACGGGACGACCTTCAGAATCAAATTCCATGAGCTGTTTCACTTTGGCTTCTGCTTGGGTCAATTGGGTTTGACACTCACGAGATAGCTTTACGCCCTCTTCAAAAAGCTTCAATGATTCTTCTAGAGCCATATCACCCTTTTCCATTTTGGCTACGATACTTTCAAGTCGGTTCAACTTTTTTTCGAAATCCACAGACTCTCCTTGCTGGTTTTCACCACTGTCATTTCAATTTGTCCCTCGACCACACCTGCACTGACCAAATCGCCCACTTTAACATCATTATAGGTTTTCACGACTTTGCCCTCGTGCATGAGAATCGAATAACCACGATCTACCACCTGTAAGGGACTCAATGAATTTAATACCTTCATTTGCTCGTGCAGTTGGTATTTTTTGTTTTTGAGAGAACTTGTCCAAGACTGACCTAAGCGAAAATACAAGTGTAACAAGGAAGATCTTTTTTCACTCAAGATACTTTCTGGGGAACGGAGCTTTTGTTTTAGCAACTCCACATGCATCGACTTATTTTTTAACCAATTCTGCCAAGCCCGAGTAAGTCGATCATGGAGATCGTCATTTCGTAGGAAAAGATCTTGCAGTCTTTTCTTGGGATCAATCAAAAGTCTTTTCAAGGCGGCCACTTGATCAAAAGCACGTCTTAATCTTTGTGAAATCGAAATGATCAGAGATCTGCGCAGAGATTCAATTCTTTGTAACGTTTCTGCATGACTTTTTGCGACGAGTTCTGCTGCCGCACTGGGAGTCGGAGCTCTGAGATCAGAAACAAAATCGCAGATAGTAAAATCAATTTCATGTCCAACTGCCGATATGACAGGCACTGAACTGGCTGAAATAAGTCGAGCCAATTCTTCATCATTGAAACACCACATGTCTTCAATGGACCCACCGCCACGACCAATAATAATCGTATCAATTTTCGGAAGTTTGAGCGCTTTCTTAAAGGCCTCGCGAAGACTGGGAGCTGCAGTTTCCCCTTGCACAAGGGCAGGCACCAAAGTCACTTCAACTTGAGGGGCTCTTCTTGAAAGAATATTTAGAATATCTCGAATGGCCGCACCCGTAGGTGAAGTCACAATGGCCACATGGTGGGGAAAGGCCGGAATCGGCTTTTTTCGAACTGAGTCGAATAAGCCTTCCGATTTCAGCTTCATCTTGAGCTGTTCAAAAGCCTTTTGTAAGGCGCCTGCACCCACAGGCTCCATAGTTTCACATAGAATTTGATAACTTCCTCGAGGTTCGTAGACCGATATCCGGCCACGAGCGACAACTTCCATTCCATCTGTTGGTTTGAATTTTAATCGAGAATTATTTCCCCGGAACATGACGGCACTGATTTGTGATTTGGCATCTTTAAGGCTGAAATAATAATGTCCCGACGTGTGAGCTTTAAAGTTTGAAATCTCACCTTGTACCCAAACTGTCGCTATTTGACCCTCGAGAAGTTGCTTAATTGTCAAGTTTAATTGCTCAACACTGAGGACAGAATTCTGTTCAATTTGAGATGGGCTAAGTGAGTTTGAAAATCCAGTCATTAACTCGATTTTTAGGCTAAGAATCAAGTCATTTCAAGTGAATACGCTTCTGACTCTAAGCCCATAAAATTAAAAAAATTAATTTTCGCTTAAGACGTCGAGCTTAATTGTAAATCGATAGGAAGTTGATAAAATATATAAAGGGTCCGTTGAAGTAAATCTCAACGAAAATAACCTTACAAGCACTAAATCGGGGGCTGTCCCTGGCAATGGTGTGCAGGCCCACCTCGTAGTGGGAAGCCTAAAGTTGCTATCATGGCCACCCACCTGGAGCCCAGAGGTTATCTTTCAGAGTGTTCTGCGGGCCTTTTTTTTTGCAATTTAAGCCATATTAATTAACTTATAAACACCCTCTCATTTTGATACTGGTTCCTGGTGTTTAGTCCTGAGAATCTCGACTAAAATCCTAAATTTAGGGTCCAGCTATTCCGATAAATCCTACATGCGGTTGGTTCCATTGATCTATCGGTTAGGACTTGTGTCTGGGGCATTCAATTTGGTCGCCTGTGGTGGTATCACGCCCTCCAGTGACTCAAGTAATGTCAACGCCAAACCAGAAAGTTCGTACTGCTCAACAGTTTATTCCACCCCCACTCCTCATACCATTACGGGCACTGCCAGCTATAACTATCGAGCTCAAACCTGCGGAGCCTTTAGTTGTTCAGGACTTTCTGGCACAACAAGCACACGTGGTATTCCTCATGCCGAACTGGTTGTGAGAAATTCAGCTGGCAATGTGGTGCAATGCGGACATACAAATTCAGATGGCACCTTTTCCGTCACTATCGATAAAATCCCAGGCGACTACACAATCACTGTCAATTCTCGCGCCGATAACACTGAAATAAAAGCCAGTGTCTTAAACGACATCACGAACAATACTCCCTATTCCTTAACGTCTAATTCCATTACCGTTGCCAGTGGAACAGCCTCACCCCAGGCCATTGGTAGTTTTACTGCCAATCTGTCGACCACAGAACAAAAGGGTGCTGCTTTTCATTTGCTTTATAATTTTTGGACAGCCAATGAGTTTCTTCGTTCTCAATCAGGCAATGCAAATTTTGTTGCAGATAAAGTGACCGCCTACTGGAAAGCAGGATTTAATCCAGGCTCCTATGTGGGAACGAGCAGCGGACTCTCTTTTTACATCAAAGGATCCCGGGATTTGTACATTCTTGGAGGCCTTAACGGCAACTACTCCACCACAGATTTTGATCACTTCGATGATTCCGTCATTCTGCATGAGTATGCCCATTTTTTAGAAGATGTTTATTCCAAGTCAGACTCACAGGGTGGCTCTCACAATGGAAATTTTGTTATTGATCCACGCCTTGCTTGGAGTGAAGGATTTGCTAACTTTTTTCAAGGTGCAGTCATTCGTCAATTGGGTGGAACCAATGATAATGTGAGAGGCGGTTATTACATTGATATCACCAATGGAAGTAATTCTGGGCTCGTGTTTGATCTGAATGAGAGTGGCACTACGGCAGCCACTGACCGAGTTCAATTCGCAGGCGAAGGAAACTTCAGAGAAATTTCAGTCTCGAGAACACTTTGGAAAACAACTTCTACCACAGATGGCAATGTGCCCTTTTCAGCTCTATGGACAGCCTTCACTAGTGCCACGCAAGGAATAAAAAATAGCCTCAATTATTTTCGAAGCGCAGGACTCTTTAACTATTATTTGAATCAAATTATCACAGCTTCTCATTCGGCACGTTTAACAGCTTGGCAGTTAATTCTTAGCAATGAGAGTCAGAATGCAGACACTCGCGACTATGCAGATCCGGTCTCTGCCATCACCATGGGAACCTGTGGTAAGTATCCGAAGTCGCTCGATCCTGTTATCGATTCAAGTTATTCCTATGCTAGATCCAATTTGCTTTTATCAAATGATTTTTATTTGTACGTTCACAATGGCTCTGGTGGCACCCTTAATTTAACTTATACCCAAGCCACTTCACCCGCCATCGATTTGGATCTTTATCTTTATCGTGATGGTCATGTTTATCAAGATGACTATTTGGAATCCATTGGTCAGTCCACTGGTGGAGTTGTCGCTAAATCTGATCGCACTTATCCCAGCATTGAAAATGGGGTCGAGGCTATCAGCCTATCAGGTTTGGCGGCCGGAGTTTATCTCATCAATGTAAAAGCCAATACGTTTAATAAATTGAACAGTGAAATTAACAATGGAATCGCCAATTACACTCTGAGACTGACTCAAGGAGCGACAACATGGGATCTATGCCCAGAAAATTAATTTATACTTTATCAATTCCTGTTCTTTTCATTTCAGGCTGGTGGAGCGCAAAAGCATTCACTCAAAAGTCTGACCCCCATTATTCACAAAAAATTCTTACAAGCGTAAAGAATCAATCCACCATCAGCATGGAAAAACATCTCATGCCAGTGACGATTACATTAGTACCAGTGACTGAAATTCCTGAAGGGCCTGATGAATTAGTCACCATAAAAGGGCAATTAAAAACTCCGTTTGATGACTTTGATGCCATTCACTATGAGTGGCAACTTGAAGACGGAGTAGAAGCTGTAAAAGGTCAACTCAAGGGAGTTTTTGAAAATCCTGTTGCAGGTCATGTCTATGAAATTGAGCTTTTGATCAAAAATTTTGATAAGCAGAATAAACGCGAAATAGTTTTGCAAGGTTATGTTTTGGACAACCAAGGAATACGCTTAGGCAATGCAACAAATATCACGAGTCGACCTGAAGATTCACTAGAGCATATAGCACCTATTATGATGGTCAAAGCTCAAGAGATGCGAAAAGAATTGGAGAGCGCAGATCGGCTCCCCGCAAATGAATAGCTCATAATTTAGGTCAAAACCACTTCGATTTGGGGATTGAAATTATCCCTTAAAATACTTTCGATGGCCATCAATGTTCCCGTCGTGGAGCTGGGACAAGTGCCACAGGCGCCTTCGTAATAAACATGAACTTTATTATCTTCATATTTAACAACAGAAATATCACCACCATCACCCTGTAACCCAGGGCGCACTGTGCGATCCAGGATCTCCTCGATCTGTTGCATTTCTGGTGAAAGATTTTTTCTGGCTATTTTCTTTTCGTCCTGCACTGTTTGATTGGGATTATGAACTGAAATTCTTGTTTGAATGACAGATATCACAGAAGAATGCATATCCTCAGGATCAATATCGAACATGAAAGTCACTGTGATTACATTTTGAAAATAATGAACTTGGCGCACGCCTTCTAAATCAAATAAAGCTGAAGCCAAAGTATTATGTTGAGCTTCTTCTTTGTTAGAGTAGGTGGCTTTACCATCATTCAAAACGGGACGATTTAAAATATATTTCCAAGCGTTAGGATTAGGTGTGGCCTGCACTTTAATTAAAGTTTCTTGAGTTGAATTTTCCTGTATCACGATAAAAGCTCCCGAGCCTTTATAAGACCCTTTTTAAGTTTTTCAATGTCAAAACTGTCGTTATAAACTGAAAAGGAGGCGCGCACACAACCTGGTATTTTGAAGCGATCCATCAGTGGCTGTGTGCAGTGGTGTCCAGCCCGAACTGCAACCCCCTGCTCATCTAAAATTTGAGCCACATCGGAGTGATGAAGTCCCATTAAATTAAACGAAAGAATGGCTGACTTATCTTTGGCTTCTCCATAAATATTCACGTTTCCAAGGCCCTTCAGCATTTGAGTCGCCTCATTGAGAAGTGCTTTTTTATGACTTCGGATATTTTCCCAACCGAGTTCTTCGATAAATTTCAAAGCAGTGGGGAGAGCGACGACTCCCTCTATGTGGGGAGTCCCGGCTTCAAATCTTAAAGGAACATCATTGAAGGTGGTGTGTGTGAGTGTCACACGATTGATCATGCTCCCGCCTCCTTGATAGGGTGGAAACTGATCTAAAATTTCTTTTTTCCCATAAAGAACACCAACGCCGGTAGGACCAAAAATTTTATGGGCTGAAAAAACAAAAAAATCCACATCCCATTCGTTAACACTAACAGGCATTTCAGTTACAATTTGAGCTCCATCAGCCAAAACAAAAGCTTTCGAATTTTGCCGAACTATATTAATAATTTGCTTAAAAGGAGTGATGGTACCTGTTGTATTCGAACAGGCCGTTAAAGCAACAAGCTTAGTTTTTGCATTTAATAGCGACTTTAAATGTTCAAGATCCAATTCACCTTGGTCGTTGATTTTGACAGCACGAACATGAATTTTTAAATTTTCCTGAAGAATATGCCAGGGAACAATATTAGCGTGATGCTCCATCTCGGAAATTATAATTTCGTCACCAGCAATCAAAAATTTCTGCCCTAAACAATGAGCAACTAAATTGATTCCTTCTGTCGTACCACGAACAAAAATAATTTCATCTGCTGTTTTTGCCCCAATAAATTGAGCCACTTTTTGGCGTGAATTTTCGAAATTTTGTGTTGTGCGTGCGCTCCATTGATATCCTCCGCGGTGAACATTAGATGATTCATAAGAATAAAACTCCTGAATTCGATCGATAACAACTTGGGGTTTAAGCGAAGTATTGGTGGTGTCGAGATAAACAAAATCCTGCCCTGAAAACTTTTGTTTTAATGCAGGAAATTGTTTTTTAATATCGACAACCGAAAAGCTCATCGAAGTGATTTCTCCGCATGTTTAATAAGAGTTTTGTTTTCCAGCCTGAGTATCACATCGGCAACGAATGCTTTTGATAACATGTTAAGGGCTTTGTCTTTTTTGATGGCTCGGGATTGTAAATAGAAAAGTTCTTCTTTTTGCAATTGTCCGATCGTCGATCCATGGGCCGCCTTAACATCATCAGCATAAATTTGCAGCTCAGGCTTACTATTAACTTCTGCAGAGGAACTCAAAAGTAAATTTTTATTGAGCTGCTCAGAGTTGGCTTTTTGTGCGTCTTTATCAATTCGAACCCCACCCACAAATACAGCCTTAGAATGACCATCCAAAAGTCCTTTATAAAGCTGATGGGACTGACAGTGACCTACGTGATGTCTGATATTGGTGTAATGATCTGATTGTTGATGATCCTTCAGAGAATAAATTCCTAGGACCTCAGCAGAACTTCCCATTTTATTAAAATTGACATCCAGTTCACTTCGGCTCTGCAAACCACCAAGACTCATAATACAAGTCCTCAGGTTTGAATTTAAATCCATTGCATAATTATTTCGTGAAAAGTGAAAACTCTTTTTTCCAATGTCCTGCACTTGCAGGAATTCTAGTTTAGATGAGGAACCAACAGAGTAATCACCTTCATTAAAGATGAAATGTGCCCCTTCACCCATTTGAATGTGATTCTCAAACACGGCCACTGATGAATTTTGACCCACTGACATTTTCAAGCGAAAACCTGTAAGAGCTTCTTCGGCCTGAGAGGCCGATATTAAAATAATCTCGAGGGGTCGATCAAAGCTGGTATTCTCATCAATCTTTAAAAGGTTGAGTGTTGGTGCTGCCAGTAAACCAAGACCAGAAATTGAATCTGTTAGCTGAAACTGATCTTCAGACACAGATAAGTGCAGTCCCTTTGGCACTTGGGACAAGTGGGATTGGAATAAACCGTTAACAAAAACCAACGGATAAGTATCAGTTGATTTGACCTGAATTTGAGCCCCTTTGGCAGAGGCCGGAACGTAATTTTTTTCAGTCCACGACTTAAGCGAAGTGTATTTCCAATTTTCATCTTTTTTTGTTGGAAAACCGCGAGATTCAAATAGCTGTTTAACAACTTGTTTCTTATCTGCAGATAATCGGGATTGAGAAAACAATTGTTCAAACATTTACTTCACCAGCCAATCATATCCTTGCTTCTCGAGTTTGAGAGCAAGTTCTGGTCCACCAGTTTCAATAATCTGACCGTGTGCTAATACATGAACATAATCAGGCTTAATATAGTCCAAAAGCC
>JBKDFX010000117.1:0-33892 GCA_046336825.1 Bdellovibrionales bacterium | reverse complement strand
CAGTACCAAAACACGGCTCGCGTTCGGACCCAAGGTATTGAAACCTCCGGATCCTACGCGCTTGATGGGTCCAACACTTTGCAAATCTCCTATGCCTATCAAGACCCGCAAGACCTTGTCAGAGATGAAAGACTCCGTCGCCGACCTCTTGATTCAGGCTCCTTAAGATGGCTTCACAATCATGAAAAATGGGGGGGATCACTTGAGGGCACAGGTATTGGGACTCGTCGAGACTTTTTTGGAACTGCCCGCTACAAATTTGCGGGCTACTTCTTGATCAATTCGAGCTTACGCTACAGCCCTGATGAATTGAATAGTTATTCATTAAGGATCAGCAATTGGTTTGATGTTCGTCCACAGGTCAGCATTGATTTCTATGGTGAAGGTCGACAAATGTTGGTGGCTTGGGAACGAGTGTTTTTATTCCCATTCTTTGATTCTTAGGGTTAAAACTTATTTCTGACTCTCCTTATAAGTTTTTAGGTTTAAGATTTTTTTCTGACTCTTATCAGTTGGATTCACGATACAACCTCTCAACCTCCCTTCTATGTGGTTTAAAAATCATCTCACAAATATGATTCTTTCTATTGGTCAACAACCCTTCTAAAACAAAGCCCTAATCTTGTATCTAAATCCTCGAAATATGATCATTTTTTAAAATTTATTGAGTTAAAATTTGACATTTTTACTATGCATTATTATATTGCCCTTTAAATGAAAATAAAGAACCAGCTAGATTTAATTCCGACAGAAACTTTGCGCTCACTTAAATCTCGTACTTTTGGCGGAAGCTCCCTTAGAAAAAGGCGCAAAGTGGCCCGCCCTCTGGAGGTTGGTAAGATTCACCATGTGGTTTTTAAGTCCTCGAAGGCTCAAGGAAAGCTTTCTTTCTACACTCACAAAAAATTGGTGAGCCTCTTATTGAAAGAAAAGTCTAAGAAGTTCTTCATCGAAGTCTTAGATTTCGTCAATATGGGCAATCATCTTCACTTAAAAATGCGCTTCAATGACAAAAAGCGCTTTCAGCAGTTTTTAAAAAGCTTCTCGGCACTTTTAGCTCGCAAAATCACCGGAGCTAAAAAGGGATTTAAATTTGGGAGGTTTTGGGATGGACTAGTTTACACGCGAGTGATTTTAAGTTCCTTTGAAGAGTTAGGCCTTAAAGGCTATTTCGAGGCTAACCACCGACAAAGAGAGCTGGGCTATCATGAACGGGAACTTTTTTTAAAAAGATTTAATCAATTTTTGTATCGACTCAAACAAAGACGAGCCACTGGTACCACCTAGATCACCAAAAAATCAAAACATCGAATTCTAATTATACAAGTGATTAAATCCCATCGACATCCTACGGGTTAAAACAAGCGAATTCTTGTGTTACTGAACTCTTCTGCTACTTAACGGGTTTAAAATATCAACTTCTTCCGTCACCTAACGGATTTAAGCGATCAACTTCTTTCGAATCACTTGGTAGGCCCAAATTCCAAATACTAATGATTGAACCAACAAAACTCCACCGCTCAATAACATCGTTGAGAGCAAGTTTTCATTCCAAAAAATGGCTTGTGATAAATGGACTCCATGGATCAAGGGTAAAATTTGAGCTAACCACTTGATACCTTCATGGATTTGCTCGAAGGGAAAAAAAATGCCCGATAAATAAAACATGGGTGCAATCAGAAATGAATAAACTGATTGAAATTGATTAATATTTTTAACAAGACCTGTGGCCAACAATCCAATGGCTCCACAAGGAACTGCTACCAAAAATCCAACTAGAGCCGTTAAAGGTAAAAGCCACAAATTAGACATCAATCCAAAGGCAGCCAAAACCAGACTCACTCCCACGGCCATCAAGGCTCCTTTTAGGCCAACCCAGATCAGTTCCCCGAGCACAACCTCTGCAGCTCCAATGGGTGTTGTCAGCATCGCCTTGAATACATTTTCGTAAGTCATGCGCACGTAAAATCCATAACTACTTTCAAAAAAGGACGTAAACAGAGCTGTGGCCACTGCCAAACCAGGTGCTAGAAATTCCATATAGGTTCGACCTTGAATTTCAGCCACAAATCCACCAAGGCCGAGTCCCAACGAAACCAAAATCAAAGCGGGATCCGCCAGCGTAGGAGAAGTGTTCGAAATAAAATCTTTTTTATAAACGGTCCAATTTCGATGGCTTACGAGCCAACTCAAACTCAAATTAGGCCTCACTTGAAAGCCCTCGACCTGTGTGTTTTAAAAATACGTCTTCCAAGTTAGTGGGACGAATTTGCATCGCTTGTACATTTAATTTTTTCTGCAATTCAATCAATTCTTCAAGCGTTTGGGCTCTGAGTGAAATGCCTGAGGCGTCCTGCTCCCAAGAAAGATTCTTTTCTCTCAATAATACTTCGGAATCAAAAGTTGAAAATAGCGCCACATACCCAGCCCCATAATCTTGGATAAGTTTTTGCGGTGAGCCCTCGGCTCGAATTTCCCCCTTATCCATGATAACCAGCCGATCACACAAAACCTCGGCTTCATGCATGTAATGGGTTGTGAGTAAAATTGTAGTTCCCTTTTTATGCAGCTCTCGAACTTTCCCCCAGAGCAGATGTCGAACTGCGGGATCTAATCCCGTGGTGGGCTCATCTAAAATTAAAAGCTCAGGATCGTTAAGAAGTGCTCGCACAAAAACGAGCCTTCTTTTCATTCCCCCCGAGAGTGAAAAAATTTTGGCATCCCGCTTATGGGATAAGTTCATGTATTCTAATAAATTTTCAATTTTATTTTTTCTTAACTTTGTTTCAATACCCAGAAAGCCACAGTAAAGATTGAGGTTTTCAAAAACTGAAAGACTTTCATCTAAAGCATTGTCTTGAGTCACCACACCCAACTTCTTTTTGATGAGGTGACTTTTACTTTGAGGATCCAAACCAAATACTTCCAGTTGCCCAGAGGATCTCAAAGCTGTTCCGTACAAGAGCGAAATAAAAGTCGATTTGCCTGCACCATTTGGACCTAGTAGGCCAAAACACTCACCTGAATTGACAGAGAGCGTGAGTGAGTTGACGGCCTTGAAGGGCCCAAAGGATTTTTCGACACTATGTGCTTTAAGAATGGTCCTATTCATAATCAAAAAGTCTCTCCGATTCACTGTGACATTGTCAAAATAAGCTTTGGTAAGTGGTGATTCTGACAGAAACTTAAACAAAGTAAGTTAACATCTTCTAAGGGGGGAAGATTATGCAAAATGATAGATGGATCTATCGAATTTTCGCAATTGCGATTGCATTAAATGTGAGCACTGCCGGTGCTCAACAAATTAGCAATCAAACATTAACCGCAGATGATTTGGAACTGGAGGAGCGCATCGCTAGCCTTCAGGTCACTCATCCGCAAAACACCGCTTCAAAAGTGCCACCAAAGTTAAGTCTTGAAAACTTGCAAAAGTTTTGGAGTCTCAACGAAAAGGCGCAATTGGCCTGTCGGGATAATCGAAAGGTTTTATTTTCAGAAAAATATGTGCTGACCTATGATGAAAAAGGTCAACCCTGCCGAGTTTATGATTTGTCATTTCCTAACTTGATGGCTCTGACAACTAAAAAGCAGCTCTTGCAAATTCCTATGCGAAAAATGACATCTCGAGACTATCTAGATGCTCTCGATCAAAACTGGGAAGCTATTCAACAAAGAAATCGGCAATTCGCGTTGCGATTCAGCCCTCGCACGGCCACACAAACTTCATTTGTGGGGAATTTGAAGTTTAAAGTGCCGCCGAAGTACGTATTTGGTTCGCAAATGGGATCCAGTGGATTGCCCTTAAGTTTTTCACTTGCTGACTTACAATTGAATAAACCTTTTGTTTTAGCTGAACAATTGCAGGCCGATTTCCAAAATCTTATGGCAAGACTTGATGGTCAAGGCTCTAATTCCCTTTACCAACAACTCGCAGAAAAGCCTGAAAGATTATTACAGGCGGTGAAGTTTGAATGGAATGACTTAGATAAAGTGTACAACGTCATCTTAGATGGTCGATTTCTTCCCTTTGTGGGACCTGTGGAAGTTTTGAGTTTTCAGGAACAGTATCGTGCTCCTGTCGAGCAGCTGACTCGTCAAATCTTAGGGGATCTCATTCGCCAATTGGCTCGACTTATCCCAGATCCAACGATTCAATCCATTGTCGAAGTTGTTGTGCAAGATGTATTTGAGCAGATTGATTTACTTTATCGATATCAGTCACTTCGTCTTGAACAAGCACTCACCACTCTTCAAAAAAGCCAGCTGAAGCCTGAAGACTACCGCAATCTCAATGGGCGAGCTGTCAATATCCTTTACGGTCAACGTGCTGATTTTATTTCATCATTTATTTTGGCAGCAGCTCAAGGCCAGGAGTTTGATTGGTACGCCATTGAAAAAATGGGATCATCTTCGCGCTACAGCATCGACAAACAGCGCAAAATTATGATGTCTAAAATGCACTCACGACTTGTTCTTGAAAAGAAGTGTGAAACCCAAATCATCAGTGACTATTTTGCTAATTGTATTAAAAATGGGCAGAAAATTGGAGTTTACTCTTTAATTTCAGAACAATCCATTCCGTTCAAAAGCTTTGGCGCGCCTCTGGTCTACCATTATCAGAGACCTTCCACCGTAGCTCTTGTTAGAAGTGGACTTTGGATTTTATCAGCAGGCCTCAGAGTTGTGGGGTTGCCATTATCTCGTCCCATCACTTTCACTCTCAATAGTTATATAAAGAGCTTTATGCACTCAGGAATTTTAGATGAAGCCTTGTTACAATCTCATTTACTACAAATGAACTCTCGCAATGAGCTTAAGCCAGATTCAAAGTTAATGATGAATTGGATGTTCATTCAGAATCTCAACCCATTTTTACCTAAGAGTCTGCAAGGTGAATTAAAAGTCATCGAATCCAACAAGCGGCTTATTGGTCAATTAGAGGAGAAAATGCAATGAAATATTTTATTTTAATTTTATCAATTTGTTTTTTGAATTTTTCTCAAGCTGCTCGTGTAGCTGTGACGGATTCTGGAACTGACTTTAGTCATGAGTGGCTACAGGAAAGAGCTTTAGTAAATCTTAAAGAAATTCCTGGTAATATGGTCGATGATGATCGCAATGGAAAAGTGGATGATGTTCTTGGATGGAATTTTGTAGAAGACTATGGCCAGGTTTTTTACCGAGATCACTTGAGCTCAGTCACTGATCAGGTTTATCAAATCTTTGAAATCTTGGGTCGAATACAAAGTGATTCACAAACTCCAGAAGATGAAAAGTACTGGAAAGAAAATGTTTTGAATTTACCAAAAGAACAAAAAGATAAACTCTTGGGTGAGTTGAATTTTTATGGTCAGTACTCACATGGAACCCATGTGGCGGGAATTGTGGCCAGCGTTGCACCAGATTCAAAAATCATGTCAACGCGGGTTTTTCCCGACACTCCCCCCTCTTCCAATGTGCAAGCTGAAGCTGGGCTACTGGCGAACAATAAAGGAATCGCCGATTTCTTTTATAAGCTTCTCGCCAATATTTCCAATGGGACTTTCCAGAAAACAGCCAGTTACTTGAACGAGCAAAAAATTGATGTGGCCAATTACAGCTTAGGAGTCAGTCTCCAGATGATTGCTAAAGCTGCTTTGGCATTAAAAGGTGTCAAAGAACCCACTGAAGCTCAAATTTCAGCTGAGACTAAACGCATTTATGCTCAGTATGAACCCATTGGCAGGAAGTGGATGCAATCTGCACCGCAAACTTTATTTGTTGTGGCTTCAGGAAATGATGGCAGTGACAATGATAAACTGCCTGCCTTTCCCGCTAATGTAAGAATTGACAACAGCATCACGGTGGCCGCCACCCAAGGATTTAAAAAGTTGGCTGACTTTTCAAATGTGGGACTCACAACTGTGGATATTGCAGCTCCTGGAGTTTCCATTCCCAGCTCAGTGCCAAGTTTGGATAATAAAAAAATCCTTCCCATGTCTGGGACAAGCATGGCCGCTCCTTACATTGCAGGTGTTGCCGCACGTGTGAAGACTGTGAATCCAAAATTAACACCCCTACAAATTAAACAAATTTTGATGGGGACTGTTGATAAAAAAGAATGGCTAAAAACAAAAGTCATTAGCGCTGGAGTGGTGAATTCAGAGCGAGCCTATTTCGCATCTGAAAAGTCAAAAACCATGTCCGTGCCTTTAGCCATAGCTCAGTCTCGAGAAAAAGTAGCTGACCGAATGGAAATAACTATTCCTAACTTGAGCAAATCAATTCAAAATAACAGCCCCGCTATCCAAGACATGAAGCAAATGGCTGAACAAGTTCTTTTCTAATTAAAGACGAGTGAATTTAGCCATGAAAAATCCGTCGCCCTCATCCCTTCCCGGGATGAGGGTTTTTTGTTCCTCAAGCTTCCACTTAGGATTATTTTTTTGCCAAGCGGTGATCTGTTTTTCATTTTCACTGGGAAAGATACTGCAAGTGGCATAAACCAGTCTCCCTCCTGGTTTGACCATTCGAGAGTAAACACGCAGGATTTCTTCCTGTTTTTTTTGCAATTCATCAAAAGACTCTTGGTTAAGACGATACTTGGTATCGGGATTACGACCAATCACTCCTGAACCAGAACAGGGGACATCCAGAAGAACAGCATCCGCCGTTTCCTCTAGCCTCTTGATGACTTTAGTACTTGTGATTTCACGAGTTTCAATAATTGATATTTTATTTCGACGAGCTCGAGTTTTGAGTTCCTCTAATTTACGACTGTGAATATCCATGGACAGCACTCGACCTTGATTTTGCATCAAACAGGCCAAGTGAAGTGATTTGCCCCCGGCTCCTGCGCAAGCATCCACAACCCTTTCACCTGGCTGTGGATCCAAAAGCTCAGCCACTCTCTGTGAAGAAATATCCTGAACCTCAAACCAACCCTGTTTAAAAATTTCACTTTGAAATAAATTTTTTCTCTCAAGCAGTCGCAATGCAACTTCACTGGAATTTAAAACTTCAGCTTGTACATTCAGATCAGCTAACTTTTTTTGTAGGCTTTTTCGATTAGTCACAAGACTGTTTGTTCGCAAATAAACATCAGGAATACGGTTGAGACTTTCAGCCAGTGCGGGCCAATTTTGACCCATTTCTTTTTGGCCTAATTGATAAAGCCAATCACTGTAGGAAAGTCGCTCAGCTTCGGTCATCGGATTTGAAATTCTTGTTTCAGACAATGAAAAAGGTGTTTTTATTTCAGGCCATTTTTCAGCAAAATAAACAGCAAGAATAGATTTAAAGTCTTCGATTTTAAGATTTGCCGTACCCAAGTGAGGATCAAAACTGAATCCTGCTTGCTTTGCAAAAAGACGAACAAAACGTGTCACATCAAAAACAACTTCCGCAAAAAGTCGTCGATCGCGACTTCCCCATTGCCGATGATTTTTGAAATTATTTTCAACCACTCGATCCACAGGTCTTCCGCCCATAAATACGTCAAACAAAGCAGGAGCCATGGCATCAAAAAGAGGAAACGGAATTTTCACATTGATCTCAATTCATTAGAAAGTAAAAACAGCACCCGCCGTTAGGAAAGCTGAGTTCACTTGCCCGTCGTCTCCGATTTGGATGTGATTTTTCAAACCGCTTTCAATGGAAAAACCCACATTTTCAAAAACATCAAAGAAACGAATGCCCACGAGTAGCTGATAGTCCAAGGTCAGTGAAGCTTCGCCCCCCACCTGTTTAAAAAACACACCCGGACCAAGTGCAGCCCCGAAGTAGAGAGGAAATTCACTGGCCGCTTCTGGAAATTGCAAAACTCCCAAGAAGGACAGTTTTTGTGGCTTTTGACCTTCAATGTCGTATTCATTGAAATCAATTCGAATGGCTGTGTCAGTTAAGCCCTGCCATTCACCAACTCGATAGGTCACGCCCACACTTGCAGATCCAGCATTCTTTTTTCGCCCACTGGATCCCCAATTCCAAGCATTGGTATTAACTAATTTTCCGATGTGCAAAACCATATAGTGATCTCGAGGTCCTACGTTTTTGACGGCTTCTTGAGCCTGACCAAAGTATCCTGCCGCAGCCTCGCGGCCTACAACGGGATCAGCCCAGCTTAAGCTGCCACAGGCGATAAGAGTGATAAACAGAATCCGCATGGAACCTCCCACTTTTCAAATACTAGTCTCCTGCAAATTATAATAAAAATCAGCCTCATGACGGATCGCGCTATGACTCAGGGGCATTGACCCCAATTACGAGATTCTTTACTTTGCGAGATAGCTGAAACTCGAGGTCCAATGAAATGTCCTTTTTGCCACAGTCAAGATGATCGCGTCCTGGACACTCGAGTCCAAAAAGATGGATCCATTCGCCGTCGACGTGAATGCTTGAGCTGTCGAGCTCGCTTCACGACAGCTGAGACTCTTGTTGTTAATTACCCCATGATTATTAAAAAAGATGGCCGCAGAGAACCTTTTTCTCGAGAAAAAGTTCTCAAAGGGTTGCAGGCCGCCTGCCAAAAGCGAGCCGTCAGTCACGATCAACTCGAAGCTGTAGTAGACCGAATCGCTGGCTGGGTTCTCAATCGCGGAGAAAATGAAATTTCAGCCCGCTTGATCGGCAGAAAAGTCATGGCTGAATTAAAACAACTCGATGACGTCGCCTACATTCGCTTCTCTAGCGTTTATCGACAATTTAAAGATGTGCAAGAGTTCGTCGATTCCCTTGAAGATCGCGATCTAGCCGATTTTGTCGAGGACACTCAGAATCCTCAGTTATCTCTCAAACCTTTCCCCCCACCACTGCAGAATTAATATGCGTAGATTAGCAAGAGAACTCGCCATTCAAAGTTTATTTCAAATGGAATTTGCCCCCCAAGTTCGCCTTGAAGAATTGGCGGCCACGGCTGAAATTGGTCTTGATAAGGAAAATCTAAACTACGCCCGAGAGCTACTATCTGGTCTTATTAAAAATAAATCTGAAGTGGATGCAAAAATTCAAAATGTAGCCCAACACTGGAAGATGGATCGCATGGCAAGTGTGGATCGCAATATTTTGAGACTCGCTGTGTTTGAAATGAATTTTTTTGATCAAAAGGTAGAACCAGCCATTGTGATCAACGAAGCGATTGAAATTGCAAAAAAATATGGAACTTCTGACTCTGCCAGTTTTATCAATGGGATTCTCGATCAAGTTCGAAAGGGGCATTAGTGCCCATTCTGCCCGTAAATAAATTTACTGCACTTAGTCCTGGAGCTGATCTTTGGATAATGCCCGATCGGCAAAACAGTCACTGGGCCCAGGAAATCGACTGGTACCTGAATCACATCATTCTGAATAGCGAAAAGCATCAACCTCAAAAAATGAATCAAAATGTGAGAGGTCTTCTTTTTGAGAATCAAATTGTTTTTAATGATATCACCACTCCCAATTCTGATGTGTTAATTGCTGCTAAAAGCCAGTTACCAACACTTTGGGTCCTGATGACTCCATGGAATGGTCAATTGAACAAGTGGCTGCTCCACATTCATGGCCATTGGAAATCTTTAAAATATCCCTCTCTTCGACTTTTTTTACCCACTGGGATTGGCGTATCGGAATGCGCCCGTGAGTGGCAAAAAGTCAGTGAGATCCAGGATTTTTCGGTGGTTCTTGATAAAGATTAAATTTGAGTGAAAACTAATTCTATGAAAACACCACGACTCAAAGAAACATGGTCTGACCTTTCAAAAAATCTTGAAAAACTTCTACAAGAACCAGTTGAACATTTCGCAATCCCTCTGCAGAAAAAATTTGAATTGCAAGTTGATTTTTCTAGCCTTGAGCAACAGCTGTCACAACTTCCCAACGAACACATGGAAAGGGTTTTCACCACTTTCCAGAAAATGAATATGCATTTTGTTAGTGGTTTGCTTTTCGAAACTCGTGACGGTGAATCTTCTGCTGTGGCTCTTTTTAACCAAGGTCAAATTCGAGTGGCCAGTGACGAGTTACACGGTACTAAAATGAAGTTGCCTGCTACAAGTGGCTTCGAAGTTCTGATCGCTCCGTCTCAAGTATTCATGAGAAAAATGAAACTCTCATGGGATCCCGAAAATCGCATGCGAGCTTTTTTGATTAGACCCTCTGCTGATTTTGCATTTGTTTTATTTTCTCCAGTCCCTGATTTGTGGATGCAATCTGAAATTCCAAAGTTAGTGAACTTATTTAAAAGAATTTTCAGTGTATGAGTTCACAAACAAGCTCAGTGATCTACATCATTTCAGACGGAACAGGAGAAACAGCTGCCACCATTATCAGAGCAGCTCTAGTTCAATATCAAAAACCCGATACCCAATTGGTCAGATGCAAAAATGTACGAACTGAGGCTCAAATCGAGTCTTTAATTGAAGAATGCTTTGAACGTCGTGGCATGGTGATTTACACAGTGGCCTCGCCCCATATGAGAAATCGAATACAAGAAATGGCCACTGCCAAAGGTCTTCTTTGTTATGATTTATTGGGACCACTTCTCAATACATTGGATCAGTATTTTGGTGTCACTTCAGGAGCCCATGTCAATGTTCTCAGAAATACCGATGAAATGTACTTTAAAAGAATTGAAGCCATCGAATATACCGTTAAACATGATGACGGCAAATGTCTAACAGATCTGGACAAAGCTGATATCATCTTAGTCGGCATCAGTCGGACCAGTAAAACTCCACTTTCAATTTTTTTAAGTCACAAGGGCTGGAAAGTGGCTAACATTCCACTGGTTCCCGGTTCACCCATTCCCGATGAACTTTTTAAGGTTGATCAGAAAAGAGTGGTGGGCCTCATTATTGATATTGAATCGCTGCAAAGAATTAGAAAAAATCGCCTCGAAAAGTTTGGTCAAGATTCAGGTGGTGAATACGCTTCCCTTGCCCAGATTTCTAAAGAGATTGAGTTCGCAGAGGCATTATACAAACAAAACCGACGCTGGCCTGTTTTCAATGTGACAGAGCGGGCTCTTGAGGAAACGGCCAGCGAAATTGTTCGAGTCATTGCAGCTCGACTTGGTTTACCCGAGTCCGTCTTATTTTAAAAACTAAAAAAAGAACTCATGCTTTATGTCTACAAATTCATTCACTGGTGGTTTTTTAAACTTAATTTTAGAAAGCTCTTTTTCATAACAATGGTAAATATCTAAATTATCCACAGAATCTTTTCCTCGAGTAAATTCGACGGGCTCTCCCTTTTCAGTTAACTTCCAAATCAAGTTCATCCTTCCAGAGATCTTTTTATCTTTGACACACTTTTTTTTGATTGAAGATTTTTTCTTTTCTACCGTTTCCTTGACGTAGTCCTGGTAGTCTTCCACAGTTTCAATTTTTTTTGAAAATGCAAATGAACCTAAAAAAAGTACTGCTAAGAATAAAACTTGAATTCGGATTTGAAACATTATGAACGCTCCTGGTGAGCAATGATGTTATAAAAATTTTCAGCCAACACTTTGGCATCTCCCTGATTCTTATAATAAAAAATGACATCAGAAACATATTCAAAATCTTTGACGTGCAATCGCATAAGGCGACCTGAACGAACTTGCTTTTTAACTGAATGCGCTGGCAACCATCCCCAGCCCAAACCAGATTCGATAACTCTTTTTAAAGTTCCCACGTTTGAACTTTCAAAGACCACATCAAAACGTACATTTTTTTCTTTCAAACTGTTCATCAAACGAGTGTTGAAAGCTGGGTATTCCTCGCTAAAAAGTACAAGGGGGTATTTTTTAATTTGTGTCATTTCAATTTCGGGTGCACTTTCAGTTTGAGTACCACTGCCCACTAGCCACATTTCTTCTTTCATTAAAAACTTTTTTTGTGCTCCCTCAAGAGTCAGAGAAAATTCTTTGTCGATATCTGGTAAAACAAGAATATCAAGAGCTCCTTTTTTAAAGAGCTTAATGAGCTCTTCACCTTTGTCATATTGAACTTTTACTGAAAGATCGGGATTGAACCTCAAAAGCCGGCTCATAATAGAAGACATCAAATGGAGACCCAATGAATTGAGAGTTCCAATTTTCAGTGTCCCTTGCATATCAGCACCCATCGAACGAATGGCCACTTCAGCTTGGTTGACTAGCAGTAGTATTTTTTTTGCGTGTTCATATAAAATTTCACCTTGTGGTGTGGGCTTAATTTGTCGAACACCTCGGACCAAAAGATCCACACCGAGCTCTTCTTCTAAGTTACGGATTTGCTGTGAGACTGCGGGTTGAGTCAAAAAGAGTTTATCCGCTGCAGCAGTCATACTGCCTTCACTGATAACCGTGACGAAGGTCGAGAGCTGCTGCAAATTCAACATGACGAATTCCCCCTGTTTCCATAAGATCATAAAAGAAACTTATAGGAAATCACCATGAAAAATATATCCCTGATACTTTTTTTACTCACATTTTCTGTTTCGACAATCGTCCAGGCCAAAGTTTTTCGTAATGCTTACATCGCGTTTGAAATGCCGGATGACTGGAACTGCACCCTCGAGCAAACAGAATGGGTTTGTCGTTCAAGTAAAGAACCTGACTCAAAAGAGGCCATTATTATTCTAACTGCTAAAGAAGTGGGGCCCACGGATTCTTTTCCACTCTATGAAACTCACCTGAACAGCTCAATTGCCATTGGTGCTACTCAACAGGCCAGTCAGTCAAAAGTCGTTTATAAAGCTAAAAAAGTACAGATTCGGGATCACCAGTGGTTGGATGGACTTCATCAAGGCTCTGAAGTTTCTAACTACTACACACGCTATCTTGCCACTATAAAAAATAAAATAGCCGTTCTGGTCACCTTCTCAGCCCACACCAAATACTACTCCAAATACAGCACCATGTTTCACAACGCCATCATGAGCATGAATATCATCGCTTCCCGTGATCTTCTGGCTAAGTCAGAATTTGGCCCCATCCGAGGCGGCGAAGGAACTCTGGGTCCGGGTACCATTCAACCCGCCATGCCCATGGATCTTTATCAAGCTGAAGGATCTACCAACAAAAATAGTAACAGCGGTATGATAATTGGCCTTTTATTAATTGTAGGATCAGTTGTTGGGTTTTTTCTCTACAAAAAGAAGGGCTAGCCGAGTCCCCAGCTTTTGTGATTTTCACTATAAACAAGAGTGAATTGAGCTTTCAGATCAACTTCTAAATCTTCCTTTTGTCCCATGATGAGGCTGCCATTCCGGCGAATCACGGCACTGCCTTCTGTCAACTCATCTGCAGCTCTAAAAATAATAAAGTGCCCATCTGTGGGATTTTTAGGCAAAATGAATTCCTGTTTAGCCGATAACGTGACGAGGTTTTCCATTGCTTTTGTATCTCCCTTTTTACTTTGAGAATTCTTATTTTGATTCGGGCCGAATTGAGACACAAGGGAGCGTAAGGAGAGCAAAGCTAGACCCAAGCCACCTAAAATAAATCTTCTTTTCACAAACTCTCCTGACACAATATAGTATGATGGTACGGGATGGATCATCAGCTGTCAACTTTGCGAACGTAAGTTCCATCCCCAAGGGAACGACTGCATGATTTTGGGACGTCAAGAAGGTATGTCAACTATTTCAGTGATGGTATTGGTTGGAGCTGCCAGCGGACTCATTATTGCTGCCAATCAAATTACAGAAAATTCCAAAAAGAATTTAAAAATTGCTGAAATTCAATCCATTGTTGATTTAGAAGCGAACCAACTTGACCTGCTTTTTGTTGATCCAGTGGCATGCACGAATACTTTCGGACCTGGAAATACAGGTGGAGTCAATATTACTACCGTTACACCGGCGGCACCTGTTAACGTTGCAAATTTAATTGATGGCGAAACACCCTCCAATGTTATTATTAATACTGGAAATGCACTAACGGCTTATTTCCCACGCAATCCAGTTTTACCTGCCGCAGGAGCTGCTCGAGATTTAGACCGAGCACAACGTTCACAAATATTATTAACTCGAATTTCTATTAACCAAGGTAATAATACAGGTGCTCCGATTCAATTTGTTGATAATACTGAAGCTCGAGATTTAATAGTAGCCGCCAACCAATTCGTTGTTGTTTTAAATTTTCAAGTGGATCCCGTAACAAATAAAACGTCATTACAAACCGCGGGTCAAAATCTCAATTTTTTCAGAACTATTTTAATTAATGCTATCTATGATGGTGGAGGTCGAGTTTTATCCTGCACCAGTACTCGAAGTGCATTTTTTGACCAACGCTATGTGAATATGAAAATGGACGATCGAGTATTAGTCCCTATGACACTTTTTGGTCGGGTGACTGTTTTGCCAATTGCGGGACTCAATTGGACTGGATACGTCAATTCCGTTCGTTTATTTGCCCTTTCTGATGAAAGAAAAAAAGAAAACATTCATCCATTACAGAACGCAAACTCTTCGATTGCTAATATTGAAGGACATATTTTTGATTGGAAGAATGGTCCTAAAAATAACTCCGGAGTCATCGCACAAAATATTGAGAAAACCTTTCCTGATCTAGTGACCTACGAAAATGGCATTAAATCTGTCAATTACAACTCATTAATTGCTCTTTCAACTGCCGCCCTGAAAGAAGAATTGAATAAGACTCAAGATCTTGAAACTTCATTAATTCAAATGAAAAAAAGAGTCCAACTTCTGAAGGAAAAATCCCATGTCACTGAAAAATAAAAATGGATTTACCTTAGCTGAAGTTTTAGTGTCCACTGCTATTTTTTCTGGAATGGCACTGACAATTGCTGAAATTATGAATCAAAGTAACCTTCAACTGGCAGCTTTTAATTTAAGACAGGCCATAGTTCAGGAACACCAAGCCATAGAAAATGATCTTCTCAATCGAGTGGCTTGTCTGAATACTTTTACAGCCGCCAATGTGACCGGTGCTGTAGGGACTGCTACACCAGCCACCCCTCGAGCGGTGCTCACAATCAGAGATGATATTGGAGTAGGTGGAAATATTCTACACACACCCGCTGCTGCCATTGCTTTTGGAAACTATTTACCTCGTGATCGACGAATTCCCCCTATACACGCAGCTGCCATCACCACATCAAAGTTTTACCTTCAGTCTGTTCTAATCAAAGGAGCCAACACAACACAAGCCTACGCAGCACTTAACGTGGAAACTAATTTACCTCCCAATTCATTTCTTGTGGAATTTCGCTATAGATTGAACCAAGACGGAGCAGGTGCCACTGTAAGTGCTGATATGGTGAGAGCTTTTGGTATGGGGGGCGTTTATGCCCGCCAAACCCTTTTCACAGCCGAGTTTAATGGCAACAACATCATCGCGTGCAATAGCTCCGTGGAAGCTGAATTCGATGATATTTATATCAATTCCAACCTACCGCTGGTAAATCCCATCAACAATCCCATGGGCGTTCCCATGGAACATAAATTTTCACCCTTAGAAATCAATGGTCGTTTTCATGTCGAGGAACCCAGTCGAGGTCTTTGGGCTGAAAGGTTTTATCACAATTCAGATAAAAATTTAAAATCTAATATTCGAAAATTCTCTAACCCCATTGACGATTTAATAAAACTTAGAGGTGTTGAGTTTGATTGGATTAAGAGCGGGACGCATGACTGGGGTTTAGTTGCCCAGGAAGTTGAAAAAGTTTATCCCAATTTTGTTCAAAATGTGGGACCTGATGGCAAAAAATCTGTCAGTTATGATTCTTTTGTGGCACCTGTCATTGAGTCACAAAAATTTTTAAAAGCCCATCGAGAAAGTATTGAAAACGAAAAAGTTCAGTTAGAAAAATTATTAAACCAAATTGAAAGCTCCAATTAGAGGGGGAAATATGATTAAATTATCAAGCTTAGCCGGTGTTTTTATGGTGGGAGAGTCTTCCTTTGGACAAATACCTGCTGGCCCTCAATTTCATCCATGTCAAATTGACACACTTAATGGAGTTGTAACTTTAGCCCCTGCTCCTTTGGATGATATTGTGTTGGGAACAAGAGTTTTTCCAGCTGCACCAGTTCCAGCGGGTGAGTTCCGCGCAGCCAAAGTCTGGGGTGCTGTCTGGAATGACTATGCTGATTTTCAAAAGCTGAATGACAAACTTGTGTATGGAAAAGTCTACTATGACACCATTGAAGGGGCAAAAATTTGCACTCAAAGATGCCAGATGGGAATTATGGGTGTGGCCACCAATACTTTCGGAGCCGCTGTCGGACAAGGGGCTAACTATGGCTTTGAAGTCCCCATCGCAGTGGCTGGATGGGTTTTGGCTTATGTAGATAAAGAATATCCCACTGGCACACCTCTCACAAATGATGAAAGCGGAAATTTGACTGAAATGACTTTAGAAGAAAAAAGAAATTATCCAGAAAGATTAATTGCAACTTATAAAAAGAAAGAACTCGACATTGAATGGGGAATGGAAGGCAAAAAAGTAGCCGTTGATGGTCGTCACTGGGTACAAGTGAAGTAGGTATTCATTTTGAAAAATAAATCTAAAGGATTTAGTTTAGTTGAAACGCTTTCGAGTACGGCCATATTGGTCACAGTTGTAGCAGGCCTGGCGACTTTGTTTTCCCAGGTTAAAAAAGAAGGCCAGATGATGGATCGGCTTCGTGATGTCAATATGCTGCACTTAAAAATTTCAAACTTACTCACCCAATCTCGTGCCTGTAATAATACTCTTTTTAATGTTTATGCGGGTAATACAATTAATAATGCAGAAAACCGTTTGGATGTAGGCGTTAGCCTTAACACTGGCCCTAATGCAGCTAATCTTGGAGCTGCTGGGCAAACTGAAATTCAATTTATTTTTGACGCACGAAATGCAGGTCAAGTGGCCTACCGAGTGGGAAGTGGAGCAACAACGAACGATCAAGCCGCCCGTGGAATAGTTATCGCCTCCATGATCATATCTAATTTTGGCATAAACTCTGGAACAGTTGCTCCAGGTCAAAGGTTTTTCTTTTTGAATATAACTTATCGCATAACTGCAGATAAAGTGTTCGGTTTTGCTAATGATTATCGAATCACAAAATCCATTCCCATTTACTTAATGTGGGGAGATGACACCGCCACAGTCGATGCAACCGAAACTTTTTTGGGTTGCACTAGCAATGCCCACCGCGGTTTGAACCGAGCTTTTATGAATGTGGACATTCCTGACCTTGCAGTAGACAATACCGACTATGACGGAGGAATGTATCCTGGATTTACTCCCGCTGCCGGTGGACACCCACCTGTGGCACCAGTTATTGGTCCATCAAATACGACAGATCTCACCCCCGGATTTATTGCGAGAAATGATTTTCTCGTTTATGCAGATACAGGCGCAAATGCAAACGTATCTGGCTTTGTTCAAGCCCGAGAATTCTTTTCACTTTCCGATGAGTCTGAAAAAGTTAAAATTCAAACTCTTCCTAATGCCCTAGAGCTTTTAAGTAAAATTAATGTTTATGAATACAATCTGAAAGGTGAAAACAGAAAAGAAATTGGTTTTCTCGCTCAAGAAATGGAAAAACTATCCCCGCTGGTGAGCTCTCGCCCAGATGGTGTAAAATCCATGAGCTATTCTGGAGTTATTGCCCTTCAAGTTGAGGCCATTAAAGAGCTCAAAAAGAAACAGGACACAATTAAACTTGAGATGCAAAATCTGAAAAATGAGCTCTTGGAAATTCAAAAATCTCGATGATTAATTATAGCCCTGAAAAATAATTTCAAATTACTAAATTAGGCCGGTGGTGGGGCTGTCATCATAATGACAGCTTGGCCTTTTACACAAATATCCCCATTGCTTTTCCGTTTGGCTAAGGTTTCAACGGTGGCAATTCCCTTTTCCTTGCGCAAACCAATAAGCGTGAGGGTGATTTCCATATCATCACCCACAAAAACTGGATTGGTGAACTTCATATCTTGCCCAAGGTAAATTCCATTTCCGCCAAAGGTTTCAACTAAACAACGAGAAAAGAATCCACCCATCAGCATTCCATGGGCGATGCATTTGCCAAACTTGGTTCGTTTGGCATAATTTTCATCCACATGAATGGGGTTAAAATCCCCTGTGACTTCGGCGAATTTCTGAATCATGTCCTGAGTCACAGTGATATCAAATTTTTTGGTTGAACCCACTTCATAAGTAGCTGACATAAAACCTCACAAAATATTTGCTGCCAATTCGGCCAGCTCTGATCGTTCACCCTTGGTCAAAGTCACATGGGCGGCAATGGGATGACCTTTAAATTTTTCAACCGCATAAGTCAAACCTGAGTTAGCCGAATCAACGTACGGATTGTCGATCTGGTAAACGTCACCGGTCAAGACGACTTTTGTCCCACGCCCTGCACGCGTCACTATGGTTTTGATCTCGTGGGGAGTCAAATTCTGCGCCTCATCGACAATCAGGTATTGTTTAGGGATGGATCGACCACGGATATAAGTGAGAGGTTCAATATTCAACATGCCCTGATTGATCAATTCTTGCGCACGCCCTGCCGCTTTTTTATCAGCCCCCATCAGAAACTCAACGTTATCAAATATAGGCTGCATCCAAGGGTTCAGTTTTTGTTCGATGTCTCCAGGCAGATAACCTATGTCCCGTCCCATGGGAAAAATTGGACGTGAAACAAGAAGTCTTTGGAATTGTCCCACATCTAAAGTTTTGTGAAGACCTGCTGCTATGGCTAAGAGTGTTTTACCCGTTCCCGCTTTACCCACCAATGAAACGAATAAAATTTCGTCGTTAAGCAGACAGTCCAAAGCAAAAGACTGCTCCACATTTCGACCATGAATTCCCCAGATACTGTGATCTGGGCTGTTCAAAGGCACCAAAGCCTGTTGTTGAAAATGAAAGCGCGCAATCGCCGAATGATTGGGATTGGATTTGTCTTTCATGATAACATACTGATTGGCGATCAATTTAATTTCATTGTATTCAAGTTTTTTATTTCTATAGAAACTGTCAATCTGCTCGGGCGTCAGTTCAATTTCCTGATAACCCTCGTACATATTTTCTTGCGATACGTTATTGGGTTCATAATCACGAGCAGGAATCCCGTACACATCAGCTTTAATACGAAGGTTAATATCTTTGGTGATAAGCTCCACTTTTGAGCGTGGGTGCTGCTTTTGCAAACCGATGGCTGTCATCAAAATACGATTGTCTGCTTTTTCTAGATCCAATTCCTGTGGCAAACTGGACATCATAATATCTTGATTAACATAAACATAGGCCTCTGAATTATCCAGCTGAACACCCTGAGCCAGAGAACCCTTGGATCTCATCACATCAATAAAGCGAGAAAATTGCCGAGCATTACGACCGTTCTCGCCCTGATCTCTTTTAAACCGATCCACTTCTTCGATAACAGAAATAGGAATGTGAATGTCAGCATCACCAAACTTAAGAAGCGCGAGCGCATCAAATAGAATGACGTTTGTATCCACTACTACTTTTTTTCGCTTTTGAGCTGAACCGTTTTTAGACAATTTCGTCCTCCATGAACTCATGTTTGAGGGTCATCCAGCGACCCCCTAAATAGTTCACCTTAAGACAGGACTAAAGTCTACGAATCTCTTTATGGATTATCGACTGGCCAAGCTGGGCACCTGAATATCACCAGAATCTGTTTTCAGTGTGGTGGAAACATTTTCGATGAATTCTACAAAATGCTGAAGGGCCACATCATTTGTTCCCGCTAAAAAATCAGCACCGAAGCGAGTCACATTTTCTTTCGGAATAAATCGAATATTGCGCATTCGCACAATAAAAGGAAAATAAGTTTTATAGTTAAGATACACTCGCATGGCCACTTCTTGACCGTCATAAAAGTAAGTAGCCGGGCCTTCCGTGTTAAAGGCCAAACCATTTTGAGAAATATCGTAGAGCGAAACTCTCAAAAGGCCCTTCTCTGGAACCACAGCAAAAGCACCTACAAATTCAGTCAGCAGCGTGCGCTTTACGACGCGTCGTTCGCTGTTGAGTATTTCTTCACGGGCCTGAACCATGTCCACCACGTCGGCAGGGCTTTCTTTTTTACTTGTTTCTTTTCCTTGCCGATTCTTGAGACGCTTAGAAATATCAATAACTTGCCCCAATTGGCCTCCTTCACGTGTCTTAGAATTATCGGTCGCCTTCGCTTAGTTCTTGAACATTCAGTAAAGCCGATTAAATTGGGAGTGTGAACATGGTCAGATTTCTTGTCTTAAGTCTAGTTATCCATGCTGCTTTTTTTAGCACGCTAGACCTTTGGTCTCGAGATGATTTTCATAAAAAAACTGAGCTTGTTGAAATCGTCTATAACCCCAGTCCGTCTTTGCCTCCAAAAGATAAACAACTCCCCAATATTCAACATCTTGAAATTCCAGAAAAGCTCATAACCGAGTCCAATGAGGAAGCTCTTTTTTCATCCAAAGTTCGCAGAAGAGTCCTTCTTGAGACTCGCGCCAAAGACTCTGGCTTCACTCAAAATAGACAAAGAGGCCCCCGCTTTTTAGAGCCCTTCCCTGGCGAAGAAAATTCTCAAGGAAATCAAAAAATGCTTTCATCACAGGAAGGCTTACCCGTCTTGGATGTGCGTAAGGAACTGGGTCAATTAGAACAAGGCCTGTCCACAATTCATATTCCATTACCAGATAATATCACCGTCGGCAGCCTGACAGCCCTCAATACGGATCGAAATTTATACTATACATTTTACTCTCGGATTGAAAAACAAGTGTATTTCAGGTGGGCCAAACTCATAGAAAAAGCCTATGAAAGCTTTCCCACAAATAAACAAGCCCAACTTCACAGATCTGGAATTCTTAAAACAAAACTCAAAATTTTATTAAATCCAAAAGGTGAATTTGTTCGTGCTGAACTGCAAATGGGATCAGGTGTTCAGAAGTTTGATGTGTCTCCGGCATTAGCTTTTCATGAGGCCCGTGTATTTCCCAATCCACCTGCTGATTTGGTCCAGGAAGACGGTTACATTCATCTAGATTACATCTTTTCAGTCGACTTTCGACGGGTCCAGTAGACTCAATTCACAACTTTTTTGGTAAAGTTGAAGAGTGAATAAATTAATATTTCTTCTATTGTATGCCTCATTATCTGCCCATGCCCTCAACTATGAATTGGGAATTTCTTTTGCTAAAAAAAAGAACTCCTTTGATAAAGAAAACTACTTTGAAACTGAAAGCACAACAGGTTCCGTTTCCATCTATTTTTCAGAGCAAATAGCTCTTGAAACAAGTTACACCGATGCCAAAGCTCTTCGTCGCGAAAAAGTACAAGGGCAAAACGCAAAAGAAATTTATCAAAGAACCAAAGTCATTGGAGCCGATCTTATCTATGTTTTGGTTGATCGAAAATCTTGGATTCAGCCCTATGTAAAAGCCGGAGCCGCTCAACTGGAAAGATCACAAACCAGTAGTGACCTCGTAATCAATGACGTTTATTCCCTGGATATTGAAACCACCACTGTCCCTAGTTACGGGGTGGGAATAAAATTTGGCTTAACAAAAGATCTGTCTGTTCGAGTTTCCTATGATGTGTGGAAGACACCTGTTGGTGGAGGCGACACGAGTGATGACAGTCAAATTCGTGCTGGTCTATCTTGGATGCTCTAAAGCTTACCCTCGTACTCATGACTGGCTTACTCGGTGGCTGTTACACTCTTAAAAGTGCCTACCATCAAATGCAAATGCTCTCGAGCACCGAGTCTTATGAGTCAGCTTTAAATCGCAAAGAAATCACCAATGATGAAAAATCCAAATTGAAGCTGGCCCTCTCGGTGATTGAATTTACTAAAACAGAATTTAAACTTGAATCCGATGGCAATTACTCAAATGTAGTTTGGCTAGATCGTCCCTATGTCACTTGGGTTGTGAGTGCCGCTTATAAGTGGGAACTCAAATCCCATGAATGGTATTTTCCAATTGTTGGTAAAGTGCCTTATTTGGGATTTTTCAATGAATCCGAAGCTAAAAGCGAAGAAAAAGTATTGGCAGAGAAAGATTATGATACTTACTTACGTGGGGTTTCTGCCTATTCAACATTGGGTTGGTTCAAAGATCCTTTATTATCCTCCATGCTTCGTTACGAAGAACGAGATCTTGTTGAAACACTTATTCACGAGTTGGTGCATACCACCTTCTGGGTTAAAAACAGTGTGGACTTTAACGAAAGATTAGCCAGTTTTCTTGGTCAAAAAGGGGCTCTCATTTTCTATGAGCGAGTAGAAGGGGCTGACTCTCCCACGGCAGAACTTATTCGTGCTGAATCGAGCGATGAAGTGCTATTTTCTGAGTTTATCACGGATGAATTAAAATCACTTTCAGAATGGTACAAACAAATTCAAATAGAAAATCGCACAGAAGAGCTTCGACAAAATCGAATTAAAGAAATTCAAAATCGGTTTATTAAAGAAATTAAACCAAAATTAAAGTCTAATCGTTGGAACCGATTTTCTGAAATCAAACTGAACAATGCTCGCCTAGCAGGGTACCGAACCTATGTCAGTGATTTTTCGAATTTTGAAAATGCATGGGGTTGCTCTCAATCAGATTTTTCAAATTTTTTTAATTTAATCGAGCCCTTAAAAAAATCTAAAAATCCAGACAAAGACCTCAAAGATCTGATTTTAAAAAAATGCACCGTTGAGTGATTTATTCCAAGGCCGCAGACTGGTTCATGATGGAAAACATCAAATGACAGTCAAGATCCATACGGGTGACCTGATCTTGCCCGAGGGAAAGCATCATTGAAGATTTTTCGATACCAAATTCATTGTAATCAATTTTCAGTACGACTCGTTGAGAAGTGAAAACTCGGCTTTGTGCAGTTTCAGCACCAAAAGCTTTTTCATCCACGTGATAATTGATAATTCCCACATCTGCAGGCGTAAGTCTGAGTTTGAATTCACCTTCTTTATGACGAGAAACCACAACCTGGATCACTTCATTTTCACATCGGTAAACGATACTTTCGTCATTTCCAGGAACATAAAGAGCTTGTGAAATGGAGCTGATGAAAAGAACAATCCCTGTTGCTACGAAAAACTTCATTGTTTCTCCTTGGTAAATTTGATTTTCAATTTTGATTTCACTTTCAACCAAAGCAAATTGAATGCCAGCCAAAAGAAAAACTTTTGCACCACCTAAAATGAATTTACTTCGATTTAAGATGTTTTAAGAATTTTTTGCTTACATTGTAAGCAATTTATTTGATTCCAATTTGGTGTGGAAAACTCAATCTGGCACCAGTTAATACTCTCATCACATTGCTGTTTAGTGAGTTCAGAATGATGCGACGTCACGATCTATGTACCTGTCACATAAACGTCTGCAATCATTCCGTCTTTTTATTTTACTAAACCAAGCACTGATTTTTCAATGGCCTGATGGTAATGAAAAAGGCTTTCTCCTTTTGAGACAGGAACCCACTCAACACCTCGATGATAGCTGGCATCTTTAATGGGCCGTGGGTCATAATATTCACCTTTAAGTTGAGCTTTAAAAAAATCAGTTCGGCACCAACGTTTTTGACCATTCCAGGTAAAATCATACTCCACTGAAACTTTTTGGTGGGACTGTATATCAATGTCGTAGCCGGTCTCTTCGTAGGTTTCTCGTTTGGCACAGTCTTCATGTTTTTCATCAGCCTCAAGAACTCCACCAGGAACAAAATGATAGTGAGTTGAATCAAAAGGATCCACAGCTTTGAAAGTTAAAATTTTTCCCTCATGAACAACCACACTGGAAGCCCTTTGACGATCGGGAACAAAAGCCCAACCCTGATTGGACAAATCTAAACGGTAGGTCACACAATTGGGAATGGGAACTCCACCATCTGGAATTCCTGTTAGCCCATGGGTGATTCGCCGAAGTACACCTCCATGGGTGGAAACAGCGATTCGTCGATATTGGGGGTTTTGTTTCACAAAGGTTTCTAGAAACTCTAAGACACGTTTTCTGGTTTCTGCTTTTGTTTCTCCACCAGGGAAACCAAAATTTTCATCGGCTGGAGTTGGTGAGATCCACTTCACCCAATCAGGTCCCACAAGTTTCATCACTTCATCTCGGTGCAATCCTTCAGCTTTTCCCAAATGCATTTCTCTCAATGCAGGTGAAAAAACAACGGGTGATTTCCAAAACTGATTGGCGGATTCTCCTGTGAGTCGAGCTCGAACCAAATCGCTCGACAAAAGCACATCAGGCTTCCAATGTTGAATTTTATTTCCCATCAGCTGAGCCTGCTGACGACCTGTTTCGTTCAACGGGATGTCTGTATGACCTTGAAAAAGGTTTGATTTATTCCAATCCGTTTCACCATGGCGAAAAAATAAAAACTCAACCATCCAATGATCCTGACTGAATAACTTGAAAAGCTCAATAATTTGATTTTAAAAAAAATTGAAAAAGGAAAATTTCGGAATCATTATTCCTGTAAGATTAAAAGTCCTACAAAACTAATTAAGGGTGTCACTTCACCCTCCATTGTACGACTTTCTTCATACACAAGATGTTTTCCCTCGCGTCGCATGGACATACGCCAATGGCGAATTTTCCCATCCGCTTCAGGAGCACTGAAACGCAAACTGACCACGGGACCCGTCATTTCACCCACAACAAAATCTCCGAAATAAAATTTTCCATCTCTGAAATCCAGACGGACTCGATCAAACTTCTCGAAATGATTTCCACATTTTCGAAATCCACTGATGAACTCAATAAAGCTATGATCTCCAGCAAAAACAAACTCAGCTTGATCACAAATATTTTGAGTGGCTTTAAATTTGTAGACACCAGTTCCCTGCCAAGTCCCCTTAAAGTTTTCCGGAGAATTGGCCCAAACAAATGACGAAAACAAAAGAATGAAAAATAAACTTGATTTCAAATCAGTCACTCACTTTTACAAACGGGGTTTAAACCAACACATAGGTCTTAAGCCCTCTTGATGCTGAGAAAGCTGAGTGCAAGAGTTCATTGCGGCTTCTTTTTCAGCTTCAATTCCAAATCTTCCCCCAGGAGTTTTCTTTCCAGGAATCAGTGATTCATTGAATGAGGCCTTGCATAAAGCTCCCTTTAGAACAGTGTCCATTCGACATTGAATGGGAGGATGACTGGATAAGGAAGTTTCGACTCTAGTTTTATCTGGAGTTGCAAAATCGGGTGCGGCTTGACCTTTGATTGCGGCCATTGTGCGAGTCATGGACTGAGAAGCACTTAGAATTCGGTAGCATAGGTTTTGATCGCTTTTATTTTTCCAAAGGCGATCACATTGAAATCGAATTTGTTCATTCACTTTAAATCGAAACTGAGTGTTCAAATTGAGCTCATCCTTCCAAAGGCGACGCGCACAAACTTGAGTTGAAAAATAATCGGCCTGCCCTTCTGAAGCCGCCCACTTCCCCTCCAATGGCATTGAGGGTTCAGCGAAGGGAAAGCCTGCGATGTGATGCCCCAGCTCATGACAAATGATCAATGCAAATGCGTCCTGTGAAAGTTCGGGATGTCTTGCAAGTCCACCAGTAATTTGAACTTGCCAGCTGCCGAACATTTGCCGAGCTCCAGCATTTAATCTTTCACTGCTCCATTGGCCTTTAAGACTCAACCGTCCACCCAATTGCTTAACAACGGGGCTGTAAATTTGATCAATTTTACTGATGATGGCATTGAACTCAGTCTCGGTCATATTGCTTGGACCAGCTGCAAAGGGAGCAAACAGAATTTCATTTTCAGGCAGAAAGGTGGCTTTTGCCACTGGTAGACCGAAAGAAAATATAAACAAAAGTGTGACGAATAAACGAATCACGCAGACCCCCTGTGAATTCACTGATCAGCGATCAGCTCAACATAGGGATATTTAGCTGTCAAAATTCTCATCAACAAAATGACTCGGCGTCACGATCTATGTACCTGTCACATAAAAAAGGGAGTCTCCCCCAGCGGACTCCCTTTTTTATTTTTTATTGGCGAAGGATCAATCACCTTCGAATGGACACAGTTTTTTTCATGGCGACTAAATTGTCCATCCGCAGTCTGACGGGTACGGCCTCCATCGACTTCTCGGTGACTTTCGCCATAATTTTATCATGAAGCCTTTTATAATACGCCGGGTCCATCGGCAGTTCGACTTCATCTGTATTTTTTAAAAGTGTTGATACATCTGTTCGCGCATGTGGTCTCATCCTTCGGCCTCCTTAAGTGGGTTAAGTTCCATAAAAAATCCTCCAGTTTCCAATGTCCATGTTTTCAGATCTTGGCGATCGTGAAACGCTTCTTTGAGTTTTAAAAGAGCGTGTCTGTAGTTCGCCTTGGCTGTGTCATAAGGACAATCCATGATTTCAGCTATTTCCTGAAATGAGAGGTCTTCGTAAACTCTGAGAACAAGAGCTGTTCGTTGACGAATTGGGAGCTTTTCCACTTCCTTGTTCAGAAGCTCACTCACAGCTGTGTGCACCAGGCCTGTTTCACTGCTTGGTCCCACAGCGAGATGAGTATCCTCCACATCCACAGTCTCGCGTCGTGTTTCACGTAATCGATTTCGAGCTGTGTTTAAGGCGATTTGATAGAGCCAGCTTTTAAAACTGGATCGCCCTTCAAATGAATCGAGTTTTTCGTAAGCTTTTATGAAAGCTTCTTGAACTACGTCTTCAGCTGTGTCGAGGTCCTTTACAAATCTCAAACCCATTCGCAGTAATCCTCTTTGGTGTCGTAACACAAGAGCAGAAAAGGCGTTGGTATTTCCACCTTTTACACTCTCGATGAGCTCGAGATCCGTAATGTTCTCTAGATCTCGTGTCATATATGACTCTCTTTCAGTCTTAACTAGGTTAATCTTTTGAGTTTTTTTCTGGAGCCCACGACTTCGTGCCTCCCGACCCACCCCTCAAAACTTCCTGTGTTCTGATGTGTGAGGTGCTGGAAAACCCTTCTTTGAGAAAAACCAGCACAGTGTTGATTTATAAGTGTAGCAAGTGTCCTGCCAAAAAGTCGGGATATTTTGACACTAAGTAATTGAAATCACTTATGTTTTATCGTCAACATAAGAAAATATTATGGAGAAATGATTAACCGATTTCAAACTTCAGTTGAACTCATTGAAAGAATTGAATTTAATGGAAACATTGATGGGGTTCATTTTTCTTATTTTTTTATCATGGACTGGTTTTTCATCCGGCAAAACAGCCAAAGATTTTATTGGTTTGACCAAACCCATCTACCAAAAGACCACAAAAATGGGAAAAAGCCGCAATGCTAACCGCCGGGATATTGTACAAAATTGCTACGTTTATAAAAATTTTGCAATTGTCGAGGTCATTGACCCTGGCAATAAGGGGGCTGTGGATATGAGATTACGGCCTCGAAATCCTAAACACAAACCTGCCGGAATTTGCGTAAAAGACTACAAGGGCAAATCCATTCAACTGGAACAAATGGGGGGATATTTCGCCGGAGTGGCAGAATCCCTGATTTTTGTTGATGATTCTGATGCCTTTGGTGGCGAAATGGCTTTTCAAGTGATTGACAGTAAAAATGGCCGTGAACTTTTTCGCTCCATACGCAATATAAACGAAAAGGTGCTTATACGAGCTGGCAAAACCATTGGTATTCGCTATACAAAAGCTTTACAGGTGGATTGCTCTCTTTTGGAAGAAGGCAAGAACTGTTGGAAATACATTCTAAATGCCAACAAAATCCCAGATAACAATCGTATTCCTATGCCCGATTGTGCCCCCGCCTACGAAGCCTCAGGCGTCACAAAAGATGTAAGACCACAATTGGCCGCTTGGGTGCGGGTTAAAAATTTAAAGAAACCGGAAGTGACTTATTTGGGTGGCTTTATAAAATGTGAGCCCTCACCCTAAGGTGAAATAGTCACTCGATTACGACCATTTTGTTTGCTTTGATAAAGGGCTTTATCGGCTCGATCAAATAAAACATCCCATACGAGCTCATCCACTTTACGATAAGCACATCCGACAGACACCGTGACAGGAATTTTTTTGCCTTCAAATACGAATTCGCTGTCTTGGATTGTTTTTCGAATACGTTCCGCGATATCGATAGCTGCAGAGACAGGTGTTCCTGATAAAATGAGAACAAATTCTTCACCACCATAACGAGCAAAAAAATCATTTGCTCGAGTGAGCTTCGTTTGAATAATTCGCGAAAGTTCTTTGAGAACAAAGTCACCGCCTGGGTGTCCATAGGTGTCATTCACTTTTTTAAAGTGATCAATATCAAAGACGATCACACTTAGAGGCTCATTCAGTGTTTCAGAACGTTTCATCACCTCGGGACCTCGTTCAATCAACGCTCCCTTAGAATGGGCTCCTGTCAGAGCATCTCGATTGGCTTTTTCAAAAAGTTCCTTGGAAGCATAAGCTTCGATATTGCCTTTTTCGAGAAATTTAAAAACCACATTTCCAGTTTTCACTTGATCATTATTTTTTAAAACCATGGGTTGCAGCGGTGCCAAGGGAGCTCCATTCACCACTGTTTTGTTGGTTGAACCCAAGTCCATGATGACAACTTCAGTGCCACGGAATTCGATTTTCGCATGAGATCTGGAAACACTTCCATCATCTATAAAAATCTGAGATTCCACAGCTCGCCCAATGACAAAATTGTCATTCAGCGACCATTGTTTGCCCTGGTAACCAGAAGGCCCAATGAGAACAACTAAAACTGGAGTACCACCACCAGAGGCCATTTTTCTATTAAGAGTTGTTTCGCTGGCAACAACGGTTTTTTCCGTTCTGTCCGTTCGATCACCTGGTTCATCTTGGTTGCTTGACATGAATAAAAGTGTAGCGAAGCTCCGCTTCTGACTCAACTAGGGCTTTCTAAAATTGACATTCTCTGCAGAGAGTCCAGCCTTTTATCCTGATTAAGACACAGCAACGTCTTCTTCAATTCGATGATACCCACGCCACTCTTTAAGACGACCACGGGGACGCCCACCATCTTCAGGGTATTCGATATAGACGTAAGTCAGTTTAGTGATCTTACCTAAGGAGACTATGTCCAATGAAGTGAGTTCCGTCCAAGTTCCTGTATTAAAATACTCTTTATCTTTACCCCAGTGACGGTACTGGTAAACATGTGTGTGGCCGAACACGACAGTGTGTACGCGCTCATCTTTAAGAATTTTTCGAGCCGAATCACTCAAGTCAGGAAAAATGGCACTTTCCAAGGCTATTTTTAATAGATTTCGAAGTGACCAATTCCGTCTAGGGTCTTTTTTGAAAAGTGTTTTGGCAGCAAAAAAAGTGAGCTTTGCCAAAGCTGTCATGAGCATCCAAAATTCATTAAAAAAAGCCCAGCGAACCATTTTGCTAAAAGGGCGTATTTTATCCACGTGAGGATATTTTTCTTTGATTTTTAATACCAGCTCCACAAAAAAATGTGAGCCAAAGGGCAAATTGAGAATGGGCTCAGGCAAATCTTTTTTAAGAAAGAATCTTTTGGGATCAAGTCGATTGGCGGCCTCGTGCATGTGACCGTGCTCGATGTGAACTCCATCAAAATAGTAAACTATATTTTTATAACGCACACTAGTGCCCATGGATTGGTTCAAGTAAGCTCGACAGGCGGGCCACATCATGGCTTGATCATGATTACCAACGACATAGGTAATTGAATTCTGAGGCTTCGCAGAAAAATCTCGAAATGCCCTAAAAACTTCGGGATGACCTTCCACTATTGATTTTAAAACTTCGAGAGCTACATTTTCAGTGATCACAGTCAAAAAATGGCCGTGGTAATCCACTTGTAAAAAATTAAGAAAATCTCCGTTGATAATGATCTCAACTTCAAAATCACGAAAAGAGCCCGTTGAATAATAGTGAATAAACTCGACTAGCTTTTCACCAAAATAGAATTCTTCGAGATGGTTATTGGAACCGTCTTCAAGGACCCTGCCTTTACCCAGGTGTAGATCACTGATGACAACTTTGATCTTACGAGCCAAGGTGGGGTTTTCTCCTATGATTCTGAGTCGTTAGGGTTCTCGTTTTTGGGGGTCGAAGGATCAGCCGCAACAACAGATCTGGCATCGTCCATGGGTGAATCATTTTCCAGATTACTCATCGCCACTCGAAGTGCTCGCACTGTTTTTCGCATTTGATCCTGCTGCTCTTCCATCGACTTGTTGAGATCTTGTACTTTGCTTCTGTACAGATCAAGTTCAGATTTCATTTGATCGAGCTTTCTTTGGAGATCCAGTATCTTTTCGTCTTTGGATCGCATCAAGGCATACTTTTCGGCACGCACAAGCTCTAAGCGATTTTCCAGTTCACGTTCACGCACTCGAATTTTCTTAAAATCTGTTTTAATGCGCAAATCTAACTCTTCAACTTTAGTTTTAGATTTAGAAAGCTCATTGTCCTTAAATTGCAAATGTCCTTTTAGAATCAGCACTTCATTTTTAAACTGGTTGTTAAGTTCACTTTTTTCTTTTTCTAAACGAACCACACGACCTTGGAAGTCTTCCATTTTTTGAGTGATGATTTCGCCAGCAGAAGCGAGATCATCATTGTCTTGGCGCAAACGATCCACTTCTTTTTCGAGTTCTTTAATTCTGTCTTGCGCCAACTTAAGGGTCTCAGCTTGAGCAAGGCTTGCATCAGCTCCAATGTAAGCTTGACCCGCACGCACCGGTTGAGATTTGTTCGATACCACTTGCGAGCGTTCGACTGCCGGCATGGCCAATGGCAAGGCCGGAGGCCGTCCCCGCGCACCCTCCACAGCGATTGTTTTGGACGCATCCACTGGCACTGTGGCGCTTTCATTTTCTGAGATGGCTTTTGTTTTATCAGGTAAAGAACTTCGCACGGGCTCAGAGGTTTCAGCAGGAGCTCGAGGTGGAGGTTTCGTTGGCTTTTTTGCTTCCTGCTTCAGAAGATCGGCCTGTAAATTACGAAACGCGGTGGGCACATCTTCGTTGGCCGAGTGAGTGGACTTGTCATGCAAACCTGCCAAGTAATTAACACTTTCAGCTTTAGATTCATCCTTCGACATTCCTGGCGAAAGTCCCACTTCTGAGCTGGCGGGCAAATCGAGGTCTTCCAATTCAAGGCGCGAGTCATCCTCGATGGATTTAACCTCGTCCATGATTCCTTGAAGGAATTCATTTTCATCTAATTGGGGTGTCCTTTTTTTGGCCTTTGCCATCATTCAGACAGATCGGTTTTTTTCAAGACGTTCTAAAGACTTATCATCCGTGAGTCAGAAATTTTCGGTAATCACTTTGGCGAAGCTCTAAAGCCGAGCTGGTGACTTGAGAAATTCCCTTAAGACCAAAGTCCTGAACAGTGAAACTCGCAATGCTACTTCCAAAAAAACAGGCCTTTTTTAAAGTTTCAAAATTAGGACGTGTTCCAACTTGAGACAAATATCCAAAGAATCCACCTGCGAAAGTATCGCCAGCTCCTGTGGGATCCACCACTTCAGAAATAGGAAAAGCAGGAAGCAGACTTAAGCCCTGTTCTCGATGGCGCAGGATAAGTCCGTACTCACCTCTTTTAATGACGACAGCTTCAGGACCCATCTGGACTAAGGCCTGGGAAGCCGCAATGGCGTTGGCCTTCCCGGTTAACATTTTGGCCTCACCCTCATTGATAAGGAGGATATTTACTTTTTTAAGAACTTCTAACAAGTTGGGTTTTTGAGACATGATCCAAAAATTCATCGTGTCCATACCGGTATAGACCGGTGATTTGACCTGTTCCAAAACTTGCAACTGAAGCTTGGGATCAATATTGGCTAGAAAAACAAATTGCGAGTCTTGAAAGTGCTTGGGAATGATGGGATTGAAATCAGCGAACACATTGAGCTCAGTTTTTAAGGTTTGTGCTTCATTGAGGTTGTCATCGTAGAAACCTTCCCAATGAAAGGTTTTTCCTGGGATCACTTGCATGCCTGCCAGATCTACTTTTCGAGATTCTAAAATTTTACGATCTTCCAGAGCATAATCATCTCCGACGACTCCCACGACCCGTACTGAGGTCAATAGCGAGGCTGCCACAGAAAAATAATTGGCAGATCCACCGAGGGTTTTAGCAACTGCTCCCACGGGTGTTTTGATACTATCGTAAGCCAAGCTCCCGACGACGAGAATCTGAGACATGTTTTCCCCCAAATTTAGAGTTGGAAATATCCATTTGTTGTGGATGTTCTTTGTATGCGCTGGTCAGTTGACCACAGGCTGCAAAAATGTCACGACCCATCGTGCGACGTAAAAGCACATGAGCACCAAGACGCATGAGCTCTTTTTGAAAAGCCTCAATGGTCTCATCGGTGGGCCTTTCATACTCACTTCCTGGGTGTTCATTGAAAGGGATGATATTAATTTTGCAAGGCACATCACGAGTGATTTTATAAAGTTCACGAGCATGTTCAATTTGATCCGTGATGCCTTTGAGTAAAACATATTCAAAAGTCACCAGGTCTTTTGTTTTTTTGTAGTGAACACGACATTCATTTAAAAGTTCAAGAATGTTCCAACGTTTATTGATGGGCATCACTCGAGAGCGGTTTTCATCACTGTAACCATTGAGAGACACAGCCAAACGCGTTTTTGAAGCGGCGACTCGCCACATTTCAGGCACAATTCCTGAAGTCGAGACTGTTATTTTTTTACGAGAAAAATTGATTCCCCAGTCATTGGCTAAAATTTCAATGGTTTTAAAAACTGACTCAGGATTATCAAGGGGTTCACCCATGCCCATAAATACGATATTGGTGATTTTCCAACCCTCAGGCAGCAAACTTTGAGACTGCAGAAACTGACCCACGATCTCTTCAGGACGAAGCCTTCTTTTCAGTTTTTGTTTTCCAGTAAAACAAAAACGGCAGGCCATATTGCAACCCACTTCAGAAGAAATACACAAAGTCATGCGCTCATCTGATGGAATAAGAACGGCTTCGACGGTCTGTCCTTCTCCCATGTCAAAAAGAAACTTTTGCGTACCGTCTACAGACTTGAGATGAGTCAAAACCTTGGGAAGCTCAAAAGTAAAAAGAGATTTCAATTCGGCTCGAAAGTCTTTGGACAAATTTGTCATTTGGTCAAAGTCGGTGATTTTTTTTTCGTAGACCCATTTGTAAAGCTGTTGTGCTCGATACTTCTCTTTGCCGTGATGTCGAATAAATTTTTCGAGTTCCAGCATGGTCATGCCATAAAAACTTTGAGGACCAGAGCGATCCAAAGCTTCGGCTGGCAAGGCCAAACTCACATAATCAGAAAACGTCATTTGAGCCGGAGCCCAGGGCACTAAGGATTCATTCAAAGCTTCATTCATAGGTGGGGTCATATCAAAAAATGAGTCCCAACTGCAGCATTTCTTTAAAAGTGGTGAGAATTTACAAGTTGCTGCCCCTGTCTAAGGCCTCGACAGCGCTCACTATTTTGCGCTTCTCACCTTTAATCAAATCGAAGAAATAGCTCCATTGCGAATTGATTCGAATTGAGACAGCGCTGAATAGCCAGTTCCTTGGCACGAATACTGTTTACTAGATCCTTGGAGGATTCTTTATGATCAAAACTCTCTTAGCAACTTTACTCACAGGTATGGCACTTTTAGTTTCAGGATGCGGAAAAAGCGGTGGCGGTGGTGGATCCTCAGTCAACAATGCTAACACCAACATTTGCCCCGCAGGAGCAGTTAACACTCAGCATGGATGTTTGAACCAAACAGGTTGCCCAGTTGGTTACGGAAATTTGAATGGCCAATGTGTACCCGCTTTGAGTGGTTCAACACAGCAGTGTCAGGCTGGCTTTGTATTTTCAAACCAATATGGATGTCTTCAGCAAGGACAATGTCCTGCAGGTTATGGTCTTTATCAAAATCAGTGTGTGATCGCGAACAGCACCGGAATTGGACATGGAACTGTTCAACCAGTTCATCCCGGAATTGGTGGTGGATCCTATTACGGTGGTGGTTA
>JBKDFX010000116.1:0-17794 GCA_046336825.1 Bdellovibrionales bacterium | reverse complement strand
CCCGTATTCACGTGCATCGTTTGTCGGCCTATGCTTCTCGGTGGGAAGAATTGGTGGCTCCGCAATGGACGAAAGACAAAATGGGATCTCATCAATTTCTTGTTGATTTTCTCAATGAAAGACAAAGTTACCAAGGACTTCACTGCTCAAACTAAGAGCAGACCTGCTTCAAATTTTCGCACAACAGTTTTGTCAATATCCTCAAAAGAGATGCTTAATTGATCAGCAGCGACACAAAAAAATATGACAAAAATCAGTCCAGTTTTAAAAAAATGCCAGAATAGGGCCTTGATTTCTTCTGACTTTGTGTTCAATCTTGAAAACAAGAGATGAAGCGGCCTTATGGACAAGGCCTCTGGGTACAACCACTAGATATAGGGATTTGGTTTAACTGACCGAATCACAAATCCAGTGCGACACAGGACGACAAGGAGGACCAAACGGGACTTTTGTTGAGGCGGAGATGCCACTTCTCGAGATTCACTAAATTAAGTTTAGGTTCTTACAGGATGACCACTTAAGCACTCCGACAAGGAGCGAGAAATCGCAAAATTGTTGGCCAACGAAAAGCGGTCATGAAACAAAGTAAGGCCGCTTTTTATCGGTTCGCTAGTCCGGAGGGGTTTCGGGCACTACGAACTGATGGATTTTTTTTCTCAGAAAGCGGGAAGCTTTTTGAGCGTAAGTAAAATGAGGGGTTCAAAAATGAACAACAATGAAAATGAGTTAATGACAAACACTGACTACCAAGCTGATGGCCCCATGGCCTCCATGTCTCACGTCATGCGTGTTAAAAAGCGCGATGGTAGCCTCGAGCCCGTGGATGTCACCAAAATCGTCGAGCGAGTGACTCACCTGTGCCAGGGATTGAGATCTGTGGATCCCCTGCGGGTCGCAACTAAGGCCATCAGTGGTCTGTATGATGGAGCCTCAACAAAAGAGTTGGACAATCTTTGTATACAGACGGCTTCGCTTTTAATTAGTGAAGAACCCGAATACTCCAAATTGGCAGCCCGTCTGCTTTCGACTTATATCGATGAGGAAGTTCGCTCGCAGAAAATTCAAAGTTTCGCTGACAGTGTCGCCTTCGGTTACAAAAATGGTCTTTTAAGCCAGGTCGTTTTTGAGTTTGTTCAATCGAACAAAGCCGCTCTGTGTGCAGCGATAGAGCCCTACCGCACGGATCGCTTCGAATACTTTGGACTGCGCACAGTGTACGATCGCTATCTTCTTAAAAACCCCACTTCTCGTCAGGTTTTTGAGACACCTCAATATTTCTTTATGAGAGTGGCCTGCGGATTGGCAACCAAGGTCGAAGAGGCCATTGAGTTCTACCGCTTGATTTCTTCCCACGACTACATGGCTTCCACTCCCACACTTTTCAACTCAGGCACTCTGCGCCCGCAGATGAGTTCGTGCTATTTGCTCGATTCTCCCCTGGATGATCTCAAGGCCATTTATGAAAAGTACACTGACATCGCCCTTCTTTCTAAATTTGCTGGAGGAATCGGAGTGGCCTACTCGCGAGTGCGCTCCCGGGGATCTCTGATTAAAGGTACAAACGGACATTCCAACGGAATCATTCCTTGGTTAAAAACCATGGACTCCTCAGTGTCTGCAGTTAACCAGGGTGGTAAGCGCAAAGGAGCGGCCTGTGTCTATTTAGAAAGCTGGCACGCTGATATCGAAGAATTTTTGGAACTGCGAGAAAATACTGGCGACGACGCCAAACGAACCCACAACATTAATCTAGCTAACTGGGTGCCTGATCTTTTCATGAAGCGCGTGGAAACAGATCAAATGTGGTCACTTTTTGATCCTCGCCAAGTTCCCCAGTTTGTGGACCTTTTTGGTGAAGACTTTGAAAAGGCCTACTTAGAGGCTGAAGCTCAAAAATCCTTTGTGAAACAAATCTCAGCCCGAGAATTGTATTCACGCATGATGAAGTGTTTGGCTCAGACAGGAAATGGTTGGATCACTTTTAAAGATGCGAGTAATCTTAAATCCAATCAAACAGGTCGTCCAGAAAACGTGATTCACCTTTCTAATCTTTGCACCGAAATCCTAGAGGTGACTTCAAACAACGAAACCGCGGTTTGTAATTTAGGCTCGGTCAACTTGGGACGACACGTTTCAGGTCAGGACTTTGATTATGAAAAACTGGCTCGCACAGTTCGCACAGCTGTTAAGTACCTGGATCGCGTGATTGACATCAACTTCTACCCTATTGCCACAGCCCAGGCCTCCAACGAAAAATGGAGACCCGTCGGACTTGGAATCATGGGATTGCAGGATGTTTTCTTTCAATTGCGGCTTCCTTTTGACTCAGAAAAAGCCAAAGAAATTTCTAAAAAAATCCAAGAAGAGATTTACTACAATGCAGTTTTAACCAGTGTCGAGTTGGCAGAAAAAAATGGACCCCATGCTAATTTCCATGAAACACGCGCCGCCCAGGGTGTGCTTCAGTTTGATTTGTGGGGCCTAAAGCCCACGGACAACAAACGATGGGATGAACTGCGCGCACGAATTCAAAAAGCAGGCATGAGAAATTCTCTTTTGATTGCCATTGCTCCCACCGCGACCATTGCCAGCATCGTGGGCTGCTATGAAGCGACTGAGCCCCAAATCAGCAACCTCTTTAAAAGAGAAACTTTGAGTGGTGAATTTTTACAAGTGAATCGCTACCTCGTCACTGAGCTAAAAGCCCGTGGCCTGTGGAACGAAGCTGTTAAAAATGAAATCAAATTGTCGGAAGGGTCCATACAGTCTGTGGTGGCCATACCACCGGAGCTCAAGGAAATTTTCCGCACCGTTTGGGAAGTGCCCATGAAGAGTTTGATTGAAATGGCAGCTGACCGTGGAGCTTTCATTGATCAATCTCAAAGTCTTAATCTGTTTATGGAATCACCCACCATCGGTAAACTTTCAAGCATGTACATGTACGCTTGGAAAAAAGGCTTAAAAACAACTTATTATTTACGAAGTCGTCCGGCCACTGGAATTGCAAAAACCACAGTTAAGGCCGGTTCGGGTTCCAACTCAATGGCCCCCACACCAACAACCACAACAACATCAACAGTCGCGACTCAAAGCAAAACTTACACGGACGCCGAAGTGATTGCTTGTAGTATTGAAAACCCAGAAGCTTGCGAAGCTTGTCAATAAGGAGGACACCATGATTTTAGACCCTGGATTTAACCTGACCTTGAGACCTATGAAGTATCCACTTTTTTACGAAATGTTTAAAAATGGAATTAAAAACACCTGGACCGTTGAAGAAGTGGACTTTTCAACGGACCTTGTGGATCTTCACCAAAAATTGACCCCCAGTGAAAAACACCTGATTGCTCGGCTGGTGGCTTTTTTTGCTACCGGTGATTCCATTGTTGGAAACAACTTGGTGATCAATCTTTACAAACATGTGAACTCCCCTGAAGCTCGACTTTATTTAAGCCGACAACTTTACGAAGAAGCTTTGCATGTTCAGTTTTATCTCACCTTATTAGACAACTACATTCCAAATCCTGACGAAAGGGAAAAAGCCTTTTCTGCCATTGATAACATTCCCTCCATTCAAAAAAAGGCTCAGTTTTGTTTTAAATGGATGGACTCCATTCATCAGCTTGAGAGTTTAAAAACGATTGAAGACCGAAGAAAGTTCATGCTGAACTTGGCCTGCTTTTCAACTTGCATCGAGGGTTTGTTTTTCTTTGCGGCCTTTGCCTATGTGTATTTCTTAAGATCCAAAGGTCTGTTGTCAGGTTTAGCTGCGGGAACCAACTGGGTTTTCCGGGATGAAAGCATGCACATTGCCTTTGCGGCTGAAGTGATCAAAACAGCCAGACAAGAAGAGCCTGAGCTTTGGAATGAACAAATGAATGAAATGACCATTCAGATGTTGGAAGATGCCATTGAGTGTGAAATGGCCTTTGCAGAAGACATTCTCAAACACGGAGTGGCCGGGTTATCTTTGAAAGATATGCGACAGTACTTGGAGTATATTGCGGATATGCGCCTCGAGTCTTTGAATATTCCTCCACGCTACAATGTGAAAAATCCATTCACATTCATGGAGTTACAAGACGCTCAGGAACTGACTAACTTTTTTGAAAGACGAGTTTCAGCTTATCAAAAAGGGGTCACAGGCCAAGTGACTTTTGATGAGGCTTTCTAAGCGCGCCCGAAAAGATCAAATGAAGGAGCTCCTCTCTCTTAAGAGTTTAAGATGGGGGGGCTTTTTTGCTTTAGCCTTGACGGGTTTGTTTTTAGGCCTGTGGTTTCAATTAAAAAATGAAGAAGAGAGCTTTACCCATCAACAAGAAGCTTTGATTTATACTGAAAGCCAGGAGCTGGCCACAGGGATTGAGGCTCTCAATTTTTCAGATTGGCGCTTAAAAGTGGTGGTCATCGATGAGCCCACCGAATGGGAAATCAAGACCCTGGCTGGACATGGGGCCCATTTAATTCTTATCAATCACAAACGGCTGGAAAAATTAAATCAAATGGGACTTCTCGAGAGAGCTAAAATTCGAGTTCCACTCTTTTCATTTCTAGGGACGGATTTTCGTAAAACTGATTGGGCTCAAGTTTTTTTACCTCTCTTCTGGCGCAATGAAACGCAAGAACTGAATAAAATTGAAGTCTGGGGGCTTAGTGTGCCGCAGAACACTCCTGACAGACAGCTTTCATGGAAAGCCTTTTATGAAATTGTGGGCCATCCCTATTTTAAAGCCCAACTGGCTTCTACAAAATTTGGTTTAACTTTAGAAGAATTTGAAAATTCTATTATCTCAGCGGACAGAAAACCCAGTGCTGTGAGAAATAAAAAGAAGCTCAATTCCTCAACCATTGAAAAGCCAACTAACTAAAAAAATAAAAACTATTGAGGTCGGTAGTTATAAGTGGCTGTGACCGTTTTAAAAGGCGGCACAATAATTTGCCCCAAAGACGTCGTCACTTGCAAAGTCAAGGTGACGTTGTAAAGACCTGCGGCTCGTCCTTGTAAGGAAATGGGCACGTAAAATTTCCCTGAATCACAGCGCGCCACAAATCCAGCAGGTAAAATCTGAGCGTTGGGTTGGATGGTACCAGCCGAATTGGTCACCAACACATTGAATTGGTTTTGTGGATAAAGTGAAGGGTAACATTCACCTGAAATTTCAACAAAGGAATTACCCACAGGCATTTGGACACTTAAAGGCGAGGACAAAACCACTTTGGTGTCGGCGGGATCGGCCACACCTTGGGCACAGCTGAGCTCGGGGCAATCACCCAGCGAAAAGGCATCGGTGATCAAAGACTGGGTGTTAGTTGGAGTACAACCCACAAAAAAGAGAACTGGTGCTAATGTTAGTATTGCAAGCCACTTATTCATCCCACTCCCCCTAGATTTCATTGTCGGCTAAATATTGAAAGCTTTGAAGCAGAAGAAAAAAAGTGTCTTATATTGGAACAAAGGGGTCTTAAAGTAGAACATATTTGTAGTATTAAGTTATCTCGACCTAAATCCGATAATTAAATGTGGCACGTGGACTACTTGGGAGAACCATCCCCTCAATTTTACTCCTCTTTATCGCTTCCTCGTTTGTACAAGCACAAACTCCTAGCGGTATTACTTACCATGGTAAAATTTTACGCTCAGATAACTCACCGCTGAACACCACAAATGCTTTTTTTAAAATCGAAATTAGATCTCCAGGAAGTGAAAATTGTCTTCTCTGGCAAGAAGAACAAACTGTCGATATGTCCGCCACCGAAGGTGTGTTTGTCTTGAATATCACCGACTCTTCAGCCAGAGGCTATTCCAGAACTGACGGCTATGCGTGGGATAAAAATCGAGTTTTTTCTAATCGTACAGGATTTACAGGCTTGAATGATTGTGACATGGGGGAAACAACCTATTCACCCAGTGCCAATGATGGCCGAACCATCAAAGTGTCTTTTAAGGAATCCCCCGCTGTCGCGACGTGGGAAGACATTCAAATTTCAAAACTCAATTATGTTCCGATGAGTTTAAACTCCCAGCAACTCGCGGGATTTAGCTTCACTGAGTTTTTAAAAATTGAACCCGGAGCTTCGCAAACACCACTCACCATTGCGCAAGTGAACACACTTCTGCAAGTCATTGCGGGAACTACCACAATATTTGTCAAACCAGGTGATACGGCCACGGGTGATCTAGCAGGAAGCTTTGCGGCGCCTGTGGTGGATGGCTTGCAAGGTGTGCCTGTGCTGGCCACGGCACCCGCACTTAACCAGGTTCTCAAATTTAATGGAACCGCCTGGGCACCAGCCACCGAAAGCATGCCCGGCGATGCCAGCTATGCTGCCAAAGGCGCTGTGCAGTTTTTAACTGATCAAGCCACCAGCGGAATTCAAGTGGCGGCTGGTGTGGTGAGTCTTCCAAACTTGCATCCGCAAGGATCAAGTATTGGCAGTGCCCAAATGATTCCAGTTATTACATTTGATACTAAAGGACGACTCACTGCTGTAAGTACGGCTACTGTCGATGACACTACAAAGCTTCCCTTGGCTGGTGGTACAATGACCGGTCCTTTAGATATGGGAAGTCAAAATATCACCAATGTGAATTCGGTTTCTACAACAAGCTTGGGTTCACGAAGTTTGAGACTTTTTGATGCGGATAATTCCAACTACGTGGATTTACAAACACCAACGGCAGTGGCCACTAACTATGCGCTGACTTTACCTGCAGATGATGGAACTGCTGGGCAAGTGCTGACGACAGATGGTATTGGGGTCTTAAGCTGGGTAGATCCTTTTAGTCTAGGGGAGTTTCCAGGTAACTCTGCAATTATAACCAACAGTACGGGTACTGGGCTTATTGATTTTGCTTGCCCAATGAATCAAGTGTTTAGCTTTGATGGATTGGGAATTCCCACCTGCCAAGCCGTAACACCTGCGGGTGGATTTATCAATAACGGAAATTCCTTTGCGGCTAATGCAACACTAGGAATAAATGATGCTTTTGATCTCAATATTGAAACCAGTGGTGTTCCACGAATGACAGTGACTGCCGCTGGAAATGTGGGGATCGGAACGACGAACCCAATGGTTTCATTAGACTTAAGTTCTAAAACAGACGCAACAAGACTACCAAGCGGAACTACTGCACAACCCCAGCAACTCCATCCGCTGGTGATATTAGATTCAATTCTTCTGTAGGGACACTAGAAACATATATCTTTAACGCATGGAAAAACATAAGTAATGCCATCGTTAATAATTTTGAAATAACAACAGCTGCTTATTCCATTGTAAGCTCGAATGCAGGTGTTTATTTTTACGACAATAACAATACAGCAGGGAACATAAACCTTCCTGCATTGTCTGGATTGCCTAATGGGTGGCAAGTAACTATTGTCAGACAAGTTGCCCAATCACTCACACTAAACAGTAATGGGACAGATAAGTTTTCAAACGGGTTAACTAATATTGAGATGCAAGGAAACAACCTTCAATCTATTACTCTTTCGAAATTAGGTGAATATTGGGTGATTACTAACAAAACAGATGACTGCATTATCGGCCAAGACTGTTGGACTGCTGATAACTCATCTGGAATGAAATCAATTTATATTGGTAACATAAATGGCCATCAATACTTTACAACCCCAGGTGGTTGCACTAACTCGATAACCCCAACGTGTGCCGAAGGAAATGATACAGTTCAATTAGCATGGGCAACAGATGCCCCAGAGAGTACGACCGATATCAATTTATATAATTACCATGATGGTGAATCTCAAACAGCTATTTTAGCTGCAACGGAAACTGGAAATGCAGCGAAGTTTTGTGAAAATATGCTGTATGCTGGTTTCGATGATTGGTATTTACCTGCAACTGCAGAGTTAGAATTAATTTTTCAAAATAGAGCATCAATCACAGGAATAGTGAATGATAGCTACGTAGTTAGTAATCAGTGCAATGCAACAAGTAGTTGGCGCTATTTTTTTCAGGCTGCAAGTATGAATTGCACATCAAAGTCGACATTGTTATTTGTTCGTTGCGTGAGAAAATTTTAGTTATAAATAAATTACTATCATCTACTTGTTGAGTTGGATCACCAGAGCTTCCAGTGACTCGAGTAACTGCTGCAGCTCGAGGATATGCTTTTGCTAGCGATAGAAATACGGGGGTGTTTAGTTCTGTACAGACACACTACGGTTTTCATCCAATGCTACTGAAAGTTTGCGAATCAGTTCTAACAAAAATGTGGGAATTGGAGAACCCCAATCCCAATGGATCCGTTGATTCCATTTACGTTAATGGCTCAACTATTTATATCGGTGGTCAATTCACCAACACCGGCGATCCAGGTAAATCGCGCCAGGGGTTTAGTAAATTTGACAGTGTTACAGGAGCTGATCTTTGGACTCCCCTTTAGCAACCTGATTATTCAAAAACAAAACATACTGCACCAACATCACCGCTGCAAAGGCCCAAAGCCCAAGAAACAAGGCAATTCCTAGATGAAAAAACAAACCCATAGCTAAAATTAAAAAACGAGTTCTAGAATTCCATACAAGCGGTAAAAACATCAGCTCAAACAAAACAGTCACGTGAGTCAAAACTGCAATCATCAAAGGAAAATGATGAGTCCAAGATAAGTCAAATAGAGTCATTTGTGGATTTGAAAAAGTGGTCCAAAGGGCTGTCCCCTCCCACCAGGACACACCACGAAATTTTTCAATGCCTGTGTAAAAATAAATCACACTCAAATGCACCTGACTCATTCGAATCATCACTCGAGAAAGTAAATCTCCACCTCTGTTCGCTTTCAAATCCACAAAGGACAAATAAAATAAAAAAACACTGACCATGGTGTCCACACCCATGCCAGCCGCCCAGTTTCGATGCATAAATCCCATATGGAGGAACCAGGCCATCAGGGCCACAGGCCTTGGTGCTTTCCCGATCAGAATTAAAAAACAAAGACCAATAAAAGCAAGGTTAGCAAAAAAAGCCCAGGAATCAGGCCACCAGTGCCAACTCCATAGAGGTCTTAAAGCGGAATCTATCAATTCAAGCTCTCGACCATCAGGCAAAATGGATTTTTCATTATAAAACTCGAGATTTAAAAATCTTTGAGAATAAAGAAGGATTAAAATACCAGCAAAAATTTTTGAATAAATTTGAATAATTCGAGAATCCAGCGGTTTCAGCCAAAAACTTTCCCAAAAACTCCAAAGTCTTTGCAGGGATTTCATTGGGATGATTCCTCTTCGCTTTGGCAGTAAAACTGTTTTTCAAACGTCATATTGGAAACAGCTTCGAACTCATCATGCTGCTGGACTAAATCCTTTAAATTAGGAACCCAAAGGCGATGAACTTGAATCCAGACCTCATTGGGCTTTTCCTCGCCCTGGCAGAACCAAGGCACCAAAAAGTCTTCCAGTCTTTTTGGATCCAACATCATATAGCGAAAAAAATAAAGACCCCTTTGATCCAGGGGATTGAGCATTTTACCGTGGGCCGATTTTGGATAGAGTAAAACTTTTTCACCGGTTTCATATTTGGGGTGAATCAATTGAACTTTTCCATAAAGAGCTTGCGCCGGATCTGGGGAAAATAAATTCCAAGTGGTGTTCATTCCCAACTGGCTTAAATAAGGACCAAAAAACTTTCCATAAATATCAACGAGTAAGGACTGTGGGCTTGGCATAATCACTAAGGCTAAGCCGTGAAATACAATCCAAACTGATAGTAGACCGAAGGCTATTTTTTTCAAGTTGCCGGAGGAGGTTCCATTTGCACAGTAGAAGCGGCTTGTTCAGCTTCAAACTTAGCGAGCCACTTGAGCTCTTTGTCCTCCACCTTTTCACCCACGGACAGAGCCTCGCGAATATTTTGAGCGCGAGAAAGATTTTCTTCTAACTTGATGCGCTTTTTTTCTTCTTCAAAGAAAGCCGTGGTGGTGTCCACAGTGGCCAGCGAGGCTTGAATTTTTTCTAGTTCCTCTTCTCCGTCAGAGTATGTCGACACGACAACTTGAGCCATGGTGTCTGTGATGTCAGACAGCGTTTCTTTCTTTTCTTCTTCAGAACCAATGCCCTCAGGTAAAAGTTCATCAATTTGAGAAAGAGTGGGAAGTTCTTTTAAATTTCTGAGACCAAAAATTTCTAAAAACTTTTTTGTGGTGGAATACAGCATGGGTCGACCAGGCAAATCACTTTTACCCTCAAAAGTCACAAGACCTTTTTCCATAAGAGCTCTCAGTAAATGTCCGGATTCCACTCCACGAATTTCGTCAATTTCAGATTTAATAACTGGCTGCTTGTAAGCCACGATGGACAAAACTTCCAGAGCCGGACCTGAAAGACGAAACGATCGTCCTTTCAGCAAACGACGCAAGAATGACATATTGTCCACTTTGGTTCGCAATTGATAACCACCGGTGACATCTTCAAGGACCACACCTCGGCGGGAGCCAGCGTACTCCACAGCTAAACGATCAAGAGCCCTTTTCAGGTGATCTTTAGTCACATTGGTGCCCTTAAAAAGTTCCTTGATGGTCGCAAAACTCACAGGTTTATCTGAGGCAAACAAAAGACTTTCTAAAATACTTTCAACCTGTTCTTCAGCAATGAACAACAATTCTTCGATGTCAGCGGATTCGAACTGATCCAGCTCAGTGCCTTCGATCTCTTCAGGCGTGGCTTCACGAAGCTCTTCGGTTTCAGTTTCAGTCTCAGTTTCTGAAAACAACTCAGCCTCAGAACTGGCTTCAATTTCAATTTCGATTTCTTCAACTTCTACTTTTTGAGTTTGAGAATCCTGTTCTTCAGACACCGATTTCTCCTTTATCAATTTCTTGTTCCGCTTTTAAGATGTCTTCATCGGAGGCGAGTTCTTGGCTGTTAAATAAGGACTCTTCATCCTCATTTGTTTCTCCACCATCTTTTAAGACAAATTCTTCATCATTGGGGTTCATGTTGGTCACATCAACTTCGTTTTCAAGAGCGGCTTTGGCAAACATTTGATTGGCCGTATCATCCGATTGGATTTGATTGTACTCTTCTACTTTGGAAACCACATCGGTTTCTATGGGCTTTAAAGTTTCAATCCAAATGTCTTGGTAATTGTCCGATTGATAAAGCGTCGCAAAGCCCAATTTGCCGAGCTCAAGCAAAGATAAAAAAGTGATCAGCTTTTCTTTTACTGTTTCACTGCTTTTTCCCAAAAGTGAAAAAAAGCTGATCCGAGACCCAGGCAATAGGTAATCTTTCAATTCTAAGATTCGGCTGGCGATACTTTGGGTTTTAGCCGTAACTTGATGGATTTTCTTTTTAGCGGAGCGGAGGGCTTTTCGGTACATGGCAATCAAACTGAAGAGCGCATTGTCTTCCAGGATGATTTCCTCTTCCCGTTCACCAAAGCTTTCCCGCACTCCCCGAGTCCAAATGTCCCGACCCAGCCACGGGCGAGATTCAAGAGCCTTGGCCGCTTCTTTGTATTTTTCGTATTCTAAAAGTCTTTGCACCAGTTCTTTGCGTGGATCTTCAGTTTCAACGATTTCACCGTTTTCATTGTACGTCGGTAAAAGCAATCTGGATTTGATTTGCAAAAGGGTGGCCGCCATGGCGACAAATTCACCCGCCACTTCCAGATCCAATTCTTTCATCAATTGAATGTACTCAAGATACTGTTGGGTGATTTTATGGATTTGAATGTCCATAATATCCATCTCTTCCTTGCGGATGAGATACAAAAGTAAATCAAGGGGTCCTTCGAATTGATTCAGCTGAACGTGATAACTCATTCTTTTACAATTTCACCTAACTTGTTCTAGTTTCAAGGTTTTTCATTCTAAGTAATGCAAAAAGTCATGCTCAATTTTTTAGCTCAAAAACTTGTTTCTCCAAGTGAGACTGTGCCATAGTTTCGGCCATTATGAAAAAAGTTATTTTAAGCGGAAGCACTGTCACTGGCGATCTCACGCTGGGAAACTATTTGGGCGCCATCCACAACTGGAAAAAGTTGCAGAATGATTATGACTGCTTGTACTTTGTGGCCGACTTGCATGCCTTAACAGTCACCCAAGAACCTCAAGCTTTACAAAAACGCACGCGCAGTTTTTTTGCTCAATATTTAGCACTGGGTCTGGATCCCGACAAAAATACTCTTTTTGTGCAGAGTCACTTGCATGAACATGCCGAACTCAACTGGGTCCTCACTTGCCTCACTCCCATGGGGTATTTGAACCGGATGACTCAGTTTAAAGAAAAAGCTGAGAAAAATGTCAAAAACATCAATGCAGGTTTGTTTACCTACCCGGTTTTGATGGCAGCTGATATTTTACTTTACCAAGCGGACCTGGTTCCCGTGGGCGAAGATCAACGCCAGCACTTGGAGCTTTGCCGGGATATAGTGGGTTTTTTTGATCGAGCTTATCAGCCTGGAGTTTTAAAAATGCCTGAGGCTTTTGTTCCCAAAATGGGCGCACGAATTATGTCTTTACAAGACCCCACAAAAAAAATGTCCAAATCTGATGAGAATGAAAAAAACTACGTGTCCGTGATCGATGATCCGAAAAAAATTGAGAAAAAAATTAAATCCGCGGCCACAGATTCCAGCACAGAAATCAAATTTGATACTGAAAATAAGGCTGGGATTTCAAATTTACTCACCATTTATTCAGTCTTAAGCGGAAAAACTATTCCTGAGCTTGAATCTGCCTACGTGGGCAAAATGTACGGCCATTTAAAAGTGGATCTGGCCGAACTGGTGATCGAAACTTTGAAGCCCGTGCAATCAAAGTATCAAGAACTGATGCAGTCCCCTGATCACTTGGATAACTTGATGAAACAGGGGGCTGACAAAGCCCGTCAGCGAGCCGCTTTGACTTTGGATAAGGTTTATAAATGCATAGGTCTTCGTAAATAATTTCAAAGGAGTAACATGAAAATTTTAAGTTTAATTATGTTGATGAGTTTATCCGTGCAAGCTTCCGGTTGGCTGGAGTTGGGTGAACGCGCGCTGAACCTACAAAGGGATTCTGCTTTAGTCCGAGTCATCGGTATTGAAGCTCAAGGCACCTACGTAGTTCAATTCGAAGAAGGTCCTTTGAGGGGGCAACGCGGTGGCAATTGGAAAGCGGCTGATTTGGCTAAACTTTATGGTTGCACATCAGAAGGACTTTGCGTCGGTGATCGCACCTATAACCTCGCCCGCGAAACAGCTTTAGCTGAAGTGGTGGCCATCCAATCCAATCTTTCACAGGTGGTTCTCAGATATATAAGCGGAGCTCTTTCGGGGCAAAAAGGTGGCAACTGGGGTTTTAACGACTTAGCTGTGACCAGAGGCTGTGGAAATCAATATTGCGTGGGAGATTACGCCCTCAATCGATCTCGTAATTATGCTCAAGTCCAAGTCATTGGAGTTCAACCCAAACAAGGCACCTATGTTTTGAGATTTTTAGATGGTGCCTTGGCCGGCCAAATTGGAGGAAATTGGAAGGATTCGGACTTGGTCAGCACCATTCCCTAATTTCCAAGAAGTTAACAGATACGATTATTTAAACGATCCAAGAAGTTAAAAAGCTGTGCATCCACATCACGGGGAATCGCAAAATGGCGAGAGCCCCCGTGAGAATCAAAGCGAACAAGACTAGGCTTGTGGTCATTTCATTACGCTCCAGCCAATCGTTCCATTGGTGAGGTAAAAATCGAGCCAAGACTTTCCCCCCATCCAAAGGATGAACGGGAATCATATTAAACACCGCCAGAAATAAATTGATCAAAATGAAAGCATTCATGAACTTAACAACGGCTGGAAGGGCGACTAAATTGCCAAATTGCAAAACCAAAAGCCCCATGACTCCAGCTGCCAATACAGCCATGATCACATTTGACAGAGGTCCCGCCAAAGCAATCCAGAACATATCGGATCTGGGTTTTGACAAATAACGAGGGTCCACGGGCACAGGTTTCGCCCAACCAAAAAAAATCGGCGAACCAAAAACAATCGACATGATGGGAAGAGCAAAAGTTCCTATGGGATCCGCATGGGCCATGGGGTTGATGGTGAGTCTCCCCAACTGCTCAGCTGTGCGATCCCCTTTGAGTTTGGCCACCCAACCATGGGCAAATTCATGCACACTCAAAGCAAATAAAAAAGGGAGAAACATCACAGCCAACTTGTAAGCAATTTCTAAAAAATCAATATTCATATGAAATCCAGCTTAGGGCTTCACTTGACCAAGGTCAATTTGGATGGTCAATTTGATTGGATATTTGATTCCATCTGATTTTAATTTTGCCAACAAGGAGCTCACGACCATGACAGCCCTCACACAACTTTCTGAAGATGAAGTTCAATTTCGCGATGCTGTGCGCAGCTTTGCTGAAAACGAAATCAAGCCCCATGTCCACGACATGGATCAAAAAGGCCAAATGCGACCTGAACTTGTTAAAAAGCTTTTTGAAATGGGCCTCATGGGAGTGGAATCACCAGAAAAATTTGGTGGAGCTGGTAGCACCTTCACCATGGCTTGCTTAGCAGTGGAGGAACTGGCTCGGATTGATGCCTCTGTTTCTGTTTTGATGGACGTACAAAACACCCTCGTCACTAACGCTTTCATCAAATGGGGAAATCCTGGCATCCAAGAAAAGTACATGCCCAAACTTGCGCAAGAGTGGGTGGGAGCCTACGCCCTATCTGAAAGTGGGTCTGGATCCGATGCTTTTGCACTTAAAACTCGCGCCGAGCTCAAAGGTGATAAGTATGTATTGAACGGATCCAAACTGTGGATCACCAACGGAAATGAAGCCAATTTATTTATCGTTTTTGCCAACGTGGACCCCACCAAGGGATACAAAGGCATCACCGCCTTTATCGTCGAACGAGGCTTTAAGGGTTTCACAGTCGGAAAAAAAGAAGACAAGCTGGGCATTCGTGCTTCAAGCACCTGCGAACTTCTTTTTGAAAACTGCGAAGTGCCTGTGAGCAATGTTTTAGGTGAAGTGGGCAAGGGATATAAAATTGCCATTGAAACACTCAATGAAGGTCGCATCGGAATTGGTGCGCAAATGTTGGGAATTGCTCAAGGCGCTTATGAGGCCGCCCTTGGCTATGTCAAATCCCGTGAGCAATTTGGTAAGGCCATTGGACACTTTCAAGGTGTGCAATTTCAGATTGCACAAATGCGTGTTGAATTGGAAGCGGCTCGATTGATGGTTTACAATGCCGCTCGCTTGAAAGACAGCGGTCAGGACTTTATTGAAAGTGCAGCCATGGCTAAACTTTATTCCTCTAAAGCTGCCGAAAAAATTACGTCCATGGCGGTGGATCTTTTTGGTGGCAATGGTTTCACTAAAGAATATCCTGTTGAAAAGTTTTGGCGAGACGCAAAGATCGGCCAAATCTATGAAGGCACTAGCAACATGCAGCTTCAGACCATTGCTAAAATTGAAATGGGTATCTAGTTAACATTGAAAGCTGTTGTTTATTTTCTCCTTAATTTTTTTCTGTTGTTTGGGGCAGCCGTTCAAGCTGCCCCTTTTCGCATCAGTCTGAATGAAGTTCCTCGAAATTGGGACCCCCACGAGCAAAGAAGTTCCAGTGGAGGCTACCTGCTGCAACAGCTTTACCGCAATTTTTACAAGCTAGGCTCTGATGGAAAAATAACAGGTGATTTAGGTGAAGGTTGCACTCCACAAAATAAAAAATGGCTTTGTAAAATCAAGGACAATTCAAAATGGAGCGATGGGTCCGCCATCACAGCTCAGGATTTTCAAAAAAGTTGGCTTCGCGTTCTCACACGCCCCGCTCCCCGAGCCAATCTGCTTTTTTCAATCAAAAATGCAGAGGATATTTTCAAAAAACAAAAACCCCTGGAAGCTTTGGGTCTGCAGGTTCTAGATGAGAAAACTTTTTCCATTGAGTGGACCGATCCTAATAGGCCTGACCCCACCCTTTTGCTCTCCCCACTGTTTGTTCCCGTCAAAAATGGAGAATGGAAAAAAAATACCTTTTTTTCAGGTCCCTATATAATAAAAACAGTCACTTCCACCCAAATTGAATTGCTTAACAATATTCACTACCCCATTTCCCATCCTCGACCTGAAGTGCACTTTATACTTTTGGATGAAAGCTTGATGGTTCAAGCTTTTATTAAAAACCAGTTGGATTTTGTAAGGCGAGTTCCCACCAGCCAAATCCCACAGTTTAAAAAAGATCCTCGTTTTTTACAGGTTGAGACTTTACGCTTTGACAGTTTGTTTTTTGGCCCCCAGTTAAAGAATGAAGAACCACTTCGAAAAAATCTCATCACGACTTTGAATTACAAAGAGCTGCAAAGTTTACTGAACTCCGAATCTCTTCCTGGATGCGTGGGACTTCCTTTGAGTTTTTATTCGGGACCAGAACTGTGTGTCACTTCAACTACCCCCAACTCTCAAAACTCTATTCAAACCCCTCAAAATTCGGACCCAAAAAAAACAAAACCCGCTGCAAAATTAAAAAAATATGATTTTCTGTATTCGGCCCTGGGAGGCGAAGACCATCGCAGGCTCAGTGAATGGCTGCAATCTCAATGGTCAAATTTGATTCAATTGGAAGTCCGAGGGATGGAAAATAAAATTTTTCTGTCCCGTTTGCAGCAGCAAAGGCCTGCCCTTTTTCGTCGGGGGATCAGCCCTGAGTTTCCTTCGTGCTCAAGTTTACTAAAAATCTTTCAAACCACTTCGTCTGATAATATCTCTGAAATAAAAGATGCTAAAATTGATCAGGCCCTTAACGAATTGCAAAACTCAGAGGATCTGCTCAAAGGCCCCCATGCCAAATCCCAAAAACTTTGCCGAAAGACTCTGGAGCTCATTTTAAATCAAAACCAAAGCATACCCACCGGACGAATCTTTATGAGTTTTTTGCTCAATCCCAATTGGAAGGGCGTTGAAATCAACTCTCTCAATCATCTTAATCTGTCACTTCTAAAAAAAGTGTCGAATTAATTAACAGTTTTAAGTCCCCAAAAATGAACCATCAAGTTGCCTGGTCTTGAGTCCGATAGGACCTATGTGTGGGCCCTTAAATTATTCAGCTCACTCGAAGAATAAGGGGAATTATATGGCAGAAAAAAAAGAAAAAACGGTACAGACTCAGGTTCCTGGAAAAGTGATTTCAATGGATGACTACCGATGCAAAGCCGACGGCTGCAAAGCAAAATCCACAAAAGCGGGATTTTGTGAGGAGCACTTTTTGTGGTTTAAGGCCGGCCTGATCACCACTGAAGGAGCTAAGGCTCAGGACTTTGAAAAGAAATACTACCAGTGGTTGGCAGCTCAGAAAAAAGCGGCTTAATTTTTTCAAGCATGCGCAGCATCATGAAAGTCGAGAGTTTCTTTGAAACCTCGACTTTCATCGTGTTAGCTTTTGCTTAATATGAAAGCAGCCATCATCACAGGAGCGGGCTCTGGCATCGGTAGGGCCACAGCTTTGCAATTTGCTCGAAACAACTACCATGTTTTTTTATTGGGTCGTGACCCACGCAAACTTCGAATCACTCATCTTGAGTGCGGAGACGCCACCAGCTTTCCCTGCGATCTGACTCAGGCTCAAGAAGTCGAAAGTGTAGTTAAACAAATACTTTCCACCAATAAAACCATTGAGTGCCTTGTTAATTGTGCTGGAGTTTTTACCTACAACACTTTCGAAAACACATCCGATGAAGATTGGATTCAGCACTTTCAAATCCATGTTTTGGGAGCGGCTCGGATCACTAAACTTTTTTGGCCTCATTTTGTAAAAAACAAAAAAGGAAATATCATTAATG
>JBKDFX010000115.1:0-35889 GCA_046336825.1 Bdellovibrionales bacterium | reverse complement strand
TCATCAAAGAGCAAATGACTTCGAAGTCTTCAGTATCCGAGATTTGCAAGAAGTACGACATCAGTCCGACGGCATTTTACAAGTGGCAGGAGAAGTTTCTGAAGTCAGCGTTGGATGGTTTCAAGAAATCCGATGACGGCCACACCAAGTCAGAGCTTCGCAAGATTGATGAGCAAGAGCGCAGAATCCAGAAAATGCAGAACGCAATCACGGAGATTGTTCAAGAGAACATAGACCTAAAAAAAAGTCTTGGGGACTCTGTGCAGGATTTGATTCTGACCAAAAGCAATTCGCCTGGTATTTCTTTTTATATTTTTTAATTTTTTTTAAAGTTACTTCGGGCCAATATTTTTTAGGGTCTGTGGAATTCATTTTTTATATCTTCATATTTTTTAATGTTGAAGATGGCATTGGTATACAATGCTAACAAATTTTATTAAATAATTAACTTAATTAATCTAACCTAGCTCGATTAGGACTTTTGTCATATAATTGGTGATTATTTGTGATTAATCATTTTTGATTCTAATTAAACTACAAGTTAATTGAAATGTTGCAATTTTAATTTTGCAGTGGTGTGTTTGTTTTCGATTTATTTTCTTCAAAGGATTATGACATTTGAAAGTTTCACGAGTGTTACATGCCGGGTATATTTTTGAAAGTTTGGATACGCGAATTTTGTTTGATCCAGTATTCGAAAGCCTTTTTAGTGTGAATTGTTATTCCTTTCCGGAGGTTGATTTTGACAATGAAATAATCAAAAATCTTAAGATCACAGCGATATTTATTTCTCACATACATGAAGATCATTTTTCTGTCCACAGTCTGAATTTACTTGATAAAAATATTCCAGTTTATATTTACACACAATTTGAGGAGGCACTTTTAATTATTAAAAGACTAGGCTTTAAATCAGTCAGTTGTCTTAATCTTGACCAACCATTAATGATTAACAACATTGAAGTTATTGCCCGATCGGCTCTTAATCCTGAGATGGACTGTGTATTTGAAATTAAATGTGAAGGTTTAAAAATCTTAAATGTTGTTGATTCTTGGCTAGACCCACTTACATATCAATTTCTTGTTCATGAATCCCCCTGGGATCTTATTCTATGGCCCTTTCAAATTTTACGAGAGGCTGAAGTATTATCCCCAAAGCTTTGTAGAGAAAATCCTGAGGCATGGCCTCAGGAGTGGATTGAGCAACTCAAAATGTTAAATCCGAGATGTCTTATTCCTAGCTCCTGTCAGTTCAGACACGAGGATTGGTCTTGGTATAATAAGTCCCTTTTTAGTGTTTCCTATGCTGATTTTTTTCAAATTGTTGAGAATCATTTTCCAAAAACTCAAGCTTTAAAGCTAAATCCAGGTCAAAGTTTGGTTATTGAAAAAAACAATTTCAGCTTGGGGCCTGCCTTAGATTGGATTCAATATAAAAATTTTGAGGACTCAGATTACTTTTGGGACAAAGATTTTACGATTTTAAATCAAAATGAAATTTCAAAAAAATTTCCAGGCCTTAGTATTTTAGAAAAAGAAGTGATTCAAAATTTTCTTGAGTTAGAAATTATCCCTATTTTTTTTGAAATCGGCCCCTCTAATGCCTTATTTTTTAATGTACGTCGTTTCTGGAAACTCTCAGTGTTCGATTCTCAGGGGTTTGAAATTGTTTATTCTTACATCATCGATGAGAATCAATTGATAAGAACCCATACAATTGAAAATTCGCCCTATTGGCACACTCAAATTTCAGAATTCAAACTGTATTGCGCATTGCGCAGAGGGGAACCTATCACCTCATTGTACATTCAAGTCCGAGAGCACTTTAATGAGGATGTTCTAGAAGATCCACTTATCCGTATTTTATCCGCACGTGACCCACTCAAATATCAAAAGTATCAATTGCTGAATGTAAATAATTTATGAATTCAAAATTTGGATATTTTTAGTCGAAAACTAATGTACTCATTTAAAATATGATATCGAAAATCTTTAGATTCTTTTTAGCTTCCTTAATTCTACTCACATCAATATTTGCCCATGCCGCCAGCGCTCCATGGCCTCGTGAGCTCAACAAATTATCCAGTCTTGGAGAGCTCGGACAACGGGTGGGGCGTCTTGTTGTTTCGCAGCAGGACCCTTTACTTTCATCGGTCATGTTGTCAGCCCTTCGTCACCCAAGGGTTAGAATTATAAGCTTAAGAGAGCTTAAACACGATTGGACAGATCAATTTCTTGCCATTGCCGTGGTAGAAAACCGTCCTTTTTCACGAGTCCATATCCAGCAGGTGGGTCCTCAACAGAACTTTAACGATGAGATAACAAGAAATTTTTTAGCTAAAGAGCAGCTGAATGAAGGTCAATTTTGGCTTGTTCTTCCCAAAACATCCAATCGTCGGAATGTGATGACAGTGGCTCATGAACTGGCTCATGTTTATGTTCAAAAATTTCTCGATGAAAGGGCTCCTATTTTAGTGAGACGTTACCCTGAGCTTTTCATTGGCACCCGCGGAGAACGTTTTATCATGGACTCTGATGTTTATTCTTACATCACAGAGTTGTTTGCACGATTTCTCGAGTACGCTTACTTTTCACAAATTTCAGCCAATGTAGCCAATCCTGATCAAGAGTTTGTAGATGCACCCTACTTAAAAAGGGGAGACTCTTTTGCTCAATTTAGATGGAAAGCCACTCTTTACCTAATTAGAGAGTATGAAATTCCCTCTACAAAAGCTAGACGTTGGATGGATTCACCTCTGTTTCAAGATATGATCAAACACGCTTTGACCACAGGTTCACTTTAAGATTTGGTTGTAAATATCTTCAAAGCCAATACTCTTAAGAATGGGGGTATTTGACTTTGAAATCTGAGAGCTTAAGACTTATAGCCAAGCTTGAATTGGCCCTGGAGGGCTCTGGGTTTGGCATCTGGGAGCTTGATTTGCAAACGGGTCGTCTCATTTGGGACGAACGAATGCATAAAATTTATGGCTATGAGCCCGGTGCCTTCCATGGAGATCCTGAAGAATGGAAATCTCGACTTCATGAACAAGATCGTGTGCTTGTGGATCGAAGATTTCAAGATCTGATCGAGGGAAAAAGAGTCGAGCTCTTTGAATTTCGTATTATTAATAAACTCACAGGTGAAATTCGAACACTCGAAGCCAATGGAATAATGCAGTTAGGTTTAGACGGAAAGCCTGCCCGTGTGGTGGGAATGAATCGTGACGTCTCAGACCGTAAACATCTTGCAGAGAGCCTTGAATACGAAAGGGCCGCTCGCGTGACAGCAAGTAAACTGGCTTCCCTAGGAGAGATGGCGGGTAATATCGCTCATGAGATCAACAATCCATTGGCTATTATTGGAATATCAACCCAAAAACTAAAAATGATTTGTCTACGTGAGGGAAAAAGCACAGAGGAAATTGATAAAACCTTGGAGACTATCAACCAAACTGTTCATCGTATGTCCAAAATAGTCAGTGGTATGTTGCGAGTGTCTCGTGAGTCTTCAGAGGAGAGCTGTGAAGATTTGGATTTGAATGTATTGGTAGATGAAACCATTTCCATTTGTATGGAAAAAATAAAAAAGAATTCCATAGATTTAATTTGGCAAAAATCCGAGAGCCCCGTCATGATTACGGGAGCTCCTATTCAAATTTCTCAGGTTCTTTTGAATTTAATCAGTAATTCAATAGATGCTTTAGAGTCCCTTGGCGAAAAATGGATTCGAATAGAGTTACAACCGTCAGTCTCTGATGGTTTTGTGAGCCTGATAGTTACAGATAGTGGTGACGGAATCGCAGAGGATCTTCAAGAGAAAATTATGAAACCCTTTTATACTTCTAAACCAGTGGGTAAGGGCACTGGCTTGGGTCTTACGATTTCAAGGACTCTCATTGAGGTTATGGGCGGACGACTGATCTACAACCCTCAGTCTAAAAATACTCAGTTTAGAGTGGACCTGCCGACTGTTAAAAAATAAATGCTTACAAAATTACTGGAATCGAGCTCTTTTAAGCACTTTTTCTAAAGCTTGGATATAAAGCTCAAGCTGATCGCCAGGAACAATATGGCCTGCATTCTGAATCAGAAATAGCCGATTGGATTGGCCCGTTATGCGTTTATGAATTTCTACGGCTTCCAGCTGGTATCGCAACCTGACAGGAAGCTCGTTGGCGCCCAAAATCCAAAATCTTTCAGGTCCTTTTGAAAAATCTTGAGTCCGAATATCAAAACCACGAGTCGCCCATGCCAATTGAGCAAGGCCCTCTGCAATTTTAATTTTTAACGAATTGTATCTAGGATGGGTTTGGGTCAGTTCTTCAGTTTTTTGTAGCCAATAGCCCCGGTAACCCCAAAATTCATTGGTTTGCACAACGAGAGGGCCCCAGACGGGAAATAGGTTCATCCACTGTTGCCAGGCCTCTAGGGCAGGAATTGTTTGTTTGGACTCATCATGGCGACCCATGGGAGAGGTTTCAATTAGGACGGGAAATTCTTGGCGGTTCCAGAAGGGAGACAGGGTTCCACTATAAGAAAGAGAAACAAGAATTGGTTTTTTGATTTGTAAGGCACGTTTCACTTGAACAACTTCGGAAGCTAACTCTTTTGAAGTAGCAAGCCCTGTGACAAAAGTAGAACCACCAAGGACCGATTCTGGATGTCGGCTTAAGTGGAGACTCACCCAGTTGTGGCCTCTTTGAGTGAGGCTTTTAAGAATAGCTTCGTCAGGCAAATAACCGCGATAAATTCCTGGAAGAAGTATAAGGGTGGGTTGATTTGGGTTGAGAATATGAGAGGCTGCAAAAAGTTTGGTGCCCTGAGTAGTGGTAAAAATCCCCGATTTTAAGGTTTGGCCATGGGACATGACTGGCCACGTCAATGAAAACAGAGTTGTAAGTAGAATAGATAAAAGACTGAATTTAAGAGTATTTTTTATTTTTTGCATGCGGCCTTATACTCGATTTTTTTATTCTTTTGATAACGAAAAAAAAGTCTTTGCTCTTTTTACTAAAGCAAGCCATCCTTCTTAGCGACCTACAATATAAGCTGGAAATAGGGTTCAGCGTTTCTACGAAACACCGTAAATGTTTCACTACTGGGGGATCCATGCCGCGATTGCATACCAAGTTCGCTTTTTCAAAATACATTGTTTATTTTTCAATCTTGCTATCAAGCGTTCTTGCTTGGTCTCAACAGTTCCCTACAAGACCCGATCCTGCGCTTACACCCGGTCAGCTTTGCCAAATTGCCGATGCTTATCGTTACCCTGAAAAAATTAAGTATTGCGAGCGAAAAGTTTCCACTGACGAAAAACAAAGAATCATTGCGACCTACGATGCAAAACACAAGTTTGGAATAAGATTCCAAGACCGCCAACAGTACAAAATCGATCATTATATACCTCTCTGCATGGGTGGCTCTAATGATAGATTGAACTTATGGCCCCAGCATCAAACCATCTTTAAACGTACTGATCCTTTAGAGCAGCTCCTTTGTGAAAAAATGAAAATCGGTCGACTCAAGCAAGAAGCGGCAGTGAATCTCATTCGCAAGGCAAAAAATGATCTAAACTCAGTAGCAGGTATCATCAGCCAAGTTTCCTTACTTTAATTTATAACTAAAGTTGAATTTCAGTTTAAACCTCACATTAAATATTATTTTTTTATTTCGTATTTTTTTCGAACTTGATGAAGATTTACAATTCAACCAGGCTTCTTCGGTAAATAATTCTCTTAAGTTACATTTTTAGTCATCGTCATCTTGTGTCAATCGATGGTGTTGATGTATAAGAATCCCCTCACGGGGGTTAAATGCCAAGTTCAACAACAGATTCGCACAAGCACGATTCATCTTTAAATCCATCTGCACAGGCCGAGGTTGAAGACATCAATGATCATGATGAGGATATGGACGATGATCTTAAAAAATCTCGCGAACAAGAAGAGTTAGAGCACATACAAGCTTTACAAGATTTAGCATTGAGCGGGATCTCCATTGATGATGAATCCGACGATATGTCTCATTTAGATGAGATCGATAATATTCTTGATTTAGACGAAGATAAGTTTCCCAAATTTACTTTGGCTAAAAACAAAGCTCGATTTTTGAGAATGGTGAGCTGGTACAGAGGTAAAGAAGAATGGATTGAGGTGGCACCCCTTTCTGGTGTGACTAAGCTTTTTAAGCAGCAAACTAAGGAGTTAGAAGGTATCCGTTCTTCTAAGATGGACTATGAAATGGAATTGGAAACAGGGACATTGACTCCATCTCAAAGAAGCTATCGCCGAGATGAGCTCAAAATGTGTAAAGTCCAAGAAAAGATGGCCGTACATTTGATTTCTAAGCTCCAGCTTAAGATCAAGTCGGGTCGTCGCTAAATCCCTTAAATACAATTAATAGCTTCCCAAGTCGTAGACCAAGGTTTTGTTTAATGACCTTGGTCTATTTTTTTATTCAGGACTCTATTCTCACAATGAAGCGCCGATGAGACATGTGTTGATCATTTGGTTCGTTCTGAAACAAAAAAGGGAGGATTCATGTCTCGTTCAATTGTTATTTTGGTTACTGACAATCATGATTTCGCAGATCAAGCGAAGAAAAATTTTGATGGTCATGATTGTGTTTTTCAAACTTACTCACCTGAGCAGTGGAGAAATGGTGTAGAAAGCCCGTTCTTTCGTCAACAGCTCGTGCAAGGTGTGCCTGCCCTAGCAGGTGGTACAGCCCCAGTTAATACAGGCTATTCAGGACAGGTCTTGGCTTTTCCTCCTTCAAGTGAAAATTCAATTCAAAAAATGGATGATATCGAAGCTAAAGCTATTGAAAATGCCATTCTTCAATATCGTGGCAATTTAACTGAAGCAGCAAAGGCTCTTGGTATCGGACGAGCCACTCTTTACCGTAAAGTTAAACAGTATCATATTGATCCAGCTGTCGCTCGTAAGAAAAAATCTGTCGCAGCTTAATTCTCTTCATAAAATTAAAAAGAGCAGGTCATTTTATAATCGAAATGACCTTTCTCAATTTGAAGCGTCGATTGAAATCTCGACAGACGTCCAAACTCTAACGTCCAGTTTCTTTTGTGTGAGGTATGGAATGTGGTCTCAGTCTCGCATACAATAATACTGTTGAGGGGAGATGCATGGCTAAAATTCTTCAGTTTCCAAAAGAAAAAACAACGCGGGCGAAAGTAATTCAAAAATCTTTCAATCAAAAAGCAGTTATACCCTTATCTTTGTTGTCTGTTTTAGTTGTTACTTTGTCCCTTAATGAGTGGATTCAAATCGCATCTAAAAAATTAGATCAAACTCGAGGAGTGGCCAGTTTCGCTTCAGAAGATCTCGAAAAACAGATCAAATGGGAGCATAAATGGGCTGACTCTCTTCGTCAGGTGAGTTCCTCATCAGGAGTAGTGGCAGAGAAGCCTGCACGGTTAGACCAACTTCTCTTTGGTGTTTTACAGGGCGATGTTAAGCTCCATCGTACAGGATCATTAGTGCAAAGCCTAGAAATGAAAAAGCCCCTTGAACTCAAAAATCGTGAAGAGTTTTTAGAAACATTTCGTGAGGTTTGGTCAGTCCAATTCGCAAAGGTTGAATTGATGGAATCGGCCGATCAAAAAGAAGTTTATCGATTGTTAGATCAAAAAGGCAATCCCGTGGGTTCAGCTGTCTTTGGTCTAGAGTCACTTCAAAATGTTACAAAACTTGAATTCTTGACTCTCACAAAATAAAAACAAACCGAAAAAGTCTTCATGGTATTTGAAGACATTGCGATTGAAAAAGAACAAAATCCAAAATGGCATGCTGCAGATCCTATTGAGCGATTTTTTGCTTTTTGTCTGGATATAACTCTACTGACTCCTATTATTGCGTTTGTTTGTTCGATTCACATGCGCGAGATTGAAAATGATATCGCTCAAGGATTTGATTCAGGATTATGGTTTTCACTTTTAACTACAGGCCTTTTTTCTTCAATTTCCCTGCAGTCTATTTTCCTTTATTTCTATTCAGCCACACCGGGCCAGGCGATGCTGAACTTGAAAGTCCAGTCCCTAGAAAGTGAGACTCTCACTTGGGGAGATGCATTTACTCGTAGTATTGCATTTCATTTTTCAGGCCTCCTTTTGTTTTTACCTTTTATAGAAGTTTTTACTCATCGAATTGGTCGTTGTCTGCATGACCGGATATCAGATTCAATCGTGATTCAACCTTATCCAAAATCACAAAAACCATTGACCACAGTTCAAATCAATAATTTAAAAATGGTGACTTTGTTGAGCTTATTTTCTTTTCTACTTTTTTTTATTTTTCAGGTTTCTGAGAAAGCGGCAGAACCTTTGAGTTTAATTAAGAACTCAGACTTGCCCGGAAACTTAGATTCATTTACTGCAAAAGCCCTTCTTTTAAAAAGTTTTGATACTGACACTCATGAAAAAATCGATCAGCTTTTATGGAAATCTAAATCAAATCAAGATCGAGATGTGGCTTATTATTACAGATGGCGAGCGACCCAAGACAAAGATGAAAAAACTCTTATCCAAGCTAAAATATGTCAAATAGAGTCCTCACTTTTTTGTCGTATTCTCAATTCTCAAACAGAAAAAATAGATTTTAAGTCAATTCGATCGCAAACGGCTTTGGTGGCATTATTGAATTTGAAAGCTGAGAATTCAGACTTTCAATCAGCTTTAGAAGTTTATGATTCTCTTAAAAAATACCGCTCCCTCAGTCATGCGCTCAAGGTTTGGGATGTGGGTTTGTTTTTAAAGCTTGAAAAAACATTAAAGTCACAAAGATCACCAGCCAGTGAAGATTTTAAAAAACGTCTTGAGGAATTTAAAACTGAGCGGGTGATTGATTGATACTCCCTGCATTGCCTCGGTTTCGATTGTCACAAGCTTTGGATTTATATCCTTGGACTCTCACTCTCGTATTTCTAAATTTTTTCATCTATTTTGTTTTACAAGATTCTTCACAAGAGAAAAAAAACTTGCCGCCTCAGTCGATGTCGCAATTGCAAGAGACTTGGCGAGATCAAGAGAAATTCATGAAACAGACAGCTCGATATTATATGGAGTGGCAAGGCATAGATCAATCACTCATGACTGAAGCTGAATTATTAGGAGTTTCTCGATCGGCACTGGCCAGTGAGTATTTTCAAGAGGCCCTGGCAGTTTGGCAATCCAAACGAGATCCTTTAAGCTTTGATGGTTGGAAAACTGAGTACAACGATTTAAAAAATGAAGCGGAGAATGATCCCGCACGAATTTTTGGTTTATCCCATAAAAATCGCAATAGTTTGGCTTGGGTCACCTACCAGTTTGTTCAGTATGATTTGGTTCATCTTTTATCCAACGTTCTGACTTTGCTTTTATTCGCAGCTCTGGCAGAAAACTTAGTGGGAGGAATTCTCACGGGCGGAATATATCTATTGGGTGGCCTTGTCGGTGGAGCTGCTCATCTTTGGTTGGGTGGCTTTGATAATTCACTTCCTCTAGTAGGAAGTAGTGCTGCTGTAGCCTCTTTGATTGGTTTTGTGGCCATCGGTACGCTTAGGCAACGGATCCCATTTATCACAATGATCAATATCTATGGCTTTATGATGCGCGGTCATCCCCATAGTTCACGCTGGATGGAACCTCTTTATTTAAGTCCTCTGTGGCTTCTCGCTTATTTTTTACTAAATGATATCTCCACACTTATTGCAACCCCACTTGAGGTGAGCACGTCGGTGGCCCATTGGTCTCATGTGGGGGGAGGATTAACGGGTTTGTTATTAGGGCTGGCCTTCAAAATTGGAGTTAAAAAAGAATTTTTCAACTCCTCATTCTTCAGCGGGAGCAAACCCTCTTCTTAATGTATTTTCAGTGATGCAAATGGGCTCAACGAATTGTTTAAGGTAATCAGGCCCACCAGTTTTAGAACCCACACCAGACATCTTGAAACCACCAAATGGATGTCGATCCACCATAGCGCCCGTTATGCCTCGATTGATATAGAGATTTCCGCAAACCAGCTCTTCTCGAACCTTAGATATATTTTCAGGACTACGAGAAAATAGTCCACCCGTCAGGGCATATTCTGTTGAATTGGCTATCTGGATAGCTTCATCCAAATCAGCTGCTTTGAGTAAAGTCAGAATCGGGCCAAAGAATTCAGATTGTGCCACTTCGTCCTGGGCTCGAACATCTTCAACTATTGTAACAGGTACGAAGTAACCACCGCTGGGAACTTGAGATTGATAGGCCACTTTGTGTTGTGACTTAATTTTTTCTAAAGAAGTAAGCAAACGTTTGTGAGCCTCTTCATCCACCACAGGTCCTAAGTAAACAGAGGGGTCATGGGCCTTTCCAATTTCAATGGATTTTGCAGCTTCAATCAGACGATCTTTGAAGCGATCATAAACTTCATCCAAAATAATACAACGACTGGCAGCTGAGCATTTTTGACCTGCAAATCCAAAAGCCGAATAAAGAACTCCATCGACGGCTTCATCTAAATCAGCATCATTGTCGATGATGACAGCATTTTTACCACCCATTTCAATTATACTACGTTTAACATGCTGTTGTCCTGGAACAACTTTTGAAGATTCCTGGAGAATCCATAAGCCCACAGCTTTGGAGCCTGTGAAGGCGATGGTGGAGACATCTTTGTGTTTAACTAAATGGGCTCCCACTTCTTCTCCAAAGCCAGGTAAAAATTGAACCGCCTGTGGTGGAACTCCCGCTTCCATGAGTATTTGATACAAACCCCAAGCGACTAAATTGCTTTGTTCAGCAGGTTTCATCACAACAGTGTTCCCTGCCACCAGAGCCGCTGTCACTTGGCCGGCAAGAATTGCGAGCGGGAAATTCCAAGGAGAAATAACGGCTGTAACCCCACGAGCGCGGTAGATGTATTGGCTGTTTTCACCTGGGACTCCACCTACTTTGAGGGGATTAAAAATTTGGCGTGCGTTTTGGGCGTAGTATCTTGCAAAATCAATGGCTTCAGCCACATCGGCGTCGGCTTCCGCCCAAGGTTTTCCCACTTCAAAAACCTGAGTCGCGATAAGTTCAAATTTTTTTGCTTTCATAAGATCGGCCACTTTGTCTAACATGAGCGCACGAGAGCTCGCGGGCACTTTGCGCCACTCAGGCCAGTAGGCGTGGGCATTATTGACAGCCTTTTCGGCTTGTTGTTGTGTGGCCATGTTGACATGGCAAATCACCTGCTGAGAATTTGAGGGATTGACCCTTGAAAATACTTTATCGGTGATTTGAACCTGACCATTTAAAACAGGAGACACTTTTTGCTCAAATTTAAATTGATCGTTGTCTTTTTGCATTTTCTGTCGATCACTCTCTATGGCAAAATCCAAATAGGGCTCATTTTCAAATGATCTTTTAGGATACAGTGATTTTGTCTGTGCAGGAATTTGACTTTCGGGATCTGCCAAAAGCTGCTCGGTGGTTTTTCCTTCTGCAAATTTGCCTCTAAGCCAAGATTCATTGGAAGTATTTTCTAGAAGTCGACGAACCAGGTAGGCCATGCCAGGCAAAAGATCTCCCACAGGGGCGTACTCACGTACACGGTAGCCCATTTCAACAAAAGTTTTTTTGATGGGTTCTGCCATGCCATAGAGCATCTGAATTTCTAAACCGGCTTTGGGTAGTCCCACTTTTTCGGCATGGACAAGAGCTGTCGAAAGTGAGCGAACATTGTGAGAGGCCAATGCCACGCGAATGTGCTGATGGTTGTCGATAAGTAATTTTGCACAACGCTCATAGTTGGCATCGGTTTCAGCTTTTACAGTGTAAACAGGGCAAGCCCATCCACGGCTTTCGGCTTCGATGGTCTCTGAGTCCCAATAAGCTCCCTTAACAAGTCGAACAGTGAAGGGAGTGCCTCGCTGGATGGCATAAGTTATCAAATCACGAACGTCTTTTTCTGAGTCTCTAAGGTAGGCTTGAATCACACATCCGAAATGAGGATATTTCTTAAGCTGAGGTTCTTGAAGTAGTTCTTTGAAAACTTCAATTGTCAGATGTTTAACTCCGTAATGTTCCATGTCCAAGTTGATGAAACAATTAAGCCGCATTCCAGCTTCTAAAAGTGGGCGAAGTCGATTTTTAAGCTCTTCTTTAGTTTTGTCCCAGGCTTTATCATTAATCTGTGAGTAAAGAGCTGTGAGTTTAATGGACACATTAACTTTTGGAATGTCTCCGTTATGATCATGGTCAATCTGCGGAATTGTATCCCACTTTTTGGCATCTTGAGAAAGCCACTCAATCAATTCTCTGTATCGACTGATATAGCTTTGAGCTTCTGATTCGCTCAATGTGGCCTCACCTAGGATGTCCACTGTAAAGGTCATTTTATCTTTGCGAGCTTTTTTAAGAACGGGAAGAGCGTCCTGAGGGTTTTCTCCAGTGATAAACATTTTGGCCATACCCGTGACATTTTTTTTGATCGCTCCTGCCATCAGCCCTGGAGCTAAAGATCCTAAACCTAAGCCCACATTAAAAACAGGAGGAAGCTCTCCGCCATTTTCGGCGAAATACTCTTTTAAGTGTTTGGAAACGTCCTGTCCTGAGTTGAGAGAAGGAAGCACGTCCACAAAACGAAACATATTGGTTTTAAACTTTTCGTTTTTCATACTCCATTCCATGATGGAGCCGTACCAGAAATCACGAGAGAATAAACTGGGCTTGGATTGAGACTCCATTTTTTTGAGAATCTCGCTGCCAAATTTTAAAATTTGTTGTTGGTTTGTAGAGTTAGAAACGGGGCCTGATTTTTGAGTTTGTGTGTCCATGCGGACTTTCTATCGAACTGTCCAGGTGAGTGTCAATTCAGCCATTTGAGCTTTAACTCGATCTTTAGATTTTAGAGGACCCACTCCGCTGGGGGTGCCCGTAAACAGGGCATCGCCAGCTACCAGTGGAAAGTGTTTTTCAATGTAATCAAGCAAAATTTGAGGCTTAAAAATCATATGCTGCATTTGACCCCGTTGACGGATTTCATCATTCACAAAAAGCGTGAATTCTTTATCTATTAAAGATTCAAAGTCAGTCCACTTTTGCCAAGGTCCGAGGACAGCTGAACCCTGGAAACTTTTCGCTAGTTCCCACGGAGAACCCGCTGTTTTGAGGCGATTTTGAGCGGTGCGATCGGTGAGGTCGAGACCTAAGGTCCAATGACTTATTTTTAAATCATTTCCAATTAAAAGAACAACTTCGAGCTCATGATGAATTTCACCACAACTGGAGGGCCAAAAGATTTCCTGAGTGGAGTTTTGGCAAGCTGCACTTTTTGAAAAAATGAGAGGCTCCTGCGGGACTGAGTTTCCCAGCTCCTTGGCATGTTCTGCATAATTTCGACCAACGCACCAAAAATGATGAACTTTCATTCAGACTCCCTCATATTTTGTTAAATACCACAGATCTCTTTTTTCGAAGACCATGTGTTGGGCTGGGGGCCAATGGTTACAGCGACTGAGATCGCTTTCACATTCGATCACAGTTAAAAACTCATCTATCCAATCAAAATGGGTGCACATGTAAATGACATCGCGGTCCTGTGAAAAAAGCATCAGTTTAACTAAAAATTCTTGAATCCGTTTCCGAAATTTTTCAACACTTTCGCCGGGCACTCTTTCTGTAAGTTCAGCTTTGATAGTAAGAGGTATTTTAAAAGTGTCACTCAGAGGTTGCAAAGTTTGATAGGTGCGTTTCTTAGTTGAGACGAGAAGGGCAGTGGGAGCCGGCAAGCGACCTGCCTTCACTTTTTCGCAAAAGTGAAGAGCTTGAGTTTGGCCTTTCTGACTCAAGTTTGGATCGTGACCAGTTAGTTCTTTGTCTCCGTGTCGTAATATCACCCATTGCATAGTCTCAAAGGTAGCGTCCCAAGGCTTGACTCCGCAAAGCACATCTGCGAATTTGACACCCTATGTCTTCTCATCGAGTTCACCGTTTTGTAACAAATGATTTTACAGTTCGTGCTGCCAGTGTGGATGCCACACAGGTGGTTCGTGAAATGCAATCTCTGCAAGGGGCAAAAGCCATTCCTGCTTTAGCAGTTGGGCGAGCCATGGTGGGAGCCCTACTGCTGGCAGCTCAGCAAAAGCAGGGGCATCAAGTGGGTTTGTACATCCGCTGTCAGGGGGCGCTCAAGGCAGTTTATGCTGAAGCGCACTTTGAAGGTCAGGTGCGTGGTTACACCCCTATGAGTCACTTCGAACCCGCAGATTACAAAAATGGCTACAATCTCAAAGAAGGTATTGGCGAAGGTTTTCTTACGGTGGCTCGTCACCAACCCTTCCAAAAGGCTCCCTTTCAAGGGACAGTGAATCTTGTCAGCGGTGAAATCGGGGAAGACATTGCTCACTATTTAATTCAATCCCATCAAATACGCAGTCTCGTGTCTTTGGGAGTTTATTTGGATGCCTACGGACAAGTTCGTGCCGCTGGCGGAGTCATTATTGAAGTCATGCCTGGCGTTGAAGATGAAGTTGTTGATAAAATTCAAAAAAATGCGGATGCCAACCAACTTCATGTCTCTCAAATGTTATTTGATGGTGCCAAAGCTGTAGATTTGGTGAAGCCCTATTTGCAAGGGTTGCCCTTTACCGAATTAGATCATGATTTTCCTGTGACCTATGCTTGTCCGTGCACAAAAGATCGTGTGGTGCGAGCCTTGGAAACTTTAGGTCTGGAAGAACTGGAAGATATGATTCAAAAAAATGAAAAAGCAGACGTGACCTGTCAGGTTTGTGGTCGGCCCTACATTGTTGAAGTGGAAGAGCTTAAGGTTTTAAAAAATCAGCTCTATAAAAATAGCTTGAATTGAGAAATGATGAAAATATTAAACTACCTATTGGCTGCAGTGATTGTTTTGTTTCAAAATACAGCGATTGCTAATTCTTTTGCTGAATGCCCCAGTTCTCCGAATTGTGTTTCCAGCCAATCACTCAGCACGTCACACAAAATTGAACATCTCAACTTTGCTGAAACTTTAGAAGATTTTAAGCATTTGATTTCTTTTTTCGTCCGTGAAATGCCCAGACTCAAGATTATTAAACAAACTGAAAACTCTGTTCAACTAGAGGCCACATCACTCATTTTTAGATTTGTGGATGATGTGGAATTTTATTTTGATCAGTCAAATTCAGTTCTGCACGTGAGATCAGCTTCCCGTTTGGGTTACTCAGATTTGGGTGCCAATCGAAAAAGAGTCGAAGAGTTCAGAAATTTACTCATTAAATTTCAAGCTTCAAATAAGTGAGTTGTTGAACTTTTTGACAACTTTAATTTTATTTTCATTCTAAAAAAATCTTATAGCTATGCCGCATCCCAATTGATAATTCGATCGAGTTAAACGCGGGGATTCAAATTTAACTTCGAATACATTGGGGGATGAATGTACTTAAACTTCTATAAAAAAGCTCTTGTGTCTTTTGCGGCTGCCACTTCTTTGGTTGCCTGCTCAAGTCAGAAAGCGGAAGATTCAATTGAAACTTTCAACTTAAATGCGATCAAGGCTGACTCTAAACTTTCAGTTTCACAAAGAGCTGAAAAGCTGGCACTCATTTCTGAGCAGCTTTTTACTTACACCAATTTCATGCACTCCCATTCAATCGCTGAAATGGCATTGAGTTTAGATCCTCATAATAAAAGAGCGTATTTCTACAAATCCATGACGTCGATCATGATGAACTACAAGGGGTTAGTCAGCCGTATTAAACCAGCCTTGAATAAACAGCAAAAAGAAGAGCTTCAAAAGCAAGTGGAGGCCTTTCCGGATTCACCATTAAAAAACTTCTTACTGGATGGACCTGAAGATATGAAATCCGAACAGGATCTTCAAAAGTTCATCGATGGTTTCATCACTTCTCTGAATGATGTTCGTGTATTTATGAAAAATAATAAAAATTTGGAATTGACCTTAAATGCCAATGATTGGTCTTGGACTTCATTTTTAAATAAAAAAATCAAAGAGTGTGCAGCTAAGTACAATCTAGATCAAACGGAAGTCATCGAAATCAAGTGTCCTTTAAAAGATTCAGGAAAGATGAAATTAAACACAGCCGACCTTGAATTGATTCAACAGGCGGTGGCTGGTTACCAATTGTTACTCAGTTTGTACAATGCCTATGATCTCACGGGAATGAAGGCCTTAAGTGAACTGCCTGAGGAAAGTCAAATGGCCATGTCGGCAGGACAAACTTGGGCGTTTTTAAGTCAGTTCAAGGATTTTGGCGTGTACCGAGCTTCAGCTCAAAGAGAAAAAATAATTGAAATGGGCTTGGACTATGTGCTAGCTGCTCGCTGGGTTTTTGATAAACAAAAAGAACTTTGCCCACAAGGTGAAGAATCAGTTCTCAACCGAGAAGGCTATGCTATCAATCAAGGACTTTGTGTGGATAGCGAAAGTGCAAGAGAGAATGATAAACATCTTAAACTTGTTGAATTCATATTAAATGGGGGATTGGTGCCTGTCTCTTCGAGCGACAATTCAATTCAAACGATGGCTAAACCTGCCTTTATATTTACTCAACCCATCCAAGACTTAAAAGATTTAAAGCCCGTATTTAAAACTTGCACTGTGAGCTATGAGTCACCTTTTTACTCAGAAACTTACACTTCAACCAGAATAGTGTCTGTATCTGATAGCACATTGAATGGTGTTATCCCCGGTGGTGAATTAAACGATATTCTAAAACTTTCGTTCGAGAATGATTGTGCCAAAGATCAAACTGATGCTGCTGAATTCAACAAACTTTACGGCGGTCGCAACTAGTGTCTAAGCCTAACTTTCAATTTCGAGGACTGATGCGAAAGGTCCTCGAAATTTTTATTTTTTTAATTATTTTAAGCTTCTCAGTGTCAGTTCTTGCGGCTGGTGAAATTAAAAATGTAGAAGTGCGACAGTGCAATTCAAATAAAAAATGTTTTTACTTGGCCACTCCTCAGGCCCAAAGCAGCCAACTTGGCCAAGTTCTATCTCTGACAGGCGGAGAATTTGATCTATTTACTGAGGGCGAGCTTGAGAAAAAAATTGTGTTTGATTCTGGATATTGGAACCTCAAGCAAAATATTATCAAATTAATCGAGGGCAATGCCAATTGGTTGATCTTTGCTGATACAGGTAAAGTTTTATCTGAGGAAAATAGTGATTAAAAGCTAAGGGATATTGCCTTTATTCAATTCTTGAATCTGTTGTCTCAACTGAGTCTGCAACTCTGCAGGAAGTTTGAGTTGGCGAGCCAATTCTTCAAGATAGGTTTTTTCCATAAAGTTTTGTTGATCGACCACAAGCAGGCTGGCCAGAAACATTTCACTGGCCATGCTTTGAGATGTGGCGTACCTAGCGACACTTTCTGGATCCAGGGGCTTTTTGATTTCATTGTCAAACCACTGGCGAGCTGTTGGATCGTGGGTCAGGCGAGCCATTTCTTTTTCAATGATTTGTCTTTCGCGATCATCAATGTGACCATCGGCTTTTGAAGCTGCTATCAAAGCGACGAGGAGAGCACGGCAATGGGCTTCAGCCTCTGCATCAGGGAGCTGATCCAAGGGCTTTGATTGGGGCTGACCTTTAATGTTGGAAGATTCGTTTTGATAATTTTGATAGGCTTTATAGGCAAGAGTTCCCAGCAGGGCCAGTCCACCGTAAGTCAGAACTTTTCCACCCATTTTACGGCCTGATTTGCTGCCGAGAAGTAATCCTAAAACTCCGCCGACCAAAGCGGGTGCCCCTTTATCTGCAATAATGGAAGTAAGATCATTTTTGGGCTTGTCGTAAGGCGAAGCAGATGAGCCTTTTTGACTGAGCATTTCTGAGCCTGAACGCAAAAGTTGGTCGAGAAGATTTTTGGTATTCATGTTAACCTACGAGTAAAAAAAGCACCCCCTTGTTGGGGTGCTGTTAAATAATTAATTAGATGAACTTGTGTTTGTTTTGCTTTGAGCTGCTTTTAATTCAGCTTTACAGATTTGCACTTTTTCTTCGTATTCATCTTGTCGCTGCATAAGAACTTTTTTGTATCCACGGAAGCGCTCGATACGATCTTTTAAAAATTCTTCTGATACGCCTACCAATTTGTCTTTTTCATCCAGACCAATTTTCCATTCTTCTTCTTTGTCAGTGATGCGATCGATAGGTTCAGTCCATCGAAGTTTACCGTCACCACCATTTTTAGGATCAGAAAGGTCCACTTTGCACTGTCTCAAAACGCCATAAAGACCCAGCGATCCAAATTTTCGATTTCCATAAACACGGTCCTCAAGTTCGTAGACTTCATTTTGAAGACGACGAACCTCTTCATTCATTTGCACTTTCTTTTGGACCACCATGTTGCCATCTGAATTAACTCCGATGGTGGTGCTGTCGCCCACATCACCTTTTGTATCAATTTTGGTCTCTATTTTTTCGGCTTTATGAGTTTTGCTTGAACAACCCACAAGTACAGAAGCCAAAAACGCAGCAAAAATCCATTTCATATATAACTCCTTAAAATCAGTTTCAGAGAACGGATCTAATAATTTAGAATTTAAAGGTTTTCATAGTGGCACCAGCTTGTCCAGGAGCCTTGGACCTCTGTGGGTGAGTGCAACAAGCCGTGTGGTTTTTAACCCGCGCGGAGGAGGCCCTGGGTGTGTTTCCCTCGCCTCGGATTGTGTTGTTAGGTAGGTGTGTGGCCCAGGTGACGTGGTCGCTAGGATTCTAGCTCCCGAGCCGAAGTGTCTTACTATAAGACACTAAGCAGAAGCTGTGCCACGGATAATAATTTAATAGTTTCATGTATTTAAGCAGCTGGTGCCAAACTGGGTCTTGGTCCAGTCGGGGGTTAAGTTCAAATTGTCCCCAATTTCACGGTGGCTGTAATTGGTCGTTCGTACATTTTTGGTGCGCCTAACTTCTTAACATTAAAATTTTCAAATATTTCAATAGCTTACCTAAAAAGAAAGGAATCCGTGTTGAGCTTTCTCGATTTTTTAAAAACTCAATTCGTAATAAACCCCAGCTGAGCCGGCTGGAATTTTGCGATGTCTTAGCTTGATGCCAAAGAGTTTTTCTAAATTCTTATTTTGTACTTTAGGAATCAGCCTTCTGTTGCTAGCCGGCTGTTCGTCCCCAAAAAGACAAGATTCCTGTGGTTTTGTGCAAAACGTTTACGGAGAAAGAGTCTCATGGAAGGGGGCTTCGGAAATTCGATTTTATTTGCATCAATCTGTTCCTGCCGAATTTGAAATGGCCTTCCGTAAAGCCACTGAAACTTGGAATACTGCCCTAGGGAAAACTTTGATTTTTATCGACTCTCAAAAAGTCTTATCAAACTCGCCAGCCCGGGATGGTAAAAACATAGTTTATTATCTCAACTCCTGGGAGCTTGAAAAAGCCTCTGAGCAAGCCCGAACTTCCTTGTATTGGGTGGGTGATCAAATCCAAGAAGCTGATATACGTATCAATGGGCTTAATTATTCTTTTTATTGGCTTAATAGTATTCCCGGTTCTGTCAGTATGGAGTCCCTGGCCCTCCACGAGTTGGGACATGTTTTGGGACTTAAGCACAACGATTCATCGCCAAGTGTCATGGCCACGTATTTAAGAACCAACCAGGAACGCAGCCAATTGCAGGAAAGCGATGAAGTGAATTTAAATTGTGAATATTGAATGTGATCTTTATGTAAAAAACACATGTCAGTCGATTTAAGTTGAGAAGTTAGTAACACAATCTCTACAGTTATAGGTCGGGGTTGAACAAAGGAGCAGACCATGAAAACAAACGAGACTTCACACCATAAAGGACAAAACCCAGAGTCTGCTCTTATAAGCCATGACTTGCAGACTCAGTCTGTGTCCCATTACCAGGTTTACCATGAACTTTCTGATCTTCCTGTTGTTTACAAATCCTTAGAAGAAGAATTTGTTTCTCGTTTAGCTCTTGTCGAGGATCTCCATCGACGTTTTCATTTTATGGTGATGGAACTTCAGTCGTCTGGCCTGCGGGCTGAAGATGACAAATAAGATTCGCTTGGTGAGTGGGCATAAACACCTTCAATTGTTTCTCTGACAAAATTAAACTTAATCCATTATTTTTTCTTTTAAGCAGAGTCATCTGAACCTTTTCTTTTCTCTCGAACGAATCTAAGCTTTTTTGTTCGAAGACCACATGCAACTTTTCTTTATCGGCCTTACAAGATTGCAAGCTTTGGGACCAGCCTTCCAATTTGCCAAGTTGAAAATTAACCTCCAGAGGTTCTCCTTCAGCCATCAGTATCAGTCGATCAGATTGAATTTCCATTTCAAGTCGACAGTCTGTTTGGTGTCGAGTTTTACCTTTAAGAACTTTCTGATCAAGTGAGCCCCAAACCTTTTGGATGAGTTGAAGGCAGTTGTTTAAATCAACATTGGAATTGGCCCTTAAAGATTGAGGTAATAAAGTCAGAACTATAAATGAAACGAGGACTGAGAAAGACTGCTGATTTTTCTTCAAACTTAACCCCCCGGTTAAAGCACACAAGAAGGCATAACTCGTTTGTGTCTTTGTCGATAGTGACAAAATTTTGTACAGCAGGTTTTACAAAGTGATGACAAATATTGTTGGTTGAAGAGGGATGGTTTTAAAGTTTGGGAATGCGGAAGATGATATAATCGCCTTGACGTTCACGCTCCATGGCCTCGGTGATGACAGGGCGATCAAATTTGAATTCTTCACGAAAGCTTTGATAGTTATCAGTGGAGACTTTTCTGATTTCATCCTCAATTTTATCATTAAACTTTCTTTGTCCGCTGATAACAGCTTTATTTTTATCAACGGCCACCCTGACGCTGTCTTTTTCATGTTCGGGGACATAGGCCTTGATGATGTAAGCCTCGGAGCTTTCTGAAAAACGAGAGCCTCGGTCCTGAATTTTGTAAAATGGATCATGCTCTTTACCAGCATATTTGTCTAAATCACGAGCCAGTTTACGTTTTTGGTTGATCACCTGTTTAGTGAAGCGTTGGTCTTGAATTTCCAGCGCCTGCTGATTGTCTCGTTCATTTTTTTCATAAACTTTTTGGAAATGTTGATCTTGATCCAAGGCTACTTCTTGATGTTTTTCACTCTTATGGGCCAACTTGTTTTCGAAGGTTTCGTCTAAATGTTGTTCACGCTTCAGCCATTGGCTCTGTTTTTTGTCGTAGCGATTGTTAAAATCCTGATCTATTTTTTGAAGCTTTTGTTGTCTTAGATCTTTTTCTTGTTCAACTGATAAGTCTCCACGTTCACGCAAATTTTTAATTTGAGTGTCGTAGTCTTCCTTAAGTTTGCTTGTTGAGAGTTCACCCCGTGATCTTTCCCGCAGCAGAGACCTTTCGTTTTCATCACGGAGGGTGTTCACTTGTCGGTCACGTTCTGTTTTGTATTGCTGAATTTGAGATTGAGTTTTTGTTTTAGCAGATTCAATCTTTTCCTTACTGCTCATGTGTATTTGGCTTACTTTCTGATCTGCATGCTCTTCTGCTTTTTGAATCTTGACTTTTTGGTTGCGATCAATGTCGGCAATCAGTTGAGATCTTTCATTTTGCATTTTTTGAATTTGTTGACGGTAGGATTCATCCATTTTAGCCATTTGCTCACGGCCACGAAGAGCTGCTTTTTGTCGTCTTTCGTTGAATTGTTCAAAAGTTTCATTTTGTTTTTTTTGGATATGATTAATGGCGGCTTGATTTCTCTCTTCTAAGGCCTCTCGCTTATTAAGATATTGCTCTTGCATGGAGTCGATTTCTTGATTATTTGCCTCAGCCAGCTTTCTTTTTTTACGCTGATAATCAGTTTGGAGTTGTGACAACTCTTCCTGTTGACGTTGGCGAGTGCTTGAAACATCTGATGACATGTGAACAGATTATCATGGAGTCGTCGACACGGCGCTGGGGGGCTCTGGAATCTGGGCTTTTTGCGGGTTGGGACAAAAGGCAAGTTGATTGTCTGTTCGACCTCGACACATCCAAGTTTGTTGATACTCCACGGTTTCTCCGTCAAGCAAAGGATAGTATCCTGGATACTGAAGAGGATCGAGAGTGCTAGTGATCACCCGTTGATTTTCGCCCTTACGCAGAGTGAGTTCAAAAACACGGTACTCAGCCCTAGCCCAAAGGCTGAGGTGAAGAGTTAAATAAAAAAGAAAAAGGGAAAGAGCTTTCACTCTTTCCCTCTTCGGACAGGTTGTCCGTAAATTTGAATTTTTTAGGGTGTTCTAAACTCGATGGGAGAAGAAATGGCTCTTCCTAAGTCTTCTGAAACACTCACGGCCTGAATGGAATAGAGCACATCTGGATTCAGCAATCCGGACACTTGAAGGCTGTGACTTGTCCTCAGCACATTATCAGTGGCAGTCAGTCTTGCATTGCCAGTGTTAACTTCAACAATCAAGACCTGTGAAGTGGCCGGAATATTTGTTGTCCAAGAAACAAAGACATCTGTACTGGTCAACTCGTTAATTCTGAAGTTGGCAATTACAGGGTTAGTGCCAGGTGTGCAGGGGTTGTACTGGGTCTGTTCTGAGTTTTCATTTGGCAAATAGAAGTTTTCAGGACGAACCACTTTCCAGCCACGCGAAAGCAAATTGTTGTACTCAGCCGTGGGTGCTGAATTATTATCAGGATTAAACCAAGTGTTATTGCCAGTGAGACCACATCGAGGATCACGACCCGCAAGTTCAGAATCAGAAAGCTTTCTCCAGAGCAGAACATTCGAGATGTGATAACGGGGGCCTTGATAATACATAACTTCAGATTCCAATTTGGTATCAGAAGTCATACTAATCCTATCCGTTGAGCAGCCAAGACGAGTGGGATGATCTCCGTCGTTGGAAATAATTGTTCTCCATGAACCCGATTCTTTAATTTTCATAACAGAACCGTCATCGCTCAGTAATGCAAATTCGTACACACCTTCAGAATCTTGAGGTGTTAATCGGATGGTGGTGTTCATTTTCAAACCAAAGTACTCGATTAATTTGTTACCACTGTCATCTTTAAGGACGCCGCTGGTTTGTGTGGAGAAACCCTCTGAAAACATTCGTGTGGGCACAAACATGTCCGAAAAAAACAGATTGGCTTCTGATTTAGTCGCAAAATTAACATAGTCCTCAGCCTTGTAATAACGAGGCTGTCCGCTACTTCTATAGAAAAGCTCTGATTTGATTCCGTTTTTAGGGCTTGTGGGATTTCCACCGCCACCGCCGGGATCGCAGACCACCTTATCTAAGGGGTAGGCATTTATGTCATAGACGTGAAAGCGAGTTTCATCTTTAGGAACTTCGCCATTTCCACCATTCTCGCACCCAGCAACGTACCACATCGCGAGAAGACCCATGACCACTGTCTTTATACGTGTATTCGTGGTAACCATGAAAGTCCTCCGTTCTTAATACAGGATAGCGGAGGGACCTTAAAAATGTTTAAGAAACGCTCAGGTGTTTAATAATAATTCACCAAAAGTTCTACAAAAAATTCATAATTTCCGTTTTTAGCATCCCAGAGCCTCACCTCTTTTAATTATGTTCCCTTTTTTGGATTATTTGTTTCAAAATGAGACATTTATTTTTCTCTTTTCAATTTATTTCATTTTTACGCGGGTCTCTTGATTGCTCCGAATTTTTCTGAGGTACGTATGTTGTTGAATTTTATTCTTTTGCTCAGGTCAATCCAGAACATATTCTTTTTGGTGTTGAATACACCTTTCAAGATAAGGCCATGGTGGACGAACCGGGACGAAATACAATCGAAACACCTTACAAGTGGAGTAAATCCAAGGAGTTTAGTTTTGAATTGGCTCGGGCTTTGGATCTTCCTGTGTCAGCTGTTTCTGTTAAGGAGTCATGGAAAAAAGGGTATTACCTGAATGTGCCCGGTGATGGAAAGTGGGTGATTAACCCTGAACCCGTCACAATTGAAGTCAACACCACGCCTCGACGGATTGGTGATTTGATAGAAACTTCATCTCCAATTTTCAAGGTGGCTCAAGGTATTGGTCTTGTCCCTTATGTGCAACCAGCCGCCGAACGTTCAGGTATGGGCCACATTCACGTGGGTGCACGTAACATGGCAGAGAACCCTTTTTTCTTACATCCCCAATTGCTGAGAAATGTGATGGTGTATCTTCATAAGAATCCAGCTCTCTTGCATGGTTTTGCAGAAGCCTTTGATATTGGCTTGGGTTCAAATATTGAAACCTACCACGATGAAAAAAGACAAAAAGTTTTCATGAATGCTGTCCAGGAGTTTGATCTCTGGTTTATGACGGCTCTCCCTCAAGAAAGAGCTAATGGTCTCAATAAATTTTTACAGATTCTAGCCAAGCATGACTCTGGTGTTGGTTTTTTTGCCCATTACAGATTTATAAATCTTGAACACTTAATAATGGGCGCCAGTCTGGGGTTTTCTGCTGAAGACAGTGGAAAGTTGACAGTTGAATTTAGAAATTTTCGCCCACCCTTGAACTCAAAAACCACCCATGCATTTGCTGAATTGCTTCTGTCAATTCTCAACCTTCAATCTAAAAATGGTCACTTAGAACCCTTTGAGTGGATTCCGCAAGATGAGTATTTGCGATTTAATTCAGCTACACGCGTTTTAGAAAATTGGAAGAAAGTTAAAATTCAACTCGGACTTTTGAGCCCCGAATTGGAATTTCAAATCCAAGAGTATGTGAAGGCTCTCGACATCAGTTTTGCTCCGATTAAAAATAACGAAATAACAGTTAAGTTGGCTTATTCTCAGAAAAATCGTAAAGGTGAATTTTTTGAGATCCTTATAAATAAGGATAAAGCTCTCCATCATGAGCCACCGGTCTTAGTCATCAACGGTCAGGTGATTGAATTAAAAAATGTGCAGCTTGATTCATCTCATTATTGGCATGCCGTCATCGACATTGTTGAGTATGGTTTGAAAAAAGAGGATATGAACGCTGAGAGATTTTTTAAGTTAATTGAAAAATATGACAACGGCTCTTCCTATTCGTGTCGAAAAGCCGTGGGACTTTAGTGAGTGAGATCGTGGTTGGCGCGAACGGTGCTTTCCACAATGTGAAAGTACGCACGAACCACCATCTCGAAGGATTCTTTTTCTAGGGTTTTAAGGAAGTTTACTTTTTCGATAAAAGTGGGCTTGGCAATGAGCTCAGTCATGACATCCTGCACCTTTTTCATTTTATCAAAATTGAAAAAGTCAGCATCATCTTTGACGTGACGAAGAACTTCCGCCAAAGATTTATTATCGAATAAAATGTGAATTCCTCTTGCCGAGTGAGCCAAGAGTGCTTCCATGCGCTCGAGATTCTTTTCTTCAACGACCTGAGACATTCTCCGCCTCCTTGCGAACAGTGCCACTTTTTTTATGCTGAGGGACGTGGAGTAAAAATTCAAGTCCCCTCTCATGACATTAATTGTCATAAATTGCATTGGAGCTTCTTATTGAAAACAGAGAAACTATTTAAATGAAAAACTCTAAATCTCGAGCAAAGAAAAAGAACAGCCCAAAAGATGTTGAGCTTATTGTCATAGATGAAAAAAATGGTCTGATTTTTGAGGATGAAAAAGCTCTACATGGTTATTTTGATAAGGCCATCAATATCCTGGAGGACCAGTACCTGAAGCTCAGGCAGCAGGATGATTTTTCGGATAAAGCACAAATTAAATTGGAAAAACACCTAGAAGAAACCCTCGATACCCCCGATCAGATTTGGCGGGATGAAGGTGTCGTGTCTGAATTTCCTTTGCATATCTACATGAAGGAAATACGTGTTAAGTCGCAAGAGTTCACTTATATTTCCATTTGTTATGTCACTGAAGAGGAAAGAATCCCGACCTTTGTCCTGACTCATTTTCCAACAAGAAATGCGAAGCTGATCGAAAGTTACCGAAAAGGTGAGTTGGTCTACGATAAAGTTTTTGAAAAAGTGGTGGAAGGGGCTCTTGAAGGAGACTCTCTTTTAGAAGCCGATCCCTTGGCCACGGGGCTTTATTTATCCATGCTAAAAGTAAGGTCTGAACAAGATATTCCTCAAAAAGATTTCAAGAACTTTTCTGAAATGCGAGAGAGCACCATCGAAGACGCCGATGAAATCTGGAGAAAGTCTGATTTGAATGGAAATATCATGGTGGTCTTCATTAAAGAATTTCCAGATTATCCCATGGACGATTTAACTTACATCGCAGTCACCATTGAAGATGAAAAGAACGGTGTCCACACATTGTTATTTTCATTTCCTACCACAGATCCAACCTTAGTGGATCGTTACAGAATGGGAGAAAATCTCCAAGCAGAAGAAGTGGTGCAGGAAAGTTCTCATTAAAAATTAGTTTATATTAATCCAGTAACTCAACCCAAGTAACACCATCACCACCAGTTTCGTGGGAACCGGCTTTCCATTTTTTTACATAAACAGAGCGCGAAAGATAAGTTCGAACTGCTTTTTTAAGAGCCTCAGTGCCATGGCCATGAATGATCTTAATACGATCTTGCTTGTGAGTTGCGGATTGATCCAAGCACACTTCTAAATCCTCTAAGGCCTCTTCGACGGATTTTCCCCGAAGATCCAAGGTGCGATCGTCACTGACCAATGAAGCTGTAAATGTTGAGCTACCTCTCACGATTTTAGCTGTTGGATTTTGAGCTTGTCCTGGAGGTTTCAGCTCAAACCAGGAAAGTTGAAGTCGAATCGAATTGGATAAAATCAATACTTCGCCTTTTGAGTTGGGTGCACTTTGCACAATTCCATCTTGGTTAAGCGAAGGGACATAAACTTTAGATCCGGGGGGAAATTTGTTGGCAAAGTCTTCAGCCGTGGAAAGTTTAGATTCCATTGAAAAAGGTGTGGCTTTAACAATTTCAGGTAGAGCTGATTTGATTTCTCCCAGGTTGCGGTAATTTTTAAAAGTGTCTTCAACGCGGGCGTGGGAAATGGCTTCTTCCACCTTTTTTTCAGCTTTTTTGAGTTCCTTATCAAGGGCTCGAGATTTTTCTTCTTCGAATTTTTTGATTTTAATTTCCAGATCAGATTTCATTTTCTGAACTTGTAAGCTCTCAGCTCGCCAAACTTTTTGTAATTCCACTAAATCTTTTTTAAGTTTTTCCACTTCGTTGAGGTTTTCGAGTCTTTTTTGGCTCACGGGTGATAAGTACTCTTTAGCTCGCTTGATGAGTTCTGGATTGACTCCCACGCGTCCTGCGGTTTGTAAGGCCAATGAATCCCCTGCGATTCCGGCTAGAAATTGGTAGGTGGGTCTTCCCAGTTCGGTATTAAATTCTAAACTTCCATTGAGGACTTTACTTTTTTCAGTCCATCCCGTTTTGAGTGGAGATAGATGTGAAGTCAAAATAGCGAAGACATCATTATTTTCAAATTCTTCAATAAAAGCTCGTGCTAAAGCCGAACCCTCTTCAGGATCGGTGGATCCACAAATTTCGTCTATCAATATTAAAACATGGGAGCCTTTTTTTTGCGCAGCCTCATCAAGGAGCTTTAAATGAGCAGCAAAAGTACTCAAGTTTTCATCAACACTTTGAGAATCACCTATAGCCACAACAAGATCTGAGAAAAAAGGCAGGACAGAACCAGGTGCTGCGCAAATGGGAAGGCCACAACGAGACATTTGAGCTGCCAAACCAATTGATTTGAGAAGAACTGTTTTTCCTCCTGCATTGGGACCCGAAAGAATAAGGATTTTTTTATTTTTATCCAGTGTCACTCGGTTCGGAATCACTTTTTTACCAGACAATTGCAGGAGGGGATGTCTGACTTCTTCAAGAGACAAGTGATCTTCGCTGAATTTGGGTGGTGACGCTTGTATCTGAGATGAAAATTGAGCTTGGGCTAAACGGATATCAGTTGAAACCATCACCATGTAGGTTTGTTCAAAACCAAGGCTTAAGCCATGTAAGTACTCAGACAGTTGAGTGAGAATTCGCTCAATTTCCTCTTCCATTTCAACTTCGATTTGTCGAAGCCGATTGTTCATGGGAATGACTTTTTCTGGTTCCATAAATACAGTTTGTTTCGTCTGTGATGAACCATGAATGACCCCTGGAACAAAATGCTGCATACCGGACCGAACAGGAATGACCCAGCGACCTTCACGAGTGGTGACAAATTTATCTTGCAGCATATTTTCCACTTGGTGATCGCGAACGATTCTGTCCATGGTATTTTGAACTTCACGGGCCAATCGTTCTTTTTCAGTGAACAGTTGGTAGAGTTTTTCAGAAGCATCATTTCGAATGTCACCCTGAGGAGTGATGATTTGATCAATGGCCGAAAGGGGTTCAGCGGGTTCCATCATCTGACTGATCAAACCTTTGGACCAATTCGTTGTTTGATCTTTAAGTGTTTCTTTTAGGGCAAGAGCTTCCAGGCAAAAAAAACGCACATCTTTGAGTTCGAGTGTTTTTAAGACAGAGCGTTTTTTGAGGGGTAAAATCCAGTTGGGATAAAGATCCAAACTTTGCATGTGAGGTCTCACACCACTAGAAATAATTTGAAAAGCTTCTTCAATTTCTAAACACTGAAGAGCTGCTTCTTTGGGATTAGCCAAGGCACGAGTTTGTGCTATTTGTTCACGGGCAGGCAGGCTTGTCGCTAGGTTTTTAATTTTTTCTAATATTAATTCCCAATCAAGCGCTTTTTGATTTTTAATTTTTGCTGTTTCTTGCATGGAACTGAGCTCCTCCCCACAAAAGCAGGAGCATGAAAACTAACACAACCCAATCTCGATGACCATACTGTGTGTAGAAAGACTTAAATTCAGGATCAGGAACAGAGATTGTGGCGGCACCCGCCCACTCTTGATGTAGAGGGGAGGTGAGAAGAACTCGTCCCTCGGCATCGATGATGGAAGACTGGCCTGTATTCGTAGATCTTATCAGGGGCCTGCGATTTTCTATGGCCCTCGCCCATGTCATTGTGGCGTGTTGAAAAGGTTCAAAATAACTTCCAAACCAAGAATCATTGGTCACATTCACTAGAATTTGAGCCCCGCTTAAAGTGCCTTTTCTTGAAAAATCAGGGAACAGACTTTCATAACAAATTTGTGGGGCCACTTGCACTCGGGTGTTGTTAATTGGCAGGGGAGTGATTTGGGGGCCCTGACCTGCTTGAAAGCTGGATACAAAAGGAAGGATTTTATAGAGCCAGGGGAAAATATCACCGAAGGGAAGTCTCTCACCAAAAGCCAATAAATGAGTTTTTCTGTAGCCAGGACCCGTGAGACTTCCTTGAGCATCAAAAACAAAAAAGCCATTGTAGACTTTCTCGGTGCCCGCTTCTCGGGAGTAGGCCCCTGTTAACAAGGCTCGATTCCATTCTTGAATTTTGGCTCTGAGTTGCAGGGCTCGGGGTCGGCTTAAGTAAGCCATATCTAAATAATCGGCCAGGGCCGTTTCAGGCCATACAATCATTTCTGTCTCAGGATGTTTTAGCAAAGCCTCATCAGTGAGCTTGAAGTAACGTTCCATCACGACTTGCTGAACCTCAGATCGATTTGAACCCTTGAGGTTTATTTCAGCTTGAATTTTATCAAATTGACCGATGTTGGCTTGAACGATCAGAACATTTAATTTTTGGTTTTGAGGAGGAAGATTTTTAAAAACAGAAGACGCAAGATTCAGTCCCAGAAAAACAAAAAGACTTGCCGTCAAAATGACGACAGAAGCTTTTCTAGATTGACCCTTCCATAAAAACACGGACCACGTCAAAAATGCATTAAATATAAGCAGCAATGTGGATAGGCCCAAAAAACCAATCTTATCAGCCAGATGAAAAATTTCTAATCTGGAATAAAGCCAACCGTAACCTAAATGCCAAGGAAATATCATAGGCCATACTCGTTCCAGTAGCGAATGCAGAAGTGCGAGACTGATAAGTCGAATCAAGAGATGAGCTTTTAGATTGCGAAAAAGAAGATGCTGGAGAATCAAAGCCAGAGGTACATGAAGATGCACAAAAGTGGCAAACATGAGTAGCACTGGAATGGCTAAAATCCAAGGCAATTGGGCAAATGCGTGTCCGGTGTAGGCCACCCAATGAAAGCCAATCAAGGTCAGTAAAAATTGTGTGGTCCAACTCGCAATGAAAATGGTTTTTATATTTTTAGAGTTGAGACAGAAAAACCAAAGAGGGACCCAGCAAAACAGTGAAGCCCATGCAGGAAAGGGTGGGAAGGAAGTGCCCACTAACAGACCGCTTAAAATGGCCAAATAATATCGAGCGGGATACTGCTTGAGTGATTGAAAAAAATGAGTCACACTTAGAACTCTAGAGGACAAATGTTAATTGAAGCAAGAGATGAATCCCCAAGCCTAAAAGTTTCAGATCCTAAGACGGATTTGAAGGCCAAAGATCTTGTCAGCTGTCCTGATTGCAAAAAAAAATTTCAAATTCTCAACCCTTCAGAGGGATTGATTTACAGTTGTAACTCCTGTGAAGCTCCTTTTATGTTGAGCATCAAGTCAGGGCAACTGGAATCTTTCCGTTGGTCAGAAGATGAGATTTATCACAAACTCATTGATATCCCAGGTGCTTCCGGTCCTTCACAAATTTCAAGGCTTTGGCGACGAGCTTTTTTAGAATTGGACAATATCCACTATCATCGGGAATTTATTCTTCTTTGCCAAAAAATGAATCATCTGGATTGTGCTCGTGAAAAATATAAACTTCTTAGACTTTACCTCAATTGGGATTTGTTGCCTCAGGACTTAAAAAGTCTTCTTAATCCCCATGAAAAAGTAGAGCCCGTGTGGAAAAAAAGATGGCCTTGGATTTTACTTACCATTTCCTGCAGCCTTATACTTTTGAGCTTGATCCATCCCAATCTTAAAAACGCTTTCGGTGCAGGGGTTCTGATGGGAATCTTAACTTTGTCCATTTACCAAAAAAGATTGCGACAACTTTTTTAAAGTAAGTCCTTTAAAGTTCAGGCTTTGAACCTAAGCGCTCTTTTTTGCCTTTGACGGCTGGAAGGGATTCTTCCTCGGCTTTTTGTAAAGCTTCAATCAGACTTTTGCCGAACTGGGCCGTTGAGTTAAGGCTAGAAGTTGATTCCGCCTGAACCTCGCTTAAAACTCGAATATTACCAGAATTGGAGGCGCGCACACCTGACGCCGTTAAATCTTGGTCGAGGACGGTGAGGGCCTTATAAAGATTGAGTTTCCGCGATGTTTTAGTTTTATCAGCCAAGCTGGCCAAGGCATCGCCAGTGGACAGAATGTACTTTCGAACATCAGAGTATTTAAAGCCCACTTTGTGAGACATAATCAGTGCGGCGCCACCTGTAACAAAAGCAGTGGCTTGAGAAGTACCTGTCATAAAACCATAGGCGTTACCTGGCAGTGTCGAAATCACGTTTTGTCCTGGAGCTGCAATATGAACGGATTCTGTGCCCCAGTTGCTAGAAGCCAAAACTTCCACCGCTGGGTTGAAAGCCGTGACAGATATAATGTTATCTAAGTTGTAATCAGCAGGATAATAGGGAATTTTGTCAGAATTGCTTTTTTCATTGCCTGCAGCGGCCACAAATAAAATTCCTTTTTTGCGTGCACTGGCCACAGCTTCAAATTCATCTTGCGAGTACTCAAGGCCTCCCCCTGAGTAGTTGATGATGTGAGCTCCCATTTTGACAGCGTAGTTGATCGCCTTAATCGTATTTTTTAAATTGTCAGCACCTGGAGAAAGGGGATCAAAATATTTTAAAGTCATGATAGAGACTTCAGGAGCTATGCCGACGATTCCTTTGTTGTTGTTAGCTTCGGCAGCAATAATTCCTGTGATGTGAGTGCCATGACCATGATTGTCACTTAAGTTGTGATTTCCAGATACAAAATTCCAACCATGAACATCATCGACAAATCCATTTTTATCATCATCAATGCCGTTGGTTTCTTTATTGCGCCCCTTTGAATCTTTTCCTGTTTCACCTGGATTTTTCCAATAATTATTTTTTAAATCCTCATGGTTGATGTCCACACCGGTGTCAATAACAGCCACAATAATTTGTCGAGACCCCTTAGTGACACTCCAGGCACGAGCCGCATCAGCCTTTTTTAAACCCCAAGCTTGTGCAATGGCGGGATCGTTAAATAGAGCACTGGGTTCATTCTCCACTTTTTCTAACTTGGCCGTGATTTTTGAATCTTCAAGGGCACGTAAGTTCAGAGTTTGTTTTGAATTTTGTGTCGAGCTTCCCATCCGATAAGGACCATGATTGAGTCCATCATCCACTCGGAAAAAAACAATCAGTCCGCCTATAAATAAAAGAAATGAGCCTGCTAATATAAAAGGTAGTGAAGTCGATCGCATGATTTGTTTATCGGCTTTCTTGGTATTCAGAGTGAGTCGACTAAGGTCGATTTTTAATTATTGCAAGTTAAGTTATGTTCTATTTTGAGACTCGAAACAGATCTCAATTTTAATTATTTATTTTGGGAAGTGGTTTGATCCATTCATTAGGAAAGGGGAAGGGCTCTTTGGTTTGAAGCTGGTGGTAAAGAATCTGGTTTCTCAAAATAAGTCGAACGTAGCTGCGAGTTTCTTCGTAAGGAATTTCTTCAATAAATTCCAAGATGTCTTTTCGTTTTCGAGTTTTAACCCAGGATTTTACGGGATCCGGGCCTGCATTGTAGGAGGCGATGGCAAGAACCAAATTATTTTTAAACTCACGAAGTCTTTCACTCAGTTCAAGTGTTCCGTAGATAAGATTTTTTTCCACGTTCAAAAGATCTTTTTCATTGGACCATTTCATTTTATGGACCTTAGCAATACGTTGAGCCACCTTGGGCATCACTTGCATGAGGCCTAAGGCATCTGTTGGACTTCTGGCCATGGGGTTAAAACCAGATTCTTGTCGAATCAGTGACATGACCAAAAAAGGATCTAGCCCCTGCTTTTTTGCAGCTTGTGAAATTTCATTAAAATAAGGAGTGGGGAATAAATAGAAAAGAGATTCTTGATAGGTTTGTTTTCTCAGAGCCACTGGGGCTTGAGCAAACAGTCGAGTTAAAAAATTGCTTAAACCTACTTTCCAAAAGGAATGCAGGAGTATTTTTTGATCTGATTTTTTTTGGCTATAAAAATCTTGTGAAATCTGTTGGGCCAAGCTTTCGATAAAGACTCGCTCATTTAATATTTCAGACCAACGCCATTTGTCAGCTAGAGTTGTGCTCATCTGAGAATGTTTATCGATGGATTTTATTTTTGAAAGATCATCTTGACCCAGGGGCTCAAAAGATTTCCCCAATTCTTGATGTGCGAGGAGAGAATAGTAGCCGATAGGATCTTCGCTGATTAAGTCTTCAAATTTTTTTTTAGCTTCTAACTCACGGCCTAATTTTTTTAAACTTTTTGCTGACCAGAATTGAGCACGAGAAAGATTAAGTCGATCTGTCCATTTGAGATCAAATTTTTCAAAGACCTCTAAGGACTCAGCAAATTTATTTTGTTTGTATAAAAACCAACCGTACTGGGCGACCAGGCCCTTGTAGTACTCAGAATCTTGATTGGGTTGTTTCCACGCCTTTCTATAAAGTTTTAAAGCTGTTTGAGTTTGTTTTTTTTCTTCAGCTATTCGAGCTAAAATAAAATACAAGGTTTGTCTTGAAGTGGCTTTTGACCATTTTTTATCTGCTGCTTTTAGAACTTTTTCCGCTTTTGATCTCTGGTTGTAAGTCCAAAGTATACGAGCGTAATCCACTGTGAATTTTTCTGAATTAAGTAAAGATAACTGAGATAAAGTTTTTAAGCGGGAGGATTTGTTTTGCTCAATCTGATCCAGCTTGAGTTTTTCTTCGAGTAGGTCAATTTTTTGTGTTTTATATTTTGCCAGTTTTAGTCCAGCACTAATAGCTTTGTGAGCTTCGACGTATTGAAATTCTTCACGATAAAACTTAGCCAAAGTCACGAGCTGACTGGGGTCTTTTTTATCAACTTCAGGTGGAGTTCGGCAGTATTCACGTATTTTAAACTGAACTAAATCTTGATGTGGAAATTCGTTCAGCCAATCGAGTTTAGAAAATTCAGTACAAGCCAGGGATTTATCTTTAAGAGAGAGGTCTCGGATTTGAATCCATTGTCGGATTTTATCTTGCTCAGTCAGCTGAGAGGAACCGCTGGCTGTAGAAAACAACAAAGCCAGCGGTAGAATTAGACCTATAACAAATATCACCCTCGAGCTCTTTCGAGCTGACGAATGCGATCTTCTAAAGGTGGGTGAGTCATAAACAAAGCCACGATTCCCGTTTTGCGAGAACTGGAAATTTTGAGGGCTGCCATTTGATCCTTTTCGTCAGAGTCGAACGGAGCTTGAGTGGCCACTTGTAAACGTCGAAGTGCAGCTACCATGTTTTCTCTTGAAGAGTAGCGGGCGCCACCAGCGTCAGCTCGGTATTCGCGAGCGCGAGAGTAGTAATTGACGACAATTGAGCCCAAAAGTGTGAACAAGATGTCACCCACAATTGTACAAGCAAAATAAACTAGGCTTCTGTACTTCTCATCAACATACCCGGAAAGCACATTGGCCAAGACGCGTGAGAAAATGAGGGCGAAAGTGTTAACGATACCTTGAATCAGTGTCATGGTCACCATGTCGCCATTGGCGATATGGGCCACTTCGTGGGCCAGCACTCCATCGATTTCGTTGTTGTTCATTTGTCTTAAGAGTCCACTGGAAACTGCGACCAGGGAGTTCGATTTTGAAGGGCCCGTAGCAAATGCATTCACGTCTGGAGACTCATAGATTCCCACTTCAGGCATTTTTGGCAAACGAGCGGCTTTGGCTAGGGAATGAACTCGTTCTACGAGCCAGCGCAATTGGGGATCTGGATTTTTAGCATCAATGATTTTTACTCCGTACATTGTTTTTGCCATCCACTTGGAGACAAAAAGTGAAATCAGAGCACCGCCAAATCCAGCGACACCGCTGAACAAGACAATGTAAGCCATTTGCCCTGTGATTCCGAAGTAGGTGCTTAAGATCGACCATGCCACACCTACAGTTGTCATGATCAAAACGTTCGTCAGTACAAACAAACCAATTCGCTTCAACCAAATCATATTGCACTCCTTAGAGAGACATTCTCTCAAATTTTTCGTCAGATATAAATGTGCAACGGATTTTTATAATGTCAATTCGATCCGGAGCTTTCCGTTTGCTTTTTCTTAGAAGATGACTTGTTGGGTAACAGTCTTTCTGGCGCCAAATTGGAACCAGCGCCTGGAGCTGATTTGAATTGGAACTTAAATTCGCCCTCCTGGTAGTCAACTGAAACGCTGCCCCCTTGGGAAAGTCGACCAAAGAGAAGCTCATCGACCAGTGGTTTTTTGATTTGATCGTTGACCGTTCTTTGCATAGGTCGGGCTCCGTAGGCCCTATCATAACCCAAAGTGGCAAGTCTCTCTATAGCAGCAGGACTGACAATAAGCTCGACTCTTTGTTGAACTAAGCTCATACGAAGTTCGTCTAAGGATTTTTGAGCCACTCTCAAAATAATTTCCTTGGTGAGATCTTGGAAGGGAACCACTGCATCCAGCCGGTTGATAAACTCAGGGCTGAAGGTTTTGCGAATGGCTTCAACAGACAAGCCGGCGCGAGAAGCTTCCACCAAGCCGATGGAGCCCTTGGCGACACTTTCAGCCCCCGCATTGGTGGTGAGAATTAAAATAACATTTTTAAAATCAGCCACTCGGCCTTGGCCATCCGTCATTCGGGCTGCATCCATCACTTGTAAAAGGGCCTGGGAAATGTCGGGGTGGGCCTTTTCAATTTCATCGAGAAGCAAGACTGAGTAGGGTTTTTGTGTGATGGCCTCTGTTAAAAGACCCCCACTTTCAAAGCCTACATAGCCAGGGGGAGCACCAATAAGG
>JBKDFX010000114.1:0-6042 GCA_046336825.1 Bdellovibrionales bacterium | reverse complement strand
TCGTTTTTGCTGAACTAAATTAAACCCTTGAATGGCCTGAGGTGTCCCTCTTCTTTCGACGCAAGGTCCAGGCCATCACGAAAAGAAGAACAACTCCCAATACATACCCAAAAACTACCGCCGATGTCCCTAAGTTCTCTATTAAAGAAATCAAAATTTTAAAAGCTGATCATCGGCACCCTGTCTAACTTTGAGACAGAGTTATGAACTAAATTCAATTCCATCGGCTTTCCAGCCTGGCTTGGACCTCGCATAACTTCTATTAGCCCAAGGAGTTGAGGATGAATAAAGTCTTATTTTATGCACTTTTGCTGAGCTCACTGATAGTCAAAGCTCAGTCTGATTCATCATCGGCTAGGGCCGTTCGCCCTCTTCCGCCCATCATTGATGTTGCAAGTCCCTTGAGTAGTTCTGATGCTGGAATCGAAAAAATGTATGTCACCGCTGAGCCCGTTGAAATCCCTGATCGTCTGAAAGGTCGACTCGAATTTCGTCAGGACTTTGTAGCCATCGAAGTGGAAGCCATGTGGGAAGCCATTAGAAATCAATCAGTGCCTAATTCTGAAAAAGAAATCATTTTGGTTCGCTACACCATGGGTGATAAAAGAGTGGATGAAGTGCTTATCGCAGCTAAAAAAGCAGGCATCAAGACCACCGTCATTTCTGATTTTAATCCCATTGTAAAAGTGGATTTTCAACCCGAAGAAAAATGGACCAGTGATATTTCACGCTACAAGATCCCAAAAGGTGGTGACAATCATTCCAGCTGGCTCGCCAATTTGATTGATTCAGGTTTTCAAATCGGGCGGGACATCTTTTCACAACCGGTTTATAACTCACCTGATCCAGAAGATCGCACACCTATTATGCATGAAAAGGCCACTTTGATACGGGTGGGAAAAACGAATACTCTTTATAAGGGCACAGGAAATTTAGCCGCCAACCCGCGCTACAACCGAGTATTTAAAATAACCGATGATTTAGTTATTCAAGAGTATTATGAGCATGTTCAGGATTTAATAAAAGTCTATTCCGAGGGAAAGCCCACCTCTGAAATTCCACTCAAGGCTCGCAAGCGAATTGTTTACCAAGACGGAACCTATCATGAACTGGCCTACACCAATGGAAAATTAAACCCTAACAATCGAATCGTTGAGGCCATCACTCAAAATAGATTGATTGATGGGACTCTTTCTCATTTTGTGATCACCCATCGAGGATTTACAGAAGCCCTCGAAAAAGCCATGGAAACCAATAAGCAATCCCGACTTTTTGTGGTGGCCGATGATCGTTTTGCTGAGCTCAAAGGTTGGGGATTGGCTGCCATATTTGAAGGAATCAAAACGGTCACTCAGTTTGGTCGAGGTATGGATGGATTTTCTCCAGATCTTTATCGACGAATTGAAACTTATATTTATCAAAGGCCTGCCCTTGATCCCATCACCGGAGAAATTCGCGTCGAGTACAGCCAAGAAGGGCCGCCCACGGCAAGACATGTCTGGCACGACAAAACTAGCTTATTCAAATTAAAAAAGTCCAGTGGTGAACCTTTACAACTTTTATTCACGGGATCCTTTAATCTGAGTAACAACTCAGCCAATGCAGAATCACAAAGTGAAATTTCTCTTCGCCAGGGTTCTTGGCTTTATGAGGCGGTTGAGCTGAGTGTAAGACAAGTGGCCGAAACTCAACCTCAATGGGCTGTGCCTGCCATTCGAGCTAGTATTCGTAATGCTTTGGCTCACGTTTTTGGGCTCACGGATTTAGAAGTTCCTTTAGAAATAGCAGAAAAATTAGAGAAAGCTTCCTTGGAGCGTAAATTTGATACTGTTCGAGAGTTGCTCATTGAAGTTTCAAAAATTGAAACCAACCAATCCAGAAAAATCAGTCAAGAAATTCGAACGGCTAGGCTTCAGCAGTTTTTAAAATTCTTTGCCTGGTATGAAAATAGAGTTCCCAGAGGCTACGGCAGTGAAATAAAACTCAGACATTTTTTAAATATTGCCCATATTCTGGGTTTGGCTCAGGCCCGTCACTATGAAAAAGCCATGTTGATCGATCGTTTGTTGTGGCGGCCTGGAATTAGCAAAGCAGAAATGAATCAGCTGATTATTGAAGGTGTGCAAATTCTCGTCGAGGGTGAGCAGGTCTTCAATGATGGTACCATTCCCATCAGAAAGCCTATTACAAAAGTTTTGAGTTTTGATTTTGATGATACGATCATGCGGCTCGACACTAAAATCATTCTTTTCAGCAAATCAAAACCCGGCGAAAAAAGAGAAGTCTCAACTACTGAATTTGCTGAAATTCGTGGTCAACTTGGGCTTTCAGGTGAGTGGGCTGATTATGAAGTGCGAACAACTCCCAATTCTTTTGAACATTTTCGAACCACACCAGAAAAACATTTTGTTAAAGATATGGTAAAAGCTCTTGAAAGTGGTGATGAAAGTAAGTGGAAGACAAAGCAAACAGATCTTTTTATGCAGCAGTTGAAAACGAAAGAGACTGCAGATCTTGTCACGATCATCACCGCCCGTGGACATGAGAGAGAAGAAATTCTCGAGGGTCTCAAAAAATTACTTGAGTATTACACCCAAAAAACAGGAAAAAAATACTTTCTCCCAAAAGATATGAACATCTATGCCGTAGGTAAATCAGCTGATCCTGCAGCTGAAAAGGCCGCAGTGATGGTAAGACTTTTAGATTTCCTACTTAAAATTGGTGTGAAAGAATGGATTTTTATGGATGATGATTTGGCCAACATTGAAAAGATGAGAAAAGTCCTTATCAGTGAAAAAAATCGCTGGCCCAGTATGAAAATTGATATTCAGTACACTCCCTATACAGAAGGTAAACCGGCCATTCCTATGAACCAGGTCAAGCCAGGGCATCAAAAATTGCGAGGAGTCAGTGCCCCCGGTTCTTGCCGAGCCGCACTTCGAATGCAGGCCTCTTGATGAGAGTCCAATTTATCAGTTTACTGCTGGTCTTTTCACAAACGGTCTTCGCCAAAAATGTGGCGTTGTTTTGGGGTGCTGGAGGAGAGCTGTTCCAACGAGAGTCCACAATTTTTGACTCCGATTTTCGGGCTTTTGTCCCAGGTCTTATGGCTAGGGGTTGGCAAGTTCGGCCCTTGTTTGGATGGGGACATTCCAAAACTGAATATTTAGTCAACCAAGAATTAGGTCCTAACGATAATAGAGAATTTAATTCGCAGAACGTATCACAAGAAATTGAAAAACTATTGCTTGAAATCAAATCATTAAGTCGAGTTTTATTGATTGTTTCAAGTCATGGATTGCCTCCGGAAAAAGAGATTAAGACTCATCAAGTGATGGCCAGTGATTCTTTAAGAAAAAAGACTGTGGATTTAAATTTAATCCAGGAATTACAAAAAGCTCTCGAGTTTCATCAAATACCCTTCGCCATCCTGGATCTGGGCTGTTATTCAGGAGCCACGCTGGATTTAGCTTCAAAAAACACCTGCGTTATATCCGCCAGTTCGTCGCAGGAATTCAGTTACAGCCATTTTGCACAGGCTTTAGCTCGAGAGTTTTTCAAAGGTCATGATTTTGAAACTTCATTTTTAAGTGCTCGATTAAAATTTGACGATTTTTCCAGTCCAGAAATCTCGACTCCAGAAAATTCAATTATTAAATTTCAATTGGCTCTTCAGGGCTTGAATCAATTCCCACATAAAAAATATCTCTACTGTTCCTCCTGTGAAATTCATTCGAGATTGTTAAAACTTTATGACATTGATATCGAAAGATGGGATTTTTTAAATGAAGATTCACAGTTGAAAAAATTTATAACTCAACTTTTGGATATCAGAAAAGTGACTCAGGAAAAGCAGGAACAGTACAAAAAGAATTCAATCACTTTTGATGAAATGGAAAATTTTAAAAGTAAAAGCTTAATTCAGCACTTTTTTATCGAAAGACAACTTTATCGTCATTGGTATGAAAAGATTCAATCTCGAGAAAACCACCCCTGTCGATTGTGGAAATTGTAATTTTCAAGGGGGGGTTGACTCGTTTTGTAGAAATCAGTAGCGTTATTGTATGAAAATTCTTTTTTATACCACTATTTTAATTCTTTTTTCCCAATTGGTTTCTTCGGTCAGCTTAGCTCGAAAAGTAGAAAGTCTAACAGCCACGGGGTATTCGAGCGGTTACTGCCAGGGAGATGCCTTTGCGCAAATGTGTTACCGACAAATCGAAGACCAAAGTGAATTCGCTGCTAAACGAGATTTGGATATTCAATGTCGAATGAAGAATGGTTATTTAAATTTCTTTGGATTTTGCAACAAGTATTGCAGTCCTTTGTTTCTACAGCCGGGAGTGGCCAGCTTTGTTAACTGCAGCACTCGCTGCACCTATGATTGTGAAATTCGCGAGAATTAATTTATCTCGCAACTTTTGACCGGCAAGATTTTTGAAGTGTTTGGTTAGAATGAACTACTGAATCTTCATTGGTGACTTGATCCAAAAAAAGATAGTTTTCATCAAAGGGTGAAAATTTGACTCCAAACTTTTTGGCTTGAACAGACAAAGTGGACCTGAATAAATTTTTTAAATCTTGATAGCTCATTTTTTGATCCATATGTTCGCTTACTTTGGAGATTCCATACAGAACGCCTCCCTCAAAAAAAGTTTTGATTCCATCTTTGACGGCGTCTTTATAGAACTTTTGGTGATAATCGTTCTCAAGATTTGTCAAAATGGGAAGTGACTCGGGAAGGGGCAGTCCCAGACGAACTCTCGATTGAAGATTGAAGTTAAACCCCCCAAAATCACGAAATACAAACTCACCATTGGGTTGTCCGTCTTTAATGACCATTAAAAAATTCTGAGCATGGGCCTCAATAGCAAGATGGTGCCTCAGGGTCCAATCCCAGTACATCTGCGAAAAGGGATTTAAAAATCTTTGTTGCAACCAAGAACTTAAAGGCTGCTTTTCAGATGCGCTCATGGTGAGCATGGGAATTGTTCCATCCTGTTGTTTAGTGAACATCGAAAAGACAGGCATGACATCCATTTGGCCATTAAGAATGGCCTCGGGAATTTCTCGAATGATCATTCCACCGCGATCCATTCCATGGGGCATAAGCCCAAAAACCTCAGGCAAATAGTGAAACCCTTTTGGCAATTCTTTACCAATGGTATCTAAAATTTGTGTAACACCCAAACTTCTAGCCACTTCACCGCGGGGAATGGTTCTGACCACTCCCGCCACTTCCTTGTCCAAGCTGAGCTTGGCGAAAAAAAACATTTGTGGATGTGTTTTAGGGCTGACTAATAAAGTTCGAGAACTGGCCGTGCTTTGAGCCCAAAATTCTGGGCCAACTTGCGCCTTTTGAATAAGTTTTTCGTAAAAGCCCACAGATTCAGGGTGAACCAGAAGCAAAAGTTTTTTCTTTTTTAAATCCACAAACATTTGAGGAAGTTCAGAATTCCCAGCCCGAAATGAAGTCGCCTCAGAGGCACTGATCCAGTAGGATTTCACAGTAAAAGTTTGAGCTTGCTCAGGAGAAAAGGCTGAATTTTGAAAATTTTGAAGAACATAAATTTTGCTAGGATCCACATTTCGATTGGTGGCAGCCTCATAGGCCATCCATTTTTTAAGTGGCAGTGGAAGCTTCATTTCCGCTTGCGCGAAAAAGCTTGGTAATGTCAAAAGTATTGACAATACCAGGCAATTGAATGCGCTTTTAATTTGAATTGGGCACCAGCTACGTTCCACGTTTCAAAATGATACAATTGTTGGGCCAATTGAATTTAAACAAGGGAAGATTTGATCCTTTCTGTGATTCATCAAGATTTTCAGGCCCTATGTCGATAAGAACTCCATCAGGAGTAAACCGCTGTGCACACTTGGACGTTGATAGCAGTCCTTTTATTTTCATCTTTGGCTTGGTCGCAGGTTCAATTGCGCTACGAAGGCTATGTGGAGGACGGAGGAAGTCCCGTGAACGCGACTTCTCAAGCCTTCACCGTGCGCATTCGTAAACCCGGTTGTGCCACACCGGCTCCAGGCCTT
>JBKDFX010000113.1:0-3521 GCA_046336825.1 Bdellovibrionales bacterium | reverse complement strand
GTGCGGCTCTAAGAGCCTTCACATCTGAGTCTGAAAAGAATTTTGCGAGATTCTGAAATACATAATTGGCAACATCAGACTTGGTGATCGCTCCTGAATCAAAGCCGTCTAAGCAACGACTGAGCGCAACCTCCAACAAGTCGTTAGACTCTTTGGAAATGACCACGCGGAACACTTCGGTTGCGTTTGTAGATGGAGCTTTGCTGTTCCTCTGGCCAAGGCCGAGCGCCGTTTGAGCGGAACCGTTACGGCCCCTACGAGTAGAAACGGGAACTTCTTCATTTTTACTTTGCTCCGATCTAGCCACTTCATTTTCATTGATACCCAAGGCCGTGTGCATTTCTGTCTTCTTCTCTTCTTTATTTAAATTTGTATTCATACTTTTATTCCTTCTCACTTATCCCACCACCGAGATTTATCTGCCCCAGACCCAAGACCCCTTCCAATCAACTCGTTGGGTGGGAGGGGTCTTGGGTCGATCAGGGGCAGTCCCCATAAAGCGAGGTGGTGGGTAAGTTATTGTTTTTGAATTTGAATTCTCAATTTTCTGATTTCAAAGTCTCGTCGTTTTCATGAGACAGCAATCTCATGTTGTGTCTCATCAGATCTCAACAGGATTTAGCCTGCGACTCGTGTCCATTCACGAATGGAGCTAGTGCTGCGACTCAAGTAAATTGGAGCAGTCGTTGGACTCTTCAGCCATTCATTCATTTCACCAAAGCCAACGGGTCGCTCCCACGAAGGATAGTTTGTCTCTTTCATGGCACGAGAAATTCGATTGAAGACCGCTTGTTGATCTGAAACAAAGATAACGGCCTCAATAGATTTCGCGCTCGCGTAGTTGTTCATGATCTGTTTGTAGCGATCAAAATTTTTAAGTGACTGCTCAATTTCAATAGCCACTTTTCTGAAATTCTTAGGTTCCTTAAGTTCAATTGTGAGATCAGGAAACTTGGCTGATTTTCCCTCATGGGTCTTTTTCATCCAAACCATGAACCGCTTTTTGAGTTCAGCTTCAGTTGTATAACGATCTACAACTTTATCTTTCTCTAGCCCAAGAATTACCTGCGAAACTTTAACATCGTGGTCATAAAGACCAAGATGCGGTGGAGTTACAGGGACAACACCAAGTTTCTGAAGCTCGGTGATGGCCTTCGGTGCAAGCACAAGAACATCGGGAAGCATTTTTGACTTATGTACTTGGAAAAAACCAAGGTCCCGAAAAGCTTTCCAGTTCCGTGCGTTCTGAGCACGGGATTTTAAGGCAAAGAACTCTCGCCATAAAGGTTTGCTCAAGAATCCCATCTTAGCCGCAAACATCATCTCACGGATTGGAACTCCGCGCGAGCTCACTGTGCGTCCCAGCGTGTTGGCTCGATAATGATATACTCGTAGTGACCTTCGATGTAGCGATTGCCGACAACATGGCCTTCGATCCACCGGGATTCGACTTTAGCCTCACGCAAGGACGGCATGGCTCCCGAAGTTTTCGGCGGAGCCGATGCGCGTCCTTTCGCATAGGCCTGTGCCTCCCGGGTTTTGATTTCATCGTGAAGTGCTGATCCTGCTACTAGGCCAGCCATTCCACCAATTGTTGCTCCGACAATCACATTTCGAGTTCGATACTCTCCATTTTTTCCAGGGTCAGCAATTCCACCAAGAGCAGCACCGCCAGTTGCGCCGATAAGACCACCAAGGCCTGCACTTTTATTTTGAGTCGCGCAGCCTGTTGCGAGCAACAAGGCTACAATATAAATCGCTGCGATATAGTAGAGATAGAATTTCTCTTTACGCTGCATTTTTACCTCCAGGAAATTTTGGTGTTTCAGTCTCAGGTAAATCCGCAAGTCCTGCCGAAACAGTTTTTTCAACTTTTAAAAAGTTCTCAGGTGGTAGATCGTTAAATTTTTGAAACTTTATGTTGATGGTCCGACTTCCTGCCTCGTGCGGAATGACCATCACAGCTTGTCCAACTCCAAGCTCATTCTTGAACCTGTTTGGATGAATGATGAACTCATCCGCTTCACGAGCCGAAGCGTCGCCTGTGTCCTCTTGTTTCCAGAGACCTTTCTTTGTTCTCGAAGTGTATTTGATACTTTTGACTGTACCGATCACTTTCGAGAAATATTCAGCCGACTCAGGGTCATTTCCACGCATGAAGACTTTCAAGTTAGCGTTCGTCAAAATGGAGTTCGCAATCGCATCACCCATTGTCTTAATGTCTCCCAAGGCTTGATGGGCAAAAACGATTCCGACATTGGCACTTCTTGATTTATTCAAGATCGTGACAAAGCCTGGGTAGAGGTACTCGGAAAAGTCATCAAGAAAGACTGAAAAGAAGTTGTGACTTCTTCGTTCTCCGCGATGGCGGTTGGCGACCGCACTTTGCAGACACTGTAGAATCATCTTCCCAGAAGCTTTTCCCAGAAATGGCGAAAGCATTACGGGAAGCTGAAAGTAAATGATTTGGTTCTCATTCAGAGCTGTATCAAGATCAATACTTGGCGTGGTCGTATTAAACAGTGCCGATGTTCTACCAAAGGCGAAATGACTAAGTGCTGCTGTTAAGCCACTTGTTCTTTGAGCGACCTCTGTAGCAGGAAGACCAGCGTAGTGTTTTGCCCAGTTCTTCAAACCATGGTTTTCTGTTTTCTCAGCTAAGGCTTTCAATTTGTTCGGAGTCGAAATGGCCTCGAAGACTTTCAGAAAAGTTGGAGTTTCCTTACTTTCTGAAAAAATCCTCATGACTTGAGCAAAAACCTCGAACTGTACGCTTCGGTAATATTCATTTTCAAATTCAAACGAATTAAACACTCGCTCTGCGACTTCTTCAGGGCTTCCGTTCAAAAGTGGGTTGAACTGGTGAGACTCCTCAATGCTGCTCAGTGAAAACAATCGAAAATCCTTTTGCCGATTGTATTTCACCGAGTAGGACCAGAGCTTATCCAAAAGGCTTCGGTCTGACTTTCCATCAATCAGAATCAGGCCGCGTCCTTGTTCGATGTCTTGAATCGCCCAGGGTAGAATCACACTCTCAGTTTTTCCGGCATTAGTTGTTCCAATGACTTGAGTGTGCATAGCTCTCTGCCGAGTTTTGATATGAACTTCTTCTTTTTTGTCTGTTTCGCCGCAAAAGACTGAGTTTTCGGACTTTCCAATCACAGCTTTCTCGTCTGCAATTCGCTTTAGATTTGCCTCGCGCTTTCGTGCCAGCCAATAAAGCACTGGCGTCAACATCAGAATTATTAGTGTCAGCAAAACAATCTGATTTTTCGGACTTTGAATCCAAATCCTCATGAATTCATAAGCCTTGTTGAAAGCGATCAATAGAAAGATGAGCCCCACGCCCCAAAGCAAAGTTTCATCACTGATTTGAGAAGGGTCTTTATTGCCCATAAGTAGCTCCGGGATCTCGAAAGGCAAAGTTTGCAGTGAGCACAGCGTAGAATTCAGTTCGATTTGATATTTCAATCCACCGTTTTTCTTTTTTGAGGTCATCTGCCCATCGCTCGGCCTGATCC
>JBKDFX010000112.1:0-10500 GCA_046336825.1 Bdellovibrionales bacterium | reverse complement strand
GATCACTTCCGAGGAGTGTTCTATCTCAGGGACAGGCCTTGCGCTTGCGGGACTTGCCAATCCTGATCAGTTTTTTGAAAGTCTTAAAAATCAATTTTTAAACCTGACTCTTGAAACAAAAGCATGGCCTGATCATCATCGGTTCACCAGTGATGATATTAAAAAAATTGAACTGGAGGCTCTCAAAAAAGATTGGAAATACATCGTTTGCACTGAGAAAGACTGGGTAAAAGTATCACCCCATGCCAAGCTAACAATTTGGAAGACGGCTCGTTTGCAAGTCTCTGTTCAGCCAAAAGTGGAGTGGAATATTTATTTCAAAAAAATTTTGGGAGAAATTCTCAAATGAAGTGGTGGGTTCGTTTCACCAGTTGGTTGGCCAGTCAGATATCTCGGGCCTCCTTACGTAAACTGGGTCGGCCGCTCGGCTACCTTTGGTTTGATATTTTAAGACTTCGACGAAGTGTGGTTTTGGATAATCTCAATAGGGCATTTCCAGACTGGTCAGAAGAGAAAAAGATCAATGTGGGCCGGCGAAGTGTCATGGTTCTGGTGGAAAATTTTTTTGAATTATTTTTGATCCCCCGATTGAATCGTGATTGGATCCATCAAAATGTGATCATTCATGGTGAAAGTGAACTGAAAGAAGCGCTTCAAGATAACAAAGGAGTTTTGCTTCTCAGCTTGCATCTCGGAAATGGCGATTTTTTAGGAAATATTATCCAGCTTTTAGGATATCAGCTTTATATCATCACAAAATTTTTTCGAACGCAGTGGATGAATCACCTCTGGTTTTCAATTCGAGGAAGTCAAGGTGTACAGTTTATCGAGCCCCACGGTGAAAAAACACCTTTTGCCATTTTGAAAGCACTCAAGAAAAATTCACTTGTGGCCTTTGTTTTAGATCAGCACATGGGAAAACCCTACGGCGTGCGCACCACTTTTTTCGGCCATAAAGTGGGAACAGCCTTTGGTATGGCTCTTTTTTATCTTAAAACTAAATCACCTGTGGTTTTGTCCTATTCTTTTGAAAATGCAGAAGGAAAAATCGAAGTCGTATTTGAAAGAATCAAAGAAGTTGAGACCTATTTAGATTCAAAGCCTGAGGATCGAGAAAAGAATCTAGTCTTGATCACTCAAGTCTTTACAGACAAAATCGAGCAAGTGGTACGCAAGTATCCTGATCAGTGGATGTGGGTCCATCGTCGTTGGAAGTGGAAGGGTCCTTAATTGAATATTAAGACTTGTTTTTTAGTGCTTTTTTCTTTGGGCCTCTTTGTTGGATGTTCATCTATTCTTAAAGTGGATAAACAAGAAGAATTGCAATTAAAGTCAGACCTCGACCAAAGAGTGGTGATTGAGGAAGTAAAACCCACTCAAGCCGAATTTAATACGGATCATGCGGCACCTCCACCTCCTCCTTTGCTTAAAGAAGAGAAAGCAGCTGTCAAAACTAAAACAGCAGTCAAAAAATCATCCAAAAAAATAGAACCGGTTGTTTTACCCTGGGGCCGAGAGCCATCTATTGAAGACGGAGAAGGCTTTTATTTAAGAAGACCCTTGCAGGATCCATTTCGAGTCGGTGAAGTCATCAAACATGAAGTCTTTTACAATTTATTTCGAGTGACTGCCGGAGAAATGGAATTTCAAACACTTCCGTTTAAAGTTGTGAACGGTCGTAAAGCCTACCAGTTTCAATTAGCCTTGAAGACAACAAGTCTTTTTTCGTCCTTTTATGCTGTGGATGACAAAGTCGTCACTCTGATTGACTATGATTTGTGGCTTCCACGCCTGTACAGTTTGCATGTGAAAGAATCCTCTCAGCTTCGAGAAGCTCGAAGTTATTTTGATTTTGAAAAGTTAAAGGCTGTTTACGAAGAAAAGAAAATCACTTCAAAAAAAGGTGTCGAAGAAAAAAGACAGGAATGGGAAATCTTACCTTATTCACAAAATGTCTTCAGTGTTATTTATTACATGCGTTTATTTGCTTGGAAAGATGGTAAAGAGTATTCCTTTCGAGTAGCTGATGATGGTGAAAATCTTGTTTTTAAAGGAAAAGTAGTCAGCCGTGAAACATTAAAAACACCCATTGGAGAAATGAAGGCCATCAAAATCAAGCCTGAATTTACGGTAAAGGGAGCCTTTAAGCCTGTGGGTGATATTTATATTTGGTTATCAGATGATGCCCGTAAAATTCCTTTGAGAATCGAGTCTAAAATTAAAATTGGAACTATCATTTCTCAAATTATGGACTATCAGCCAGGCTCATCTCCTTAAAAAATAAGCTATCCTATTAGTTGATGGCTGAAATCAACTGCACTCATTTTAATGGTTATAAACCCTGTGGTTTATCCTCTCAATGCAGCTCTCATTGTTCTCATTTTAAACCAAGAGGACATCGAATATTGTTCATCCATCTGGGGGCTTTAGGAGCTGTGGTGCGTAGCACAGCACTTCTTAGGCTGATTCAACAAAAATATGTAAACAGTGAAATCACTTGGGTCACTTCGAATCCGGCTAAATCTTTACTGAGTCACCATCCTCGTCTCAAACGAGTGCTCGCCACAAATACAAATGATCTTTTGCAGCTAGAGGCTCTGGAATTTGATCACGCCTTTGTGATTGATAAAAGTTTAGAAGCCACGGGTGTTTTAAAACGAGCAAAAGTTTTAGGCGAAGTGTTGGGGTTTGTTTCCAATTCAGATGGAGTTATCATTCCAGCCAATTCAGAAGCCCATGAGCTTTGGGAATTAGGTTTGAATAATCAGAAAAAATTTTTTGAAAATAAAAAATCTGAACTGCAGTTGATGCAAGAGTCTTTAAAGTTGCCTCAGCTTACATCTGACTATGAACTGCCATTGAGTGATTCAGAAATTCGTCATTCAAAAGAAAGAAAATTAAATTGGCAGAGCTCCAGTCGATCCTATGTGGTGGGTATTAATACAGGGTGTGCAAGCACGCTGCCCAATAAAAAGTTAAGTGTTCAAAACCACCGAGATTTGATTCAAATTTTATTAAAGTCTATTGATAATATTCAAATTGTACTTCTCGGTGGCCCTGAGGATACAGAAAGAAATCGTCTGATTGCTGAAAATCGAGATGTCATTTGTAGCCCTACGGAATTAGGATTACGTGACGGACTTTGTTCAATTGCGGCTTGTGACATCATTGTATCAGGTGACAGTTTGGGAATGCACATGGCCATTTCGCAGAAAGTGCCTGTGGTGGCTTGGTTTGGGCCTACTTGTTCACAGGAAATTGAACTTTTTGGACGGGGAGAAAAACTACTTACATCTGCCACTTGTTCGCCCTGCTGGAAGAGATCTTGCAATGAGAAAGTCATGTGTTACGATCAAATGGATTTGAATTTGATCAAAGAGGCCGTGCATCGACAACTTCAACAAAAACAAAATAGAAATCAATTGTCTTGTTCAGACAGCCTTTCTTGGTGATTTGCTCTTAACAGTGCCTCTTATGTCATGGATGAAAAAAATCCATCCTGAGAAACCTTTACTGCTCATCTGTCGACGAGGCCTGGGGCAAGCTCTGCGAGAGCTGGGCTTTGTTGATATTGTCATTGAAATCAATAAGGGAGATCGAAACTCATATAAAAAAGCTTTGTATGAATTGAGCCAGTACGAAATTATAAATTGGGTTTGTCCTCATAATTCATTTCGATCGGCCTTGTTTACCTGGCAAGTGGAAGCACAAAATAAAGTGGGCTATAGACAGTGGAGCACTCAATTTTTTTTCGACACTGTCATTCAGCGGGATAAAAGATGGCCTGAAAGTATTAGGTTGTTGCAAATCTGGCAAAATCAAAGTGACGAACTTAAAAAATTATTAAATGAATTATCAACTCCTGATAGTTGGATAAAAAAGTCAGTTGATAATGATCTGCAATCTCCACCCATTTGGGCTGATCCCTTTCAGTTTCTAGATTTGAAACGCGTTGAAAAGCTGTCCATAGAGATGAAAATTCAAGAGCGGTATCCCTTTAAAAACTCGATTGTTTTATTTCCAGGTAGTGTTTGGGCCACAAAAATGTGGAAAAAAGAAAAGTTTGCGAGCCTAGGAAATGAAATTCAAAAAGCGGGTCATCAAGTTCTCATCATGGGGGGACCTGATGAGGCAGATCTGGGAAAATGGGTGACCTCTCAAGTTCCTGGAGCTCATAATTTGTGTGGTCAATCCAGCATCTTGGAGTCCTTACTTTTATTACGACAGCAAAAATTAGTGATTGGAAATGATTCTTCCAGCAGTCACATGGCAGCCCTCATGGGTCTACCTGTGATTAGTTTTTTTGGGCCAACTGTATTAAAATTTGGCTATCGACCTTGGGCTCAAAAAACAAGAATATTTGAAGTTGAAGGCCTTAAGTGTCGGCCCTGCGGTGCCCATGGCCCCAAAGTTTGTCCTTTGGGGCATCATCGCTGCATGAATGATTTGAATGTCGAACTTAAAAACATTCTTTCAATATTAAGTTAAATATTCTCGCTACTAAATATCTTTAGCACTGATACCATATTTGCGCATTTTTCTCAGTAATGTGTTTTTAGGGATGTTGGCTTGGGCCACCGTTTGATTAATTCTCCCGTTGTTAGCTTTCAGAGCATTCACGATGAATTCTTTTTCCATTTCTTCTTTAAAAGAGTCATAGTCAAGAGGGCCCGAATATTCCATGGAAGTATCTAAGGTCGTTTTTGAATTTTTAACCTCATCAGGAAGCGAATCAAAGGTGATCACCTGGCTGTTACTGGGCTCTAAAATAAAAGCTCTCTCAATTAGATTTTCAAGTTCTCTGATATTTCCTGGAAATTGATAGCGTTTGAGTGAAGTTAAAGCCTCAGGTGAAATGGACAAGATGTTACGGCCGTGAAGTTTGTTAAAGTTTTTAATGAAGTATTGAGCCAACAAGCCAATATCATCCAAGCGTTCACGAAGGGGAGGGAGAAAGATGGGCATTACATTGAGGCGATAGAAAAGATCTTCTCTAAAGTCACCATCCTCCATCATTTTTTCAAGATTGCGATTGGTGGCTGCGATGATTCGGGTGTCCACTTTCATTTCACGATTACTTCCAACTGGAGTAAATTTTTTTGTTTGTAAAACACGAAGAAGCTTAACTTGCATATCAGGTCTGAGTTCTGCAATTTCGTCTAGAAAAAGTGTGCCTTGGTTAGCCGCTTGAAATTTTCCGATTTTTCTTTCTGTGGCTCCTGTAAAAGCGCCTTTTTCGTGACCAAAGAGTTCACTTTCAATGAGTGAATCAGGAATGGCACCGCAGTTGATGGCTACAAATGCAGAGTTTTTTCTTGGAGAATTGTAGTGAATGGCCCGGGCCACAAGTTCTTTACCTGTTCCGTTTTCGCCACGGATTAGAACTGTCGTGTCCACTTTGCACAATTTAAAAATGAGCTGAAAAACATCCCGCATCTTTTTTGTATTGCCGACAAATTCTGATTCCACATCGTCATCAAAAACAGGATTGGACAAGGCGAGTGAAGAAACCATTTCCCTGGCCCCCAGGGCCTTTTTTACAATGTCTCCTAATTTTTCAGATCTGACGGGTTTTTCAACGTAATCGTAGGCCCCTTCTTTAATGGCTGTTACAGCATCTTGCAGATTTGAATGGGCGGTCATAATCACAACAAAAGTACTGGGATCATGTTCCTTAATTTGGGTGAGAGCTTGCAGCCCATCGAGCTCAGGCATTCTTACATCCATCAGAACCAAATCGAAATCTTGTGATTTCGCTTTTTGAACAGCTTCTAAACCATTGGAAGCTTCTTCCAGCTGGAAGTGGATATCAGGACTTATACTTCCTAAAATTGAAGCGACAGATTTTCTAAGCTCAATTTCATCATCAACTATTAAAGCTTTCAATTCCACTTTTCCCATGTTCGCTCCTATAAGCTATTTTCATTTACAGAGGGAGATAAAACCCTACCTGTGTACCCTGACCCAATTGACTTTGCAAGGTGACCCGCCCTCCGTGGAGTTCGACAAAGTATTTCACCAAATAAAGGCCTAATCCTGTGCCTTTTGTTTTATTTGTTTGTCCTTGGCCCCTGACAAACTTACCCCAAACCTTTGATAGATCCTCCGGTGGAATTCCTTCACCAGTGTCAGAAACTCGAAAACCCACCTCTGTCTCTGTTTCAAAGGATTCTACTTGAATTCGACCACCAGGGGGCGAGTACTTAATTGCATTTTCTATTAAGTTTTGAACCACTTCACGAATCAGGGTGGCATCTAGATCAGCTAAAAATAAAGGTTCCAATTTCTTTTCAATCTCAAGTTGTTTATCTTGAGCTAAAGGACCAAGGCTCTCCAGAGCATCTTCAATGAGTTCGTTAAGATCTGTGCTGTGCAAATTTAATTGAAAGTCTCGGGATTCAACTCGCATGACTTTTAAAATGGATTGGATGTACCGATTGAGCTCAGTGGCTGAAATCTCGAGAGCTTCTAAGTCCGATCCCAATTGAGTTTCGGGGCGAGATTTTAATCGATCAATCACACCCTGAATTTTAGCTAAAGGGGTCTTTAAATCATGACTGATCAGGCTCACAAAATTATTTTTGAGTTGTTCGAGTTCCTGCAGATATTTTTGCTCCTGCTCGAGCATAAAATTTCTTCTTTCAATTTTTGAGGCTTGGTAGCCCACAAAAACAAACCAGATCACAAGTAGACTTGTGATCACTCCAGCGGCTGGTAACCAAATGGTGAAAACATCGAAACTGTAAATGGAAGCACAAACTGAGAGCAGCCCCAACCAGCTGAAAAAAAACAGGGAAATGACCTGGGGGTATTGGGTGATGATGAGAATGGCAATAGATGTAATAAGCAATGCGTAAAGAAGGATAAAGAGAAAAGGCGGACGTTCAATCCATCTTTCATTGACTAAGTTATCAGTGATCTGAGCGATAATTTCAGCTCGGGTCATAGAACCAAGAGGTGTTAGATAACGTTGACCGGTCACATGGCTGGCTCCAATGATAACAATTTTATCTTTGAGATAATCATGGGGAAGGTCACCACTCAGGAGTTCACCAATTGTCAGCTGAGGAAATGTATTTTGTGGACCAGAAAAATTAATCAATTGAGATCCACTCAAGGTTGAGAATTCTTTATTGGCCAGTCTTTCCGCCATATGTTGGGTTTCTGTCCAATGAGTTAAAACTTTACGAACGACTCCATCTTCGTCACGCTCCATATCCACAAGTCCCACATTGCTCATATCATGTCGTGCCAGCAGTGGAGATACAGGCTGCTCGAAGGGACCTAACTGGGTGGCCCAGGTGACTCGAGAGTCAAAAAATGATTTGGCTTGTATCGTTGGAATTTTTTTTTGCACAGTTTCCGTCGACCAGAAAACAGTGACTCCAATTCTTTTCGGGTTTTGCTCTAAAACTTGAGACAGAATTTGGTGCCAAAGGTCGACTTCCCAAAAAAAACTTTCTGAAAAGTCCTGGGTTTGGTTGAGATTAAGAAGACTTTGCGTGCGAGGATCATAGTACCGGCTCAGATCTGAGGGTTTAACATTTAGAATGATAATTTCTGTGGATACATTTTGTCGACCGCGAATCTGAAAGCGAGTGTCATAGTTATCTTTTTCATCGTAGGTGAGTATGGTGGTGGCGAGGGCCCAACAAACAAGAAACCGAATAAGTAATCCCTGCCTTCGGTAAAGCCACTTCCAAATTTGAAAAAGAGCACTAAAATCCCTTAATAATCGCATCGTTACGCACCATAGCAAATGAATGAGAAAATTCAAGGTCGCACCTTAAAAAGTCTGATAATCTGTGAATCTATGAAGATTTTTTCGTCGGCTCAGTCTGTGGCTCGAGATCCTGATTTGGCCCATAAAAAGTTGCATATGGCCGTGGGTAACTTTGATGGTCTCCATCTTGGTCATCGCCGGCTGCTGCAAAAGGCTCTTCAAAACAAAAGGCAGTGGGGGGGGCTCTTGGCTGTGTACAGCTTTAATCCCCATCCTCAGTCGTTTTTATCACCTTTAAAAAAGCACATTTTGTTAGAAAACCGTGAAACCTGGTATTATCGATTACGAGAGTTTGGTGTGGATGTTCTCATTGAAGAAAATTTTACAAAAGAATTTTCTGAAAAATCAGCTGAACATTTTTTACAACATCAATGGCATGAGAGACTTAACTTGCAGAGTCTTGTTGTGGGTGAGGATTTTCGATTTGGGTATCAACGTCAAGGTGATATCAAGCTCCTTAAGAGTTGGTCTCAACAAAACGGAATTGATTTTTCGCCCATCAGCCCTGTTCTTATAAATAATCAAAGAGTTTCAACTTCAGGAATAAAAAGTTTGTTGTTCGAAGGTCGCCCTCAGCAGATCTCAAATTACTTGGGTCGGCCATTTTCCATTCGAGGAGTCGTGCAGCCGGGGGATCAGAAAGGCCGAGAGTTAGGTTATCCCACAATGAATATCATTGATGCTTCAGCTGAGCTGTTAAAGCGTGGTGTCTATGTGACCTCTGTTCGAGGTGCTCTAGATGTATGGGAGGCCATTACTAACGTAGGCGTGAGACCCACAGTGCACAATGTTTCTCCCGTCGTTGTCGAAGCTCACATCTTGAACAAGTTTCAGGATAATCTATATGGACAAACAGTTGAAATTGAATTTCTTGAGTTTTTAAGAGAAGAAAAAAAATTTTCCAGTTTTGAAGATTTGAAAATGCAAATCAGTCAAGATGTTCAATTGGCTCAAGAATTCTTTCGCTCGCGCCATAGGGGTTTAAAAGATTGAAAACAGTTTTTGATTGGGTGACAGAGGGTTCACCGCTTTCATTTTTTACCGAAGACATTCTTTCAACCGCTGAGTTTTCAAATATCAAACGAATTCAATCTCAGGGGCCGATCAACATCAATCAATTTGAAAAATCAAAGACCCATTTCCATCGATGGCCCCTCGAATCGAGCCAGCAGGTCTTGAGTCTTTTTTCACAAAAAACTGAAAAAGTGCTTTTGATCAATGCCTTCGATTGTTTAATACCTCGCACGACTGGTCATGGTGAGATTCAGTTCTGGCCTGACCTTATCATTTTAGATGTTTTAAAAAAAATGGTGCGCGAAAAAGTTAAAACTTTAAATCTCAATAGTTTTGTTTACATCATTGGCGAGTCGGCTTGGGTTCGCGTGCTAAGTGCTGTGGCAGCGCAATTGGGTTTTGCCAATATTATTATTGTCGGCACTGATCATCAGTCATTGTTGCCCCATCTTTTAATTTTGAAAAAAAATTTGATGGGAATAAAATTTCAATCAGTTTTGGTGCAAGAGCTCACTTTGCAACCCCAACATGCTGGTCTTGTGTTTAATGCCATGAATTTGAGCGAACAAAAAGAATCCTTACAAGACATTGCTTACTTCAATTTTATGCAATCCGAGGGTCTATTTGTAAATTTAATGGCCGACTCGGGGCAAAAGTTACTTCATGATGAAGCTGAACGGGCTCAGCTGCAGATCATCAATTCTCAACAAATTGAATTAGCTTGGTGGAAGAATTTGAATCAACTCGCTTGACTAGAGTCCAGGTCTTTGTGTCTCTTAGTCCAGGGCTCCTTTTCTCAAGTTACGTTCCTATTTTTTTCTCAGTTATACTGTTAGTATGTCTTTGAAGTTAGCTGAACTCCTCGTCAAACAGGGAGCCATTCGATCAGAGCAGCTGGCGGCTGCTATTGAAGAGAACCGCAAAAACGGGACTCGAATTATGCAAGCTTTGGTGGCCTCGGGAGCCATCAAAGATAAAGGTATTCTCCAGCATATGGAGAAAATTTATGGATTGGCTGGAATTGATCTCTCGACATTTGAAATCGATCCCCAAGTCACTCAATTAGTAACAAAAGAATTTTGCGAAAAAAATTTTTTGATTCCACTGCAAAAGGCAGGGCAAACGTTGGTGGTGGCCTTCGCTGATCCGACCAATGTGGTTGTTCGTGAGGATCTTAGGTTCCTAACAAGACTCAAGATTCAGCCAGTGGTGGCATCAGAAAATTCCATTTTGAATAGCATTGATCGCTATTATGCAGGTGCATTAACTCAACAAAATTTTGATTCTTCAACGGACGACATTAGTGAGAGCAACAAACAATCTGCAGAGGTTATCGATCAGCAAAACACAGGGGGGGCCGTTGAGGGTGACCCCATCGTCAAATTTGTAAACATCGTACTTTCTGAAGCCATCAAAAAAAAGGTGGCCGATATTCACTTTGAGCCCTACGAAAAAAGATATCGTGTTCGATTTCGTATTGATGGAAATTTGATTGAATCAGCTTCGCCTCCACCGGGCACTTCACAGGCCATTGCAGCCCGTATTAAAATTATGTCCAAACTGGACATTGCTGAAAAACGTCTACCTCAGGATGGTCGTTTAAAAGTCAAAACAGTGCGCGGAAAAGAGATGGATTTTCGCGTGAGCACCCTTCCCACTTTATGGGGTGAAAAAATTGTTCTGCGATTATTAGACAAATCCAA
>JBKDFX010000111.1:0-2893 GCA_046336825.1 Bdellovibrionales bacterium | reverse complement strand
GGTTCTTTGCGAGCGCAGGAAGAAGGTCGAAAATGCCCGCTCGGAAAGAAAAACTCTCAACCGGGAAGAGCGAGTGAAATCTCTACACTAAATTTTTGCGTCAAACTTCCGGCTAGAAAAAAGCTAGACAAAAAGACTATACATGGGGTTCTGATTATTATCCTTTATTAGAATTCAATGAAGCTGGAGAAATTGTTAAAATGTCTGACATTCAAATAATTACTCCTCAGGTGAGGAACAGAACTCAAAGATAATAATTTTTTATCTCTCATCATGAATCAAAATTTCAATTTGTCTTCGCACATCGTGCAAATTTAATTTTAAATCTGCACGACCATTTTGAATTTGATGAATTAACTCTTGTTCACGCTTGAGTAATTCAAATAAAGCTTTGTCTTTTTCCTGTCTTGAGCCGATTTGAGCATTGAGATTCGAAACTGCGGCCTCTGTTATTTCAAATAAACATCGGGAACGTTTCTCAGATAAATTAGGGTCCCTTGAGTCTAAACCACATGTCTGATCAATATTAGATCTTAGTTTTTTATTCTGGAAATATGATGATCCTAAGTTTATGCTGTATAAAGTAGAACTTAAACTAATTAGAGTCCATTTTGAGATTGATCCGTAAGCTCCCACCAAAAGTGAAGACAGGGATTGGCCTAGGGAGGCAGCTCCTAAAAATATAATTGATGCTAAAAATTTTCCTCGAAGTTCACTGCGCTGAACAGTTTGTTTAAAAAAATTGTGCATGATTAAATCACTTGGATAACATTCATTCAGCGCAAGCTGGAATCCAGTTGAATTTAAAGTGTAATGCACCAAAGAATTCGGAGTATGAAAATCAAATTTTTTTAAAGCCTTTTTAGCTGATTCCCTATTCATCCAGACAAGAAGCTTATTAAATTTTTGTGAGGGAAATATTCCTGCCCTTAATTTATCCATTTGAGTTGTTCTTAAATCTGATACAGCGACTCGACTACAAGCTTCTTTTGTAGCTGAATAAATTTCAGCATCAGTCCAGAATTCATTCGCCAGGCTTTTTGAAGCACTGGCAAGAAAAAAAATGAATAGAAGAATACGAGGCAGCATTTAGAAATTCAATTTAACTTGAGAATAACGGACTTCCATAAGCTTTAAAACTTCGCTTTCACGAGAAAGCAAGATTTGCAATCCTCTGAGAGAAGCTTGAAGCTTTTCAATTTCGGCTTCCTTTAGTTTTAAAGTTTTAAATCCGTAAGACTGGATTAGACCTGCCGAAACAAGAACCAAAACATCAGCTACGAAAAATACTTTAAGAGCTTTTGGTGCAGATGAGTCTACCAACGAAATAATTCCAGCGATAGCTCCTGAAACACCCCCGATTATATAAAGTAATTCATTACCCGTGACTTGGTAGGTTGCATAAAGTAGCCCGTTTTGCTTGATGGCTTTTTTAGCTGCTTCGAGTTTTGGAATTTCATCAGCAATTGATTTTTGGATAGTGGCAATATTATTTTTTGTATTCTCAAAATACTGAGCTCGTTGCTCAGAGGTCATGGTGTCAAGAGCTCTGATCAATCCGCTCAGTGAGCCTATTTCAGATGTGTTTGCCGCTTTCGATAAATTCACAACCAATTCATCGCGTTTGTAGAGGTCACCAATTGTCTCGGACTGATTAGCGAATACAGAGTTGGCACAAATTAAGATGGCTAAAAATAAATTCATTGGGTTCATTCCATGCTCCTCATGTGGACTAAATAATTTCGCTGGAACTTAACACTGACCTATTTTTTTTGACAGAAAAATCAGCCCCTATTGCAGAGGATTCGCGATTGTCTAAAATATTAACACTCTCAGGCTCACCAAATTGTATAAAATAGGAGGATAAACTTAATTTCTTTTAAATTAGAATATACTTAATTCGTTCACCAGATCTTTTTATCTCGCTGATAATTGGATTTGTAGGAATCTGCAAATTCCTCAAAAAATACTAATTCCACTTTATAGGGGAAGTTTTCATTAGTTAACTTCTCTTCAATTTTAGATTTTAAAGCTTGAGTGGCCTCAGAAGAATTTCCTTCTATCATCAAGTCCAAATCAGAATACCTTTTAAAATCTCCACGAGCTCGAGATCCGTAGCAAAAAACCTGCAGTCCATTTTTTCTTAAGGGCTCGACGACACATTCAGTGATGTATTGATATTCAGGCTCAGTCAGTCCGAATTTCATTTGCCCTCGAGACGAGTGATAAGCTTTTTAAGCTCAGGTAAAAAAACACGAACGAATGAGTAGACTTGCTCAGCTAAATCCTCTTTGTAGGTGTGAGTGGATAAATTTCTCATATCGATGGCCTTTAACCAAAGTTCCACATTTTCAATATAGGAACTCTGGGCCATTTCTCGAATCACATCTTTAGGTGAGGTTGTTTGAGTGCCCATGGTTTTTTTTGCCGTTTTCCAGGCTAATTCAATTGAGAACTCAAAACGTTGAATAACGGAGTCTCTTATAAAATCATCTTTTTTTTGCAAAAGGGCTTCTTCCAAACGGGCCACAGCGTTTTTAAATTCATTGAATAAAATCGCCATAAATCCTTGGTTTATTGGAAAATTGAAGTTGAAATATTTAACAGTAAGTTGGTCGGCGTGACTGGATTTGAACCAGCGACCACTTGCACCCCAAGCAAGTGCGCTACCAGGCTGCGCCACACGCCGACACCATCAGGTAAACTGACACTTCAGGCAATTTATTGATTTTTGCTAGTCTTGGCAATGACATTAGTGACGCGCCATCACGATCTTTGTACCTGTCACTTAAAAAGAGAGCGAAGTTTGCGGACATCGCGAGCTACATTCTCAAGCCGATCAGAAAAAGTCTCAGACAAATTTTGAAACTTCTGAAGAACAACTGTGTAGTCT
>JBKDFX010000110.1:0-3983 GCA_046336825.1 Bdellovibrionales bacterium | reverse complement strand
TTCTTTAGCCCCCGCTGGAGAACAGGAAACCGAGCTAATTTGTACAATCCTACCTTCAATCCCCAAGGGGCTAGCACTGACAGCGGAGTGTTTGTCATGAACCGCGCAACACCTAGTTTAGCCTCAGTTTTCCAAACTAATGTTAAAGTGGGCACTCAAGGTAATGGCGATGAACGAGCCCTTGCGAGTATGATTCGCTCCTTAAATCACAGCGCTAATTCGGATTTCCGCCGCAATGGAGCTTTTTTATCAGTTATCATCGTAAGTGATGAAGAAGACTTTTCGACTAATTCAAGCAGCCTTAGTGAAAGTTACACCAACCCTAATCTCATTCCTGTTTCTTCTTTTGTTAATCAGTTGGACACGATTACAGGATCCACGGCTGCCAATAGAAAAGACAAGTATCAAGTCAGTGCCATTTACATTAAAGACTCTTCTTGTTTAGCTACACTGGGTGATTCTTCACAAAAAATTTCGCAACGTTACGGAGAAATTGCTGACATCACAAGTGGATCAAAAAACAGTCTATGTGATTCTTTCAATACAGTGTTAAATAATATCAAGAACTCTGTGTTAGCAGCTGCTGCTGTTTTTCCTCTTGAGCGAACTCCCATAGCTGGAACTTTAGTAGTTAAAATTGACGGTGTTGTTATTCCTGAAGGCAGCACCACATGGGCCTATGAAGCCGATAAAAATCAAATTCGTTTCGTAGAAGGATTTGCTCGTACACTGTCAGCAGATGCGAACATTTCTATCACTTACGATCCGACTTCACTACTGTAGTAAGGAGATGGTGGGCGTGGACTATAGTCAAATTAACTTAGAAACTAAACACTGGTACATTCTTCGCGGAGAAACTCAATATGGCCCCTATGACTACGAGGTCATGATACGTATGGTCCAGAACCATGAAATTCAAGATTACAATTATGTTTGGGCGCCTCACCTTGAAGGCTGGCAAATGATGGGTGAATGCCCTGACTTTACTAAAGATCGCTTAGCTCTCTTGATTAGAGAAAATGAAAAATTGAGAAATGAATTTTCACAAAGAGAAGCAGATCGTCGAGATATTAAGTCACCCGTGCTGGGTCATAATGGTACAACATTTTTTGATGGTGAGTGTTTGTCGATTTCTGATAACGGGGCTTTGGTCCTGATCAACTCACCTCTTTTACTTCCCAATGATCAAGTGGTTATTCATTTTACAGAAAGCTCAACATTTTCAAGTGGTTTTAAAGTTCTGGCCCAAGTGGTCCGAAAGAACTTTACGAAACAGCGTCTCAATACAAAATCTGCTTTGCAATACGCCGTACGTTTCCTCCAGGTGCAGTCAGAAGGTGTTGAAATGATTAAATCAGTTGTTAAGTCCTAGAGGAGGAATCATGGGCGGTATTTTGGATTTTTTATCACAAGCTGGATTTATGGGCTGGGTGATCATTATCACAGGCGTACTTTCAATGGCCCTTGTTGCTGAGCGTGCAAAACAACTTTATTTTGCCTACGGAATGGATGCTGATGCCTTCATGAATAAAATCCAAAATTTAATTTTGGCAAAAAAAATTGATGAGGCCATTGTCTATTGCAATCAAATGGATAAAAAGCCCATGGCTAAGGCTTTCAAAACAATCTTAGAAAAAGCCGACCGGGATGATGAAACTATTTTTCAATCCCATGACATTGCCATGGCTGAAGCTGTTCCTTTGTATACTAAGCGATTGCACTATCTTTCCATGCTCGCCAACGTGGCTACTCAACTGGGTCTTTTAGGTACAATTTATGGTTTGATTTTGTCCTTCCAAGCGGTGGCGCAAGCTGATCCCGCAACTAAACAACAATTACTAGCCACTGGTATTTCCGTTTCTCTTTATACAACTGCATTGGGCTTAGCTGTGGCCATTCCTGTGATGGTTTTTTACTCCTTCCTGTTTTCAAGACAAAATGAACTTTTGGAACAACTTCAGGAAAAATGTGGAAAGCTCACTGAAATCCTAACCGGCTCCCATGTCCCAACACTTAATAGAGCTAATATTTTCCCTGATGTTCCCACAAAATTAAATGGATCAACAGGAACCACACCTCCACCGTCTTCAACCAAGGTTTCTTAAACCTTGGTCAAAGAAATGAGGGCGTATGAAAAAACTTAAAATTCATCACACTTCAGATTTTGAATTGGATTTAGCAGCACTTCTTGCAGTGATCATGAAGCTAGTTCCCGTTTTATTACTATCCAGTGCGTTTATGCAACTGATGGTGATAGAAACTGAACTTCCACAGGCCGTCACTCAAGCCATTCAAAAACAAACAGAAGAAAAGAAAAAAAGTTTACTGCTGGAAGTTGATGCCAAAAGAAAAGTCACACTCACCCTGGAAGTACAAGGTGAAAAAAGTACTTTTGCGGTAGAAGGCTTACAAGAGACTATCGATCGTGCAAAACTTCATGCAACTTTGCAGCAAATTAAACAAAAGCACCCTGATATTTTCAAAATTGATTTTTCACCTGACTCAAAAGTTTCCTACAAGGAAGTTGTTAACATTATGGATGAAGCTCGAAGAAGTCGAAATCAAGAAATCAGGTTCCCTGTCAAAGATGAAACCACAGGGCAGGACTTAATGACAGATTACATGTTTCCAGAAATTGTTTTCGTCAACATGATGGAAGGTTAATCCATGAGCCGGCGTAAGGGTTTTGAACTCAATATAAAGCAGAATTCCACTTTTACTCTCAATATCACGTCCATGACGGATATGTTCACATTGATGCTTGTATTTTTGCTGCAAAACTTTGCTGCCACCACTGTGGAAATTAAAACCCCTGATGGCTTAGCTTTACCAACTTCAAATACTTCAAAAAATCCCATTTTATCAGTTCAAATCGCCGTGAGTAAAACTGAAATCAAAGTGGGCGAAAATGTAGTGGCACGCATTCAGAACCGAGAAATAGCATCGGCTGATATTGATCCTCAGGACACCAATTTTATTCAACCCTTATTTAAAGCCTTACAAGTTATTGCTCTTGATCCTAATATTAAAAAAGATGAAAAAAACCAAATCATGTTACAAGCTGACCAGGATCTTCCCTACCAGACTTTAAGAAAAGTCATGTACACGGCCAGCATGGCTGGCTTTCCGCAGGTTAAGCTCGTGACTGTCTTGGGCAACTAAGATTTTCAAGAGGGCCACTATGTACCACATCATTTTTGTATTCACCCTAGTTCTTTCATCAGCTTGTCTGGCCCAAGAAAAAGATAATAAAGGGCTACTTCCAGAGCTCAAAATTGACAGTAACAATGAGGACTTAAACGAAAAAAAACAACTCACCTCAGAGTTGATGATCAACAAAGCTGAGGACAAAGCTCTTGAAAGTTTACAAAAACTACTAAAACGAAATAAAGGGACTTCTCAAGAACCTGATCTCTTATATCGTTTAGCTGAGCTCTACATGAGAAAATCTAAAACTGGACGATTTTTTGATCTCCATCAGGATTCGAAAACTCTCAAACTTTCAAGTTTTCCTCTACCACCGCAAAAAGGTAAAGATTGGATTCGAAAAGCCTCACAGGTTTACACCGATATTGAAAAAAGATTTCCTCAATTTCCAGAAATGGATGCTGTACTTTTTAATAATGCATTTGCTCATCAACAATTGGGGGAATTAAAAAAATCTGAAAATCTTTACCGTAAACTTTTAAAAGAATTTGATAAATCACTATTGATTCCAGATAGCCTAATCGCTTTAGGTGAACTGTTGTATGACCAAACGCAATTTCGTCTAGCGGAAGAAATTTTAAAACAGATTGAAAGATACCCCAATTCAAAAGTCTATTCCTATGGACTCTACAAATGGGCCTGGACCCTTTACAATCATAAAAATGCAGATGATGCCTTCGCCAAATTGTTGGAAGTGGTTGAAAAAAAACCGCACAGGGTTGAAAAATAAATAGAAAATTACTTACGAAAAGAAGCGCTACGTGAAAAGGTTATTT
>JBKDFX010000109.1:0-14170 GCA_046336825.1 Bdellovibrionales bacterium | reverse complement strand
ACTTATGCAAGCCCCGTGGTGGACGGAATTCAAAATGTGCCCGTGCTGGTCACCCCTCCAACCCTGAACCAAGTTTTAAAATATAATGGTGCGGCTTGGGCACCTGCCAACGAAAGCATGCCCGCAGATGCCAGCTATACCACTAAGGGAGCCGTGCAATTTTTAACAGATCAAGCCACCAGCGGAATTCAAGTGGTCACCGGCGTGGCCAGCCTCCCCAATTTGATTGCAGCGGGTGGTCCCATTGGGAATGGACAAACCATTCCTGTGATCACCTACGATGCCAAGGGCAGGTTGACTGCCGTTGCGACAGCTAACGTTGATGACAATACGAAATTGTCAAAAGCTGGCGGAGCCATGACAGGTAATTTAGACATGGGAAATCAAAATATCACCAATGCGGCTAATGTTTCCTCCACTGGCGTGGGGTTAAAAAACCTAACAGTATTTGATGCTGACAGTTCCAACTTTGCCAGAATCCAAGTAACGACAATATTAACAGCCAACTACAATCTCACACTTCCTAACGACGATGGAGAACCAGGACATGTTTTATCCACCAATGGGTTAGGTGGTTTAAGCTGGGTGCCGCCAAGCACAGGAGGACTCTCTTCCTTAAATGGTCAAACAGGAGCTTCTCAAAATTTTGCGGTGTCAGATGTAGGAATAACTCCTTTGATTTCATCTGCAGGAAATACTCACACTCTGCAAATTCCAAGGGCAGTCTCTGCAGGTGTAACGGCAGGAACAATATCAAATACAGATTATACAAATTTTAGCAATAAACTTTCTTCCATTGCGGAAGGCAATGGGATTAACGCTGCGCCTCCTAATATCGTCTCTGTAGACGCTGGCCTAGGAATTAACCAAATTCCACAAGTAGGTGGAGCTGCATTGGGTGCAAGTGGAGTCGTCATAGCAAATGGCACAGCCACAGCGCTCACATCCATCAATTGTTCCCCAGGGCAAGCTCTCAAATTTGATGCTACCACTGCTGCCACTTGTGGGCCTGATCTTACGATCGGTGGAACTGAATTTGTTAATGGCGGAAATATTTTTGGTGGTCCTGTCAATTTAGGAACTAATGATGGTAACCTTTTAAATTTTGAAACTGACAACATCGTCAGAATGACAATCGCTAGCAACGGCTCGGTCGGTATCGGCACCACTGCTCCCACTCGACCACTACATGTTAATGGTCCAATAAGATTAACAGCCACGGCTATCCCAACAACTGCTTTGATTGGAGATATCATTGTAGATTCTGGTGATTCCAATAAATTAAAGTTTTATGACGGTTCAACTTGGCAAACAGCTGGCAGTGATGGATCAGATCTCCCCGTTATCGGTGGTACGGCCACAGCTCCTGGTTATTCTTTTATAGGTGACACCAATACCGGTTTGTATAGTTCCCTACTCGACAACCTTCAGTTTTCAACCAACGGTTTAGAGAGAATGCGCATTGATGCTGCTGGAAATATAGGTATCGGGACAACCACTCCCAACTCACTTCTCACAATTAGCAGCAGTGCAGTTGTGGCAGGAACTATCGCCACTTTCCCTTTAAGAATTGTAAACAGTGGATCCACCTTGAATCTGGGTGCCAACCCAACTTATGGTGAGATCATCGTCAATGGAGGAAATCCGTTGATCATCAACTCACCATTTGCTGAGGGCTCAGGTGGAGTTGTAATTGGGAATGCAGCTCCCGTTTCAAATGTTGAACTCCTCGTCTCGGGTCAAATCATAAGTCAAGCTCCGTCGGTAACTGGAAGTACAGCTGACTTCAAAAATGGAAATATAATTACTTTAACTAGCCCTAGCTCCTCGATTTTATTACTAAATATGCATTCTGGCGGTGAGTACACTCTGATAACTGCAAATACATCTGCACAAATTCATAGTTTTTCGGCTTGTCCAACTGGGGGTTATTATTTTTCACCTCCAAACGGCTCAACTACTGCACTCACCCGTACAGTTTATAAGATCATTGTAGCTAATTCTGGATGTTATGTAGATTGGAAATCAGGCTTCCAATAAATCTAAACCAAAGCTCCCAGCAACTTTTGATAAATTCCATCAAAGCCACCATTGGACATAATCAAAACCAGATCTCCGGACTTGGCTTCCTTTGAAATGTCAGTGACGATTTGATCTACTTTTTCATAAACACGGGCTTGTTGACCTAGATTTTGTATATCTTGGATCAATTCCTTTGAAGAGAATCGATCCGCTTCTTGAATCTTGGATTGATCAAAGGCTTCTGCGATCAGTGTTTGATCGGCCAATTGAAAGGCTTGAGCGTAATCTTTTTGAAAGACCTTTCGTCTTGAAGTGGCCGATCGAGGTTCAAAAACCGCCCAAATTTTTCGGTTGGGGTACTTGGCTTTGATGCCTTTCAGGGTTTCTTTCACCGCCGTAGGATGATGGGCAAAATCTTCGATAACTAAAACACCTCGCGGTTCACCTAGAACTTCTTGTCTTCTCTTGACTCCTTGAAAAGTGAGGAAGGCTTTTTTCACTGAGTTTTGATCAAATTTGAGCAGATGACTAACAGCGATCACGGATAAGGCATTGAGCACGTTGTACTCACCACTCAAGGGGATTTGGTACTCTCCCCAATCTTCATTTTTAAATTGAACTTGAAAGTGAGTTAAATCCGTGGCCGTTTTTGTAATGTGAGCACGCAAATCCCCTTGGTGAATTCCATAACTCAAACCAGGAGCTTTTAAGTCTGTTAACAGCGACTGAATATTTTTATCTTCAGCATGATAAATCAAAGCCCCTTGTGGTGGCACCAATTGAATGAGTGAACGAAATGCCTCTTTCACATGTTCCAGATCCCGGTAAATATCCGCATGATCAAATTCCACGCTGGTTAATATAGCGTAAGTAGGTCGGTAATGGGTGAACTTCGGCACTTTATCAAAAAAGGCCGTGTCGTACTCATCTCCTTCGATAATAAAAAGTTTGTCTTTTGGATTTTTAAAACTTTGAGAGAAATTTTTAGGTATTCCACCCACCATAAAACCAGGCCGTTGGCCACAGACTTCGCTGACCCAAGCCATTAAAGAAGTGGTGGTGGTTTTTCCGTGGGTCCCAGAGACACAAACGCAAATTTTATCATCTATGATCAACTCCCCCATGGCCTTGGGCAAAGAAGTGTAGGGAATCTCGAGTTTTAATAAAGCCTCAGCCTCAGGATTGTTTTTAGAAATAACATTTCCCACAATCACAAAGTCAGGACGAGGATTTAAATTTTCTGCGGAGTAACCTTTTTTAATTTTTATCCCGAGGGATTCAATTTGAGTGGACATCGGAGGATAAGGATTAGAATCAGAACCCGTCACAACAAAACCTCGATCCTTGAGAAGACCGGCTAAGCTCGCCATGGCGGTTCCACAGATTCCCATTAAATGAACGTGACTGCCTTGTTTTAAATTTTTAATTGTCATGCTGACTTCCTTAGTCCTTCCACCAGCCAGTTATGAATTTTGGGCCGGAGATCTTTGAATCTCGTGTTTTCTCGTCCGTAGACCAAACGATTACTCAAAATACAAACGGCTAAATCCATCTTGGGGTCGTACCAAACACTGGTCCCTGTAAATCCTGTGTGTCCAATACTGGACAAATCAAAATAATGTCCGCAACTGCTGGCCCCAGGAGTGGGCATCATAAAACCGAGAGCCCAATCCCCTTTTCCCTCTTCCACTGCTTTTTTAGCGAATAACAAAGCTGTTTTTTGTTTGACCTCGTATTTGGCCACTCCCATGTATTGGGATCTCAAATGCAGAGCGTACCAACCCAAATCCTCCACAGTGCCAAAAAGTCCCGCATGGGAGCTCACTCCGCCGAGGGCCCAAGTGTTTTCATCGTGAACTTCACCTTGCAAAAGACGCCCCCGCCAAGGGCATTCTTCAGTGGGTGCGTAGTGCTGTTTCTGATTGAGGGGCTTATTGTTCAAATGAAAATCCAAAGTTGTGCCTAAGTAAAATTGGTTCTTCATATCCGTCCATACATCCAAAAGCTCTTTTTCAAATAAGGCCTCAACAACAAACCCTAATAGTAAAAAATTAATATCCGAATACACGGCTTTTTCAAAATTTTTAAGTGGAGCCACTTCCTGCAATTGATTTTTTAAACTCTCGCGCCGTTGTGATAGACTGCGATTGAGATCTAAATTTTTATAAAATGGAATCCAAGCCTGATAACCTGTAAAATGAGAAAGCAAATCCCGGATTGTTAAGTCGTACTGAAACCAGGGAAGCACATCTTTCACTGTGGTTTTCAAATTCCAACGCCCACGATCAAAGCTCAACATCAAAGCTTGAGTGGTAAAAATAATTTTTGTGAGACTGGCCAGATCGTAGTAGGGATAGGTCTGCCCTAGAGCAATATCACAAACTATTTTGCCATTTTGAAAGGCTCGAACTTGCACACCCGGTGTGACATCTTTGAGCTCCGGCAAAATGAGCGCACTTAAATTTTTTTCCATGGTGGTCAATCGCATAACTGCACTCCCGTCGGCACAATAAGACTTGGTTTTGGCCCCAGCTTCAGCACGGCCTTTGTTCCCAAGGGTAGAATTCTTTGTTCTGTGTCGTGACCACAGGGAAGACCCGCTAGAACTGGAAATTTTTGCTTCTCAGCCCAAATTTTCAATAGCGCTTGAGTTTTACCAGGAGTTCCCCCGGGCTCATTGTCCTGAATAAACTGTCCGAAAATAACTCCGGCTAAATTTTTAAAAAGCCCCGCCTGTTCAAAATGAAAAAGCATTCGGTCCACACGGTAGGCTCTTTCACCGATCTCCTCAAACATCACGATTCGATTTTTAAGCTTGAGCTCATCCGGTGTGCCGATATGGCTTTCGATCACTTTTAAATTCCCACCGACCAATTGAGCTGTGATGTCTTTTTTGGTCTTGGCTTTTTTATTAAGCGGCATAAGGTTTTCAAATTTCACTTCAGTTTTGTGTCCTTGAACCACTTGCAAAACTTCTTTCAGAACATCCTCAGGCACCAAACCTTTTGCGATTCGATCCAACAAAGGTCCATGCATCACAGAAAGTTTCCAATGATCCAAACTGTAACAATGCAAAGAAGTGATATCGCTAATTCCAATTAATATTTTATTTGGGTTTTTGATTTTTTTTAAATACGGGATCAGCCGGTTGGTTCCGTATCCACCCCGGAGAAACCAAATGGCTTTGGAATCTCGAGCCCTCAAAGCGCGAACAAGGTCCTGGGCTCGTAATTTTTCAGATTGAGCATGGAGCAGATCCTCACCAAAAATTTGGTCAGACACTCGGGGTATGAATCCTTGAGCTTTGAGCCATTCAAGGCCTCGATTTAAATCCTCAATTTCACAACCAAAACCCGGAGCCACCACATCCACAATGTCACCTTTTTGTAAGGCTCGCAGAAGAGGAGATAAAGCTTTGGATTTTTTAGAATTATTTTTTTTCACACTGTTTTCAAGTGTGCCACAAATTCCTTTGCAATCAATCTTTCACTCGCAGAGGATACTTTTCGTTGAAACAAGCTGCGCAGAAATTCTCAGGACGTTCGCCCAGAGCCTTAAACATCCCTTCTATTGTTAAATAGGCTAAAGTTTCAGCTCCCACCATTTTGCAAATTTCTGATGTGCTCATATGAGAAGCCACCAATTGAGACTTATCTGGAGTGTCCACTCCAAAATAGCAGGGACTAATAGTGGCAGGGCTGGCAATTCTTAAATGCACTTCCTTGGCCCCCGCTTCTTTTAAAAGCTGGATGATTTTTTTACTGGTGGTTCCTCTCACCAAAGAATCATCAATCACCACCACTCGTTTATTTTTTAATAAATTCATCTGTGGATTCAACTTGATTCGCACACCTTGATCTCGAACCCCTTGAACCGGTTGTATAAAGGTTCTGCCCACATAGCTGTTTTTTGTAATGCCCCACTCGAAGGGAAGACCACTGTGTCGAGCGTACCCAATGGCCGAAGCCACTCCACTGTCAGGAACAGGGATCACCATGTCAGCTTCCACTCCACTCTCTAGCGAAAGCTGTTCGCCAAACTTTTTTCTTGATTCATAAACACTGTGACCAAAAACTTGCGAATCAGACCTGGAAAAATAAATTAACTCAAAAACACACTGAGCTTTTTTCGCCAACTCTTTTTTGAAAAAATGAGATTGCAGACCTGATTTGTTAAAAACAAGCATTTCACCAGGCTCCACATCGCGAACATAACGAGCTCCCACAAGATCCAAGGCACAGGTTTCAGAGGCCACCACGTAACAAGCATCACCGATTTGACCGAGAACAAGGGGCCGAAAACCCAAGGGATCACGCACGGCCACCATCTGATCCAGGCCCAACCAAACCATGCTGTAAGCCCCACTCACCCAGTCCAAAGATTGAGTGAGTCCTTGCGACCAAGCGGCGCCCCCAATTTTAGAAAGCAGATGAAGAAAGATCTCCGTGTCTGTGGTGCCCTGAAAAAGTGAACCTTGCTTTTGAAGATTCTCACGTAAACTTTTAGAATTGACCAAGTTTCCATTGTGGGCGACCGCCAGGGGTTGCCCCCTCACATCCGCTTTCAGTGGCTGAGCATTGACCAGTAAATTTTGTCCTGTGGTCGAGTAACGAACATGCCCAATGGCTGCAAAGCCGGGAAGAGTTTTCCAATCAAAACGATCAAAAACCTCACTCACCAGACCTAGATTTTTATGCACATACAAATCATGACCATTGCTGGAAACAATCCCTGCGGATTCCTGCCCACGGTGCTGCATGGAAAAAAGTCCCAAATGGGCCAGCTCTGAACTCTGATCGTGATTCCAAATTCCAAAAACACCACACTCTTCACGCCAGGAGGAATGCTTCATTTGAGCTCCCAATCATTTTTAAATTGATTTTGGCACTCTTCTCTGAAGGTGGTCTTTTTGTTTTCATTTTTTTGAGTGATACCGATAATTTGACCACGAGATCCCCATCTTTTCCAAAAAGAATCACTGGCTTCAACCATCACTTGATAAAGACAGCTTTCAAGACCCTGCAATGACAACGAACCTAAAGAAACACTTGAGCTCTCCATAAGTCGGGCCGTTTCCATCACTCCTTTTTCAGTCACAAGCTTAGCTGAATACACTTGCCCTGCATTAATTTCTTCCAAAAATTCATGACTCACTTTGATGATATTCTCTGGAGCCCAGGAATCCTTGAGCTTTTGCAAATAAATCAAGCCCACCGCATGACCCGACTGACTAAAATTTTCCCGCAAACTCGGCGTCGAGGCCTCTCGCAATCCCACGACACCGACGGCTGGCGTGGGAGGGATATTTTTATTTTCAGTTTCATTGTAAAAACTCACGTTGCCGCTGATAACAGGGGCCTTCCAAAGTTGAGCCGACAAAGCAATGGCATCAACTGCCGCCACAAACTGGGACATGATTTCATGTTTTTCAGGATTTCCAAAATTCAAACAATCGGTCATACCCTGAGGAACATACCCCAAAGTGATGAGCTTTAAACAAGGTTCAAAAACAGCATCAAAGGCTCCAAGCACAGGGTCATGCTTCATCAACCAAGGGCGACAGCCCAAGGCAATCCCTAAAGACCTATTGGATTTTAATCTCAACTGAGCCACCGAATGACCAGCCCCTTGTTCAGTTCTCAAACCCACTCGCTGATCAAACTGTCGATAAATCCATTCAGGAAAATGTTTTCTCCCAGGAGCCCTCAACATCACCTGTGTCAGATCTGGAAGATTTTTCATCTGCAATTTTTCGAAAGCTCGGTTGTAAAGAGGGGCCTTGTCCACAATCAACTGAGGGTCGATATCGCAAATCAGCTCTCCTCTCCAGGAAAGCTTCACTTTTCGTTCTTTTTGGATCTTACCGATGACTTGAAATTCCAATCCCCAGCGAGTGAATAATTTTTTTAAATTTGTTTCATTTTCTGGAGTACAGATCAGAAGCATCCTCTCTTGACTCTCTGAAAGAAGAATCTCTTCAGGCCCCAAACCTTGAGTTCTCAGCGGAATAAGGCTCAAGTCCAAATCAAAGCCGACATTTCCCTTGGCTGCCATTTCAAAAGTGCTGGATGTTAATCCCGCTGCTCCCATGTCCTGCATGGCCACCACCCATTTATTTTTCAGGGCTTCTAAGCAGGCTTCAATCAGAAGTTTCTCATAAAAAGCATCACCAATTTGTATGGTGGGTCGTTTGGTTTCAATATCATCGTCAAAACTTTCAGAAGCCATACTGGCCCCGTGCACACCATCAGCCCCTGTTTTGGCTCCTACGTAACAAATCAAATTGCCCAGTCCCTCAGCTTTTGCGGAAATGGGTTTTTCTCCATTTTCAAAAAGGCCTAAGGCAAAAGCATTCACTAGAATATTATGATTGTATTCAGGTTCTGAAAAAGTAGCTCCTGTCACCGTGGGCACTCCCACACAATTTCCATAATAGGAAATTCCTTTGACCACACCTTTTAATAAATATTTCATTCTTGGAAATTGAGACTCCCCAAAACAAAGAAAATTTCCGAGAGCGATGGGGCGAGCTCCCATAGTAAAAATATCTCGAAGAATCCCCCCCACTCCAGTGGCCGCTCCGTGAAAAGGTTCAATGTAGCTGGGATGATTGTGGCTTTCCATTTTAAACGCCATGCTCTCGCCCTGACCTAAATCAAGGACTCCGGCATTTTCGCCCTCTTCTGTCATGATGCGTGAATCCGTGGATTTAAATTTTCTTAAATGCAGTCGTGAACTTTTATAACTGCAGTGTTCACTCCAAAGACTGGAATAAAGAGCCCACTCCACTCCCTTAGGCGGACGCCCCAAAATTTCACAAATTTTGTTGTACTCTTCTGTTTTGAGCCGATATTTTTTTAAAAGATCCGTCAATTGAGTCACAACTCCACTTCCTTTTGAGAATTGAGCCAAAAACCAAGTCCATCTTGGGATTCCATCCAGGAATAAAGGGCTCGCTCCGGGTGAGGCATTAAACCCCTGACATTTTGTTTTTTCGACTTCACTCCTGCAATTAAGTCAGAAGATCCATTGATATCTACGGAGTAGGTCCACCACACTTGATCATTGTCCCAGAGCTTTTTTAAATCCCCAGGTGGGAGAAAATATCTTCCATCGCCATGGGCCACAGGTAAGTGTATAATTCTATTTGTTTTTGGATTTTTTAAACTGACACAATCATCAATAAAGAGTCCCGTTGAGTTGGGAAGTAGGACTCCAGGCAAAAGTTCGGCCTCACAAAGAATTTGAAAGCCATTACATATGCCTAAGATAGGTTTACCCAGAATGGCCATTTCTCGAACACTCTTCATCACTGCACTTCTGGCCGCCAAGGCCCCTGACCGCAAATAATCACCATAACTGAAACCACCAGGAAGAACACAGGCCTCTAAGCCCTTGGAATCAAATTGATCTTCATGCCACAAAAAATGAATCTCATGACCTTCTAACTCCAACCACTGAGCCACGTCACGATCACAATTGGTCCCGGGAAATTGAACAACACCGACCTTCATAATCCCTCAACCTCGGCGGTTTCCACCAAAGGGTTGTACAAACCTTCTTTGATCATGTGCTGAAAAACGGATTTTGCATCCTTTATGTTCTCTTCCAGCTCCACTTCAATGAGTTTTCCCACCCGAACTTTTTGAATGGGAAATTGATGCGCTTTTAACATTTGATAGACAGCTCGACCTTGAACATCTAGAACTTCTGCTTTTGGTAAGATTCGCACGTAATAAACTTGCCCCAAAGATCACCCCACTTAAATTAAAATTCGTTTTAATTTAATCCTAAACGCTTTGCTATTTCCTGATAAGCTTCTTCAACGCTGCCTAAGTCACGCCGAAAAACGTCTTTGTCTAATTTTTGGCCTGTGTCTTGATCCCAAAGTCGACAGCTGTCAGGTGAAATTTCATCAGCTAAAAAAACGTCTCCAGCTCTGTTTTCACCCAGTTCAATTTTAAAATCCACCAAGTCCACTTTCTTTTCGGCAAAGTAGGGAACCAGAACCCGATTAATTTGAAGGGCTATTTCGGTGGCCTTATTTATTTGTGAAGTCGTGATAATTTTTAATACTCGCAATTGATTTTCTGTTAAAATAGGATCACCGAGGACATCATCTTTTAAATAAAACTCAACTAAAGGTTCAGATAAAATTTCGCCCTCACTTCTGCCCAGTTTTTTTGCCAAACTGCCTGCCATGCGATTTCTCACCACAACTTCAACCGGCCACATTTTGAGCTTAAGAACTCGAACTTGATACTCGTTGAGTCGCTCTAAAAAATGATGGGCCACCTGGTGCCGAGACAACACTTCAAATATTTTCATTGAAAATTTGAGATTCAAAGCTCCCTTTCCGTGAAAAGAACCTTTTTTTAAAGCATTAAAAGCCGTGAGACTGTCTTTAAACTCCATGATCAAATCCCCGGCTGGAGTTTCATAAAGTTTTTTTGCTTTACCCTCATAAATCAATTTCATTTAAAATCTCCCAGCTTTCAAAGTCCGGGCTTCAGGTAATTTTTTAAGTCTCATCTCAATGGACTTCAAGTATCGCTTGGCTTCAAAAAGCTCTTCAATTTCTTTAGCTTTAAGCCATTTTTTTAAATCCACATCACGTTGAAGGGCTTTTTTTAAATGATCTCCGTGCCCCAGAGAATGACTCAGTCGTTGGACATGAAAATAGGCCTGCTCACGGGTGAGTCCTTTTTCCACTAACTTTAAAAGTAGATGGGAACTGTAAACCATTCCTTGTGTGGCATGCAGGTTAAAAAGCATTTTCTTCTCATCCACATATAGTCCATCGAGCACATTTTTCATTCTCAAGAGAGCATAATCACAAAGAATAAATGCATCTGGAAAAATCACTCTTTCCACACTGGAATGACTGATATCGCGCTCGTGCCAAAGAGCAATATTTTCCAAAGCGCCCACTAAGTAGCCTCGCAGAAGTCGCGCAAGTCCCGTGATGTTTTCTGAACTGATGGGATTTTTTTTATGGGGCATTGCGCTTGAACCTTTTTGTCCCCGCGAAAAACCTTCGACCACTTCCATCACTTCACTTCTTTGCAAATGACGAAGCTCTATAGCCATTCTTTCAAGCCCTGCCATGGTCATACAAAGGGAATGAATCACTTCAGCATGTCGATCCCTGGGAATCACTTGGGTCGCGAAAAATTCTGGCTGGAGATTTAACTTTTTAGCCACTCGTTTTTCGAGCTCTTGGGGAAGGCTTGAAAAAGTACCCACGGCTCCACCCAGTTTACAAATGGAATTGATCAACAGAGCCCTTTGGACTCGCTCCTCATTTCGAATTAACTCCGAGTAAAAACCAGCCAGTTTATATCCAAATGTTGTGGGCTCCGCAGCCATTCCATGGGTTCTTCCGAGACACAATGTGGAAGAATGCTTTTTGATCTTGATCTTTAAGGACTTTTTAAGTTCTTGAATGTCTTGTAAGATGAGTTCACAACCTTGTTTGATCTGTAAGCTCAAGGCGGTGTCGAGAACATCCGAGCTGGTCAGTCCGAAGTGAACATACTTACCATGTTCGCCAACTGATTCGGTCAAATTTTGAACAAAAGCCGCCACATCATGACGAGTCACTTGTTCAATTTCACGAATTTTTTGAATTTGAAATCTGGCTTTTTTTTCAATGGCCAGTGCCGCCGCTCGTGGAATAATTTTAAGTTTGGCCTGCTCTAAGGAAACTGTCACTTCCACTTTTTTCATTAATGAAAATCGATTTTCCTCATCCCAAATCCGACCCATTTCTTGACGTGTATAACGTTCAATCACTTATTGCTCTCCCATGACTTGATTTTCATTTTTTAGACTTCTCCATTGCGCAAGAACATCTTCATAAATCAGTTTTTGATTATGCTTGGCCTCAGATGCTGTGAATTCCTTCCAAATTTCAGGCCCATCAAAATAAAGACTTTTACTTCGATAATTACGTTTTTTGAAACCCTCGGGATACTGACAAACTGGTCTTGGTCCTATTTCTTTTGAAGTGTAAATCATTTCTTGCGGTTCAAACACCACTTGTACATCAAGACCAGAAATTCGAGCTTTTACTTTTTCAACCAACTCCAACTTCATTCGATTCAAATAGGCCTGGTGGAATCTTTTACTATCAGGAATTTTGATCCAAGCATCCCATTGATTTTTAAGAACCGTTCTTTGAAGAGCGATCATATCTGTGTGGGTCAAAGGTAAATTCTCATGTTCAATCAGGACTAAATACGGTGGCCAGGATTGAATCATCTCCACAGGCTCGATTTGAAGACGGTAGCGAATCCAACTCCACTCGGGCTTGTTGACCTCAAAACCAAAAAGTTTGTCGCGGACACGGAAGCTCAAAAAATCAGTTTCCAAAGAAGTCAGTCCCCAGACTAAACTTTGAGTTTTAATAACACCACTCACAGGGCCTCGGACCTCAAGACCTGTGACCACATCCATCTGGGATTTAACTGCATCTAAAATATCAGTGTCCGTCCAAACCTGTACATTCTGACTTCGAACCCATTCACGCCGAGCCATCAATCCCGAACGAGTGGGATTGTTGACTCCAAAGACAGCTTCTAAATCTTGGTGAGGCTGGTTCAGAATTTGTGGAGACCATTCTCTAAAACGTGTGCCCAGAAGACTATGAGACAACCAGGCCAGCCAACCCCGTTTGAAACTCTCAGGGCTGAAAGATCGTTTATGTAACTCAGTCGAAGATAACCAATTCAATTGATTTTTGTGATAGGCACTTAAGGGTCCTCGGAGCGCCACGGGGCCCTTTTTTTTGATCCAAAATACAAATCCGGTGTCCAGAGTTTGCACCAAATCACCTAAACTTTCCACTTCTAACCAGGCCCCACTTGAAGGTTCCTGGGGCCAGTGACCGAAGGGCCCTTCGCGATCTTCCAGGGGCCATGATCCTAGCTTCTCAGTGGCGTCTATCAAAAGAGTATTTAAACCCTTTCTTCCAAACTCAACAGCGAGGGCTTCCAATTGTCCAAATGAGCTTACAAGAACAACATCAAAATGATTCATTTGCCCAAACCTCTCTCACAAGGGATTGTTCTAAAAAGGATAAACGTAATCGAGATTCCAAAAAATTCGAAGCGCGTCGCATTGAATTTTGCTTTAAAATTTTTCCTGAGTCCACTTGAGCCACCACTTCATGAACAGTCGCTCCCAGGGGAGCTTGTTCTTCATAGGCACGCTCAAAAGCTCTCAGACCTGGATAAAGAGGTAACAAACTGGGATGAAGATTTAATATCCTAAAATCCACATCCTCAACAAAGTCCTTGGGTAAAATGCGCATAAATCCCAACAAAAATAGGTTATATATATTTTTTTGTTTAAGATCTAATTTAAGATTTTTCCAATCGAGAGGTAATGATAAAACATGAGTGGCCACTCCTGACCTTCTGGCCTTTCCCAAACCAGGGGCCTTGGCAGAATTAGACACCACCAACACTGGAGGGTTCTCAAAGGTGCATTCCAGTAGCGCCTGAAGATTAGAACCGGTTCCCGAAATAAAAACGGCCCAACGTTGAGAACATTGAGCTCCTCGACTCATGACTTTTGACCCTTCCAAACAAAGTAAGGCTCTTGAGAGTCTTGAGCTGCACGAACATGACCCAACAATTGGGGCTGACAGCCCACTTTTTTTAACTCCTGTTGCAAAAGCGGACTCTGTCCTGGTTCGATAAAAATGCTAAATCCAATGCCACAATTCAGAGTTTTCAGCATCTCCATATCCGACAAATCACAACGTCTCTGAACTTCTTTAAAGCCATGTGGCCATTCATATTCAGTGATTTCAAGGGCTGAATAAGCCGGTAGAACTCTGAGTAAATTCTCAAATCCCGATCCTGTGATATGGGCACAGGCTTGAATTTTTACACCTGCTTTTTTAAGAGACTGAATCTCCTGTACATACAGGGCTGTGGGGATCAGCAGTTCATCCATCCACTGATCCAAATCCTTTTCGAAAACTTTTCTTAACAAACTGTAACCATTGCTGTGAAATCCAGAGCTGGGAAGGGCCCATACTTCTGAGCCCACCTGAACTCGATGAGAGCCCCAGATTTCACCGTCCTCAACAAAGCCTGCCGCAAAACCTGCACAGTCAAATTCTGAACCTTTATAAAGC
>JBKDFX010000108.1:0-15525 GCA_046336825.1 Bdellovibrionales bacterium | reverse complement strand
GATCTTATCAGTGCAGTCCAGGCCTCCTGTTGTTTTCCCATGTTATTTCATCCAGTCAATCATCAGGGAAGAAAGTATATCGATGGTGGAGTTACGGATTGGATGGGTCTTTCTGGTGTCGACGCCCATGAAAGAGTGCTGGTCCATAATTTGGAGCCTACTGGGCCTGGGTCTCAATTAATGAAATTGCAAATCTACAGAAAACTTAGAAATAAACCTGGAAGCTTTGTTGTTCAAAACTCAGGTCTTTATCAAATGGGTTTAACTCGAATGAATATGGCCAAAGAAGCTATTGATAGAGCCTATCATTTAACTTTGGAGAAACTGCACCAATAGTTTTTCAATTTTCTGACCAGCCAAATTGTCAAAACTGGCATCGCAACCGTGGCTCTCATTTTTAAGAATATGCAAACTTGAAGAGCATCCTTGATTGTTGAGAACCCGTTGCAATGCCTCACTTTCACTAGGATCCACCAAGGGGTCGAAGTCTCCAGTTATAATGCAAAACTTTTTTTCTTTGGAATACTGCAAATTCACTGGTGAAATTTTTTTTGCGATGGAATCGTTGTTTTGACAAAGTAAATTAACACGCCAGCGTGATTTTAAAGTGAGGTTCGAATACTTTTCATTGGCCCAAGCGGAAAGGTCAGTTACTGGATATAAAGCAAAACTTCCCTGATGGCGAGAATCGTTCATCTCGGCACTGCTCATCATGGCAAGACATCCTCCTGCCGAGCGCCCACCAATATAAAATTTCTTAATGGAGACAGAAGAGCTTAATTCATTCAATGTCCATGGGATCATTTTTAAAATATCATTTAAGGGTGTGGGCCAAGGAAACTGGGGAAGTTGGCGGTAATTCAAAGCAAAAACATGATAACCATTTTCTGCTAATCTTTTGTTAAAGAGTCGCAATTGAGATTGATCGTTATTAAGAAATCCACCACCAAAAAGAAAAAAAATTGCTTCACGACTTGTATTTCCGTTCGGTGAAAAATAGTCAATGATTTGAGTTCCTCCATCGAGAGGGCAACTCAGCTGAGAATTTGGTTTTACAGGCAAAAGCTGGGGGAAAAACAGTCGCCTAAAGCTGACTTCTTGAAAATTAAGTGAGCTGTTTTTGATTTTAAATATAAAAACAAGACTTAAGCTCAAAAAAGTAATCAGACTAGGAATCCAAAATAAAAAATCTAAATTTAATAAGATCAAAAAAGCAGTGAGGCTTAAACTGAACAACCAAAGGGGGGCGTAGTAAATGGAAGAGATCAAACTCAGTGTCCACATCCAAGCCGATCTTGGTTTCAACCAATTCAATAGGCAGCTGCTGATGAGAATTAAGTTAAAGAATAAATTTAAGACTATAATCCAACTGCTGTTCGGCAATCTCGAGACCCTTCGTTGATTTCAATGGCAGCACGAGTGTTCGTGCCCGGTATCAGGTTGCCAGATTTTAAATCAACCATCAAACTCCGAGTTTCTAATCCATTGGCCCTGGTCTCAAATTCAAGTCGCTTTTTTTCAGACCAGGCATCTCTTTTGCCAAGAGGTTGAGTTGGCACTAGTTCAGGTTCTGATACGATAAACTCAAGGGGGATTGGATCTAAAGAGGTGGAATATTTTAACAAGTTGCTTTGAATATCAATCAGGTAAACCGGGCGTACTTCGGCTAATTGAATGGCTGATTTTCGAGCCATAATATAGGCCCCCATTTTTGAAATCATGGGAAATTGCGTTTCAGGGAAGGGCAAGTTGCCTTCTGGGTAAATGGCCACGGCTGACCTATTTTGCGATGAATCTTTGAGAACTTCTGTTACCTTAGAGGACAAGTCCTTATCTTGTATAAAAAGAGTGTTTTGATCTTGTTTACCCAGGGCCCAAACAACACGGGTGGTAAGAAGTGCGGTTCTTGCGATTCCCAGAGCACGTGCAATTTTTCGGACAAATTTTAAGTCCAGGATTTGGTGATCATGATTCATCGTTAAGATAACTGCCGCATTTTCGGGAATTTGAGGAAGCCCTGGGCTTAAGTCACTTCCATTGGTTCGTCGTGTCCAAAATTTAGGATTTTCGGGATATTGACGTAAGAACTGCTCTTCGGGAAGTCCTTCCAATAAATCAGTGACGGATTCTTGGAAACAAAGTTTTAAAAATGCACTACAAAGTGTGCGAATTGACCCCTTGGCTTTCATCGGGATAATTTCCACACGAGCCATGGGCTCTGGTTTTACATGGTTTTTATTTTCATCAGTTAACTGAACTTGAGATGTGGCTTTAATAATTTTCTTAAGTTCTTTTTCAATGAGCCTTTCATTTGCATTTTTTTGTACATGAGATGAAATCACAGCCATACTCTTAAGAACAATCTGGGTGGCCCATTTTAAACCTGTTTCCAGGTGAGTGCTTCGGTTTTTCGCAACTTCATTTTTTTCAAATTTTACAAAGACAGTTTCGTAATCGGCTTTGAGTTGTTCAGCTTTAGATTTATAAGCAGTTAAGAAATTAATTGAAGCTGCTTTAATCCTATTTTTGAGCCCTTTGCTAAGTGAAGAATCTTCTACGGTTGGCAAAAAGCGATTTTCAATATTGATTTTCATTCTTTTTTCATGGGCATCCAAAGCTTCAGGGAATGGATTGGCCCAGGCCCAATGAGCAGTGGCCAAAAAAAAAGTAAAAAAGAAAAGTTTTATAATCATTCTTGCCTACTTTTTAATGGATACCGTGGAACGACAATCTTTAATTTCCATCGCTTTTCTAACAGGTAGATATTCTTTCACTTCTGATCTGACATAATTTGGGCCAGACTTTTTAACATTGATTAAGTCAATCATATCATTACGACCATCAGCTTCTTTTAATATTTCATCAGAAAAGTTTTCTATACCTTCATAATCCACTTGGCCCATGAGTATGACTTTTCCATCTTTACGTAAACAAGCCCGTGCCAATAAGCTGCAATATTCTTTTGCTTGGTTTACAATTGAATTTTTAAATTGTTTTTGTGATTCAGCTGATTTTTCAGCCTGTAAGCTTGTTTCGAAAGCTTGCAAGACTCGCTTCTGACCACGGCGATTTTCAAGCAATTCAATGATATGAGCATAAGCCACCATTTTGACTTCGATATATCGAATTAATGATTTTTCATTTAATAAGTAATTTGTTGGATTTAATTCACCAGATGTAATGGACTGAACCCTTATTTTCATTTCTTTAACAAATTGAAGAGCTTCTAGAGCTAGTTTTTTTCGAGTTTCAAAATCAATGTCGAGGTTTTCTTGAACTTGAGTTAGATAAACGTTTTCGACTTGATGACTAGCCAATCGAACATACTCCTCAAGTTTTTGGATGGGACTGTTCAATTCAGAAAATGATGTGGCCAGTACAGCTCCGACACGGTTTTTATTGTATCGGGTTGCAAGAGCTTCTTCCATATCTTTGATTCGCTCTTTTCCAGCGGGACGAGCCTCGGGGATAACTCCAGTAAATCTTTGAACTAAAGCACGTCGCCATACTCCCTTTGCCGACATAAATTTTGTCATCATTTCAGGACGAGGTAAAACAACGGCATGGATGTCTTTCCAAAAATGCTCGTAGTCAGCCATGCCAAGTTTGAGATGTCGAGGTATGAATTTATCTATGGGAATTGAATGCTCCAATTGTCTTAAAATTAAATCATAACTTTTAATTGCCATTTCTCGAGATGTTGATGAAATAGGAGACTTGGAGTCTTTAAATTTAAGAAGTTCTTCATTTATTTTTTTAGCATAATCAATGAAAAGCTGAATTGAGGCCTTTTGAGCTTCGGAATGAATTCCAGGGTTTTGTTCTCCTAGAACTTGTAATTCAATCAATTTTCGTCCGATATGAGCTATATTGTTACGGATGTGCATGATCTCAAAAAGACCTGCTGGAGGAGCTTCAACATTTCTTAAAAAAACATCATCTCGAAATTCTTGCATGGACTTTTCAAGATTTTTTTCTAGGGTGTCAATGTCTTCACCAATTTGAAATTCATGATTCCATTTGATGTACCAGGGCTGCACATAAAAGGCGGCTTGCATTTTAGCGTAGCGGCTAAAGGCCAAATGTCCTGTCTTTGGAAAAATGTAATTAACAATTGTCATGAGGGGAGCAAGTCCATGCTTGATCACCAGTTTTTCTAATGCGGGTGGCATTTTTTCATCTAAACGTGGAAGCACCATGGGAACTCCAGCGTCACGAGCTCTTAAATAGGCCTCAAAATTCAATGATTTCTTGGCCAGCTTGAAGTACTCGCTGACTTGGCCGGTGACAGCTGCAAGAACTAAATCCATGTATTCTGCTTTGGTAAAATCCCCAATTGAAGCCAAACCATTGTTGGCTTTTTCGAAAGTTTCTTGAGGGTACTCTCCACGCTGTTGATTGCGCCAATTCCAGTATTTTTGCACGTAGTACTGAGTTGACCATGCCGAGGCAAGAGCCTCCTTCACTAACAAGATTTTCCATATTCTTTTCTCGGTCTCTTGAATATTCTCCAAATGTTTCAAGCGTAAGCCCGGAATGTCAGGTACAAAGTGAACAGGGTCGTGAGTTAAAAAATGAAGTCTTCCCACTTCAGTTTTGCGGTCAGGTGTAGGCACTCCAAAGGCCGCTGGTGGCTCTTTTAATATGATATCGACAACCTCTGAACTTAAATCAAAGTAAGAATCACGATTGGGGTTGTCCCCCAGGCCAATGGCAATTCCTTTTTTAGCCAATGTGTACATGATTCCACGCATTTCAGGGTCCGTTTTCGCATTAAAACTTGCCAACTCGGGAATTTCTGCGAATTGCAGATCACCTGAAAATACCTCATAAGGGGAGATCATTTTCATAGCTGGATACCCTTCAGGAATATAAAGGGACTGGCTGGAGGCTAGGGAGGAGAGAATGAAAGTGAATAGAGTAATGAGTTTTACAGCAGTATTTTTCATGCTTTTGCACAATGCGAGATCAGTACCGTCTCAAAATGAATCAAAGCTATTTTGAGGGATTATAAGTGTTTAAAAATGAGACACCGTTGCGAAATAGGGCCACTTGCTTTGGAAGGCTTGTGAAAGATTCTTTACATTGAGCCAGATAGAAGTTATCGAAGTTTCAACCTGGGGGATTAAATGAAAATACTGGCCGTTTTTTTCTTAACTTTGACAGCTCATCAAGTTTTAGCTTTTGGACAACAAATCACTAAGAAGTATTTTTGTAAAACTGAAGACCAAAGAAATGCAATTTATCTAGAGCTGGATGAGGTCAATCAAAGATCTTTGGGCCGAATTTCCCACCCTTTCACAACTGATTTAGACAGCCTGAAATTACCAAATGCTGATCAATCGCAGTTCACAAGGGTGAATGTGAAGAATGTTAAACTTGAGCGTCTTCAGTCAGGTCGGCCTTTCTGTGCAGACTGTTATACTTTCAATATGTCGCCCTATTCTATTCCTAACGGACCTCAACAGGTGTTGGAAAAAACAAAAAGTATTTTGAGTCGGATTCGAATACCGCAGACTTCTCAAAGTGCAATTATGTTAAAGGTTTTTGTGAGTCTCAACAGCTATGGATCGCCCGTTTATTATCGACATTTTTGCGAAAGACTCAACTAGCGCTCAATCAATCCATTGAATTGAGTGCATGTCCAAATGGTAAAATTTCGAGCCAAATGCCTTCCCCGATAGATCGGGAATTCCTGTGACTGACATTTTTCCCATACTGCATAGTTTCTAGGATCAGCAGGATATTTTTCAGTGGTGACCACAAGTGCTGGTAACCCCTTTAGGCCTTCCAAAAGCTTTCGTTTATTTTGAACAACCGTGTAATGGCTTCGAACACCAGAGAGCATATAGGTGGTTTGTTGAGTTCCCCACCAAGTCTGAGCTGTGGTTTCGTAACGAAGTGCTGCTATGAAAGGTCGAGCGCCACTGTCTCGATGATAATTGTGCTGGAGTTCATTTAATTGTTTCCCCAACTCGCGCCAACCATAAAACTCATTGCTTAGGTCCCACTTGGAATCCCACGGCTTTTCTAATTTTAATTGTTCGTAAACCGTCGGCATCCAAGGTCCTAAAAAGGGAGTGTAGCTGAGCAGATTCAAAGGAATATAAAAGCTCAGAATTCCAACAAGTAAGGCCTTTTTCCAACGAAGAGAGTTTAGAATTAAGTAGCTGGCACCAATGAGTAAAAAAAGATGAGCTGCTCCCGCCCAGTGAGGCTTGTAGTCAGCCCACAGGGGTTGGGGGTAAAATAGAGCCAGGCTGGGAAAAGCCATGCAAAAAAGAAATCGAAATCGAGCTTGTTTCCAACCCTTCCAGAACTGAAAGAGCGAGGCTAACATACAGCCAAATAAAACAGGCGTGTAAAAAACAAGTTGAGCTGATAACCAGACAAGCCAACGATCCATTGAAAACTCTCGGCCTGTATGTCGGTCGTAAAATTGATAAATAAATCCAGGCCAGCCGTACTCATGATTCCAAATAAAAATGGGAAGGCATAGTACTGTGGCTATCAAAATTCCTAGCCAAGGCCAACGAGTGAGCAACATTCTCCAATGGGAGGTGGTGATCATGTAAAGCCCAAAGGCAGGAGCCAGCAGGGCAATTATGAACTTGGAGTTGAGACCAATTCCCATAATGATTCCTAAAGTGAGCCAGGTTTTTTTTTGGCTCCAGCGTTGACCATCAGGTCGAACGCCCTGCCAAAAGACCCAGGCACCAAGAAGCCAAAATAAAATAAAGGGGGCTTCAGGCGAGGCCACGTATCCGCCAAAACCATAGAAAGGTGACCATAAAAAGAGGGCTGTGGCCAGTTGAGCCACTTTTCTATCAAATAAATCTTTAGCTAATTGATAGAAGAAAAAAACAGCAGCCGAGTAACAAATAAATGAGGGGAGTCGAACGCCCCACAGAGTCGAACCCAAAAATTGAGTTGATAATTTTTCAAGCCAAGCAATCATTCCTGGGTGATCGTAATAACTGAGCATGAGATCCTGAGTCCAAGTCCAGTGATAAGCCTCATCATCGATGAGGCCAACAAAAGAAGTGAACGCAATGCGAATCAAGTAGGTGAGGGCAATAAAAATAAAGAAGTGACGTGAGCTCCATGAATTCATCATGGGGCTCACGCTAGCAAATTTAATTCAGTTTCGGAAGTTAGAACTTCGTATTTGAAGTGCCATCAGCAGGTGGAGTCGGTTCCACTGGTTCAACTGGTGTGACTGGTGGAGTCACTGGAACTTCAGGCACTGTGGGTTGTTCAATCACAGGTCTTTCTATAATGGTTGTAAATTCATTACTGTAAACTTCCGTTTCCCTTTGTAGTCCTGCTGTTAATTGAACGACGTAGTTTTTACGGTAGTGGTCACGAAGGGCACAGACACGACTTTTGCGATTTCGATTGAAATCATCTTTAGTGGCAGAGCTCGGCTTTTCTATATGTTTATAGGCAGTTTTGGCAAAGGGTGTGGAAAGCTCATTGAGGATAAAATCACTGACAGCTTTGTTTTCTGAGTACTTAGCCTTGTCATAGAATCCCGAATAGTAGAGGCTGTTTTTACAAAGATACCAATAGGGACTTAAATCGTAAAAAGCCAAAGCTAACGAACAGTTTTTCGCCCAGATTTTTTGAGCATCATTGCTTGAACCATCAGTTAAGTCAGGGCGACGAGTATTAAAAATTTGTTGTGAAACGGGAGGGAATCCGTAACGAACATTTCCAGAGAATCCTAGCCCTGCCGCGATATTATTGACGGCGCCTTTAATGGCTCTCCACCATCCCCAACCCGAATTATCGATGGGAGTTTCCTCTGCATATCGATTGTAAGAGTATTTATTGGCCTCTCTCAGTAGATCGCGATTGTTCACAATATTAGGATCAGAAATTAAACGGTACTGGTTGATGTAGTTTTGCATGGGAGCTTGCGAGATTTTTTCTAAGGCTCCCAAGTTTTGCCAATAGATACTTCTGGCTTGGGCCAAATCTATCTCAGCCGTGGCAATGTTAATTCCAGCTTGACCAAATAATTGATTCAACGATTCAATTCCAGTAGCTAAAAGAAGATCCTGCATATTTTTATCACTGAAAGTGCGTTTTTGCATCGCTAAGGAATAGTCTTTGCGGACTAATAAATTCAAACGGTAAGACAACCAAGCCGCCCGCATCTTTTTCACATTAAACTGATCGTAGACATCTTGAATAAAGTCACGGGCCATGGGAATCATGCGCTCTTGCATTTCCTTGGCATCTAACTTACCTGCTTTTTGCATTTCAATCAGCTCGAGACCAAATTCATGCATTTGTTTGTAGCGTGCAAGAATATGACCGATTCTTTTGCGTATATCTAGTGCCATCACAACGAAGGAAGCATCACCTTGTTTGGGATCACCCATTCTCTCGACAAAATCTTTTAAATAGAGATCGATATATCTGAGTGCTGATCTGACATCACCCTTATTCATTCCCACCATACTTTCAGTGACCACGGCCACTTCATCAGGAATGAAAAACTGAAGGAAAAATTGTTGAGCTAAAAACTCAGCTTTGTTGTAGATGTCCTCCGCATTCCTTTTGATGGATTCAGCTAGAGCCTCTGGATTTTTAAACTGCGGTAAAGTTTTGTATCGGGCTTGAAGGTATTCGATTGGTTCTAAAAGATTATTATTTGGTCCAGGCACAAAGACTTCAGTGGGAAATTCGCTCTCAGGAATGCCTAACAATGCAAAAGGCATTTGACGAACTTGCCAAACACGCAGAAAGAAATTGTCATTGGGGCCTTCAACTCGGGTCATGGCATCAGACATTTTAATCAGCATCTCAAGAACTAAATTTTGTTTTCCAGCCAGATCTGGAATTCCCTTAATCTGTGAAAGCTGTTGGTTAAATGAACCAAGCATAAGCTTCATTCTTACAAAAGGTTCCAAGCCCGTTTGAAAAGTTTGAACCTGGAAAGTGGCTTCTGTAGGAAGTTGTGGCTCGACACCAAATTGTATTTTATTGACCCACTCAGTGACCAAGGGTAACTGGTAGGTGAGGATGTACTGCCCAGCCATGGGGCCATTGGTCAGCAAAGATTTGAAATTACGAGCTTCAGCTTCAATGTACGAGTAAGACTTAGCTCCTGCCTTTTTTTCTGCGGTGGTGGGCTCCACGGTTTTTTCAACGAGATGATAGTCTTTTTTAATGTCGTTCAGTAAAAGCTGAGCGTCTTCAACGGCACAATAGCCTTCTGCTGTCATTTCGACTAAACAACTAAGAGTTGTATGAAACTCGATTTCATTGAGTTGACGGAGAGCTGTCATGTATTTCTTATTTCGGCCCAAGAATGAAACGAGTTTGTTAACCGATTGAGCTACGTTATTTCCAGTGATACTGGCTTCAGGCGTTGATACAAAAGAGGCCAGCATTTGTGTCATTCCTGAAGCTAAGTAAGCCGCAGTCGTGGCAGAATCATCCAAACAGTCTTGATAGGAATTGGTGAAGCTATCCAGAGTGGAATTGACCAATGAAAGTCCTGTGTTGGCAGCTTCTCGGAAAGTGCTTTTAGCAGAAAGAATTTGTTGAGCCTGATCTTTGGAGATTTTTTTTCTGGGATCAGCTTCCACATCCTCCCCACCTTGAGCTACAGATTGAAGACGTTGGCTCTGCATGACTGACTTAAGAAGGCCACCCAAGACCGAATTTTTAAGCATGGGCATATTTTGTGCGAAGGTCCTGAGGGCCATGATTTGCTGACCGAGAGAAGTGAAGCCAACGGGATCACTGTTGTTGTTTATTCTACTTTGCTCCAGTTGAATGGCTTCCAATTTCTCTCGCATTTTATTGAGTGAAATATCCATGGTTTCTGGAAGGCCTTTGCACTTTGCGTTGTTTTTGAGGGCTTCAAGGTGAGCCTTTATTTTTCGAGTATGAGCCAGGGCTTGGGCTGTGTATTGACCTGAAGAAGAACAGGTGGATTGGATATTATAAATATTGGACGTGATGGAGTTAGCCAAGTCCTCATTAAATTGAGCAAAGGCGATTTGAGGGCCTAAAACAGAGCTTACAATCAGGGGAGATAAGTAGATCGCTATTTTGTTCATACACGTACCCTTTCTAGGTCTTCGGTTGAACCTATTCAATTGTAATACCAGCTCAGGGCCTACGGGAGAGCTTTCCAGATCATTTGGATGTATGAATTCTTGACTCTTTTTGTAAGAAGTACTTGAATCCCTGAGTCTAAAAACGAGGGGGAATCAGTGCCTAATCTAAAACCAAACTATGATGCCATCATTATCGGTGGTGGTCACAATGGCCTTGTGACTGCGGGTTATTTGGCTAAAGCCGGTCACAAAGTGGCCGTTTTTGAAAAAAGGTACACTGTGGGTGGTTGTGCTGTGACTGAAGAGACCTTTCCAGGTTTTAAATTTTCCTCTCTTTCTTACGTCAACAGTCTGTTTAAACCCCAAATCATTGCGGATTTGAAGCTTCGGGAATTTGGCTTTGAAATGCTTCCTCGTAACCCTTCCAGTTTCACTCCATTTTTGAATGGAAAATCTCTACTTCTGGGCCCAGATAAAGATCTTGTTCGTCGAGAGATTTCTAAATTTAGCACCAAGGATGCCGAAAGGTATCCTCAATACGAAGCGCTTCTTGAGGAAATGGCAGAAGTCTTAGAACCCATGATGACCATGACCCCTCCCAATCCAGGTAACATTCACTTTTCCGATTTAACTGGCTTGGGTGGATTGCTCTTCAAAAACCGAAAAAAATTAAAACACAACTGGCCTGAGCTCATGCGATTCTTAACTGGTTCAGCAACGGATATGCTTAATCACTGGTTTGAAAGCGAAGAGTTGAAAACAACTCTAGCGACTGATGCTGTGATCGGTGCTAATGCTTCGCCTTCCATGCCTGGAACTTCATATATCTTGTTTCATCATGTTATGGGTGAGTGTAATGGTGTTCGAGGTGTTTGGGGTTACATGCGCGGAGGCATGGGCGGATTAACTCAGTCCTTGGCTAAATCTTGCACGGCTCTTGGTGTGGATATTTTCACGAGTATGCCGGTTCAGAAAATCATGATCCAAAATGGAAAAGCCAAAGGTGTGATTGCGGATGGCAAAGAAATTGGTGCTAAAATTGTCGCTTCAGGAGCTGACCCAAACATGACATTTTTGAAGCTGGTGGATGAACAGGATTTACCAGAGTCTTTTTTACAAAATGTTCGTCGAATTAATTATGACAGTGCTTCAGTTAAAATTAATTTCGCCCTTTCAGAGCTGCCAGACTTTAAAGCTATGCCAGGTAAAAACTTAGGGCCTCAGCACATGGGAACAATTCACATCTGTCCTGACATGCAATACATCGAAGAGGCCTACAGTGATTCTGTTGCAGGACGCCCCAGTCGAAATCCCATACTGGAATGCACAATACCAACTTCAGTGGATAATACTCTGGCCCCCGCTGGACAGCATGTGATGAATATGTTTGTGCAATACGGTCCCTATAATTTAAAAAATGGTCAAACCTGGGATCAGATAAAAGACAGCTTTGCTGATCGCTGTGTGGAAATCATGAATGAATACGCTCCTAATTTTAAAAATTCGATTCTCCATCGCCAGGTGATTTCTCCGTTGGACATGGAAAGAGAGTACAGCATAACTGGCGGAAGTTTATTTCACGGTCGAATGTCTTTAGATCAAATGTTTCATATGCGACCAGTCCCAGGTTACGCCAATTACCGAACTCCAGTGCAAAATCTTTATCTTTGTGGGAGCGGAGCTCACCCAGGCGGGGGAGTTATGGGTACTCCTGGGCTTAACGCAGCTCAAGAAATCTTAAAAGATTTATAGCCGAGACTTATGTCGAGCTGTGCTTGGTAAGTTTCATTTCAAACTTTAGAATAGGGAGATGAGAAGTCTCCTTGTTCTTTTTTTATTCATAATGGGTTGTGTTTCAGAGAAAAAAAAAGAACCTAAAGTTCATCCTGCGGCTCTTTCCTCACAAACTTATTTTATTGATTGGGGGATGCCAGTGCGTGAAGTGAACGAAGAGGAAAAGGATTTTTTCTTCAAAAAATGCTCTGTTGATAACAGAGGGCCTTATCCTACAAAAACGACCTATGATTGCAATGAAAACTAAATTGTTTTATCTTACTAAAATCAAGCTTGAGGAGTTGCAATGGAAACAAATCTGACAAAAGAAGAAATTCAAAAACAAAAAGAAGATGAAGCCATCATGAAAGAAATGCTTCCCTATTTTGGCTTTGCCTTGGTTCCTTTAATTATTACAATAATTATTGCTGTTACTTTTGCTCCCAATATGACTTTGCCTTAGTCCTACTTTGGATACCACCAGTGCTTTTCGGGTGGAGGAGGACCGTGTTTAAGATAACGGTCCTTTATTTTTTTGAATTTTGAGTCTGAAGACTTCAAAGAGTGGTGTTTGATTTTAAGGAGATGGTTTTCAAAGGCCCAAACATTTCGAGTGCTACGTCTCCAATCGCAGCCCACTTCATCCAAATGAGCCACTTGCCAAGCTTTGATTCGTCCCGAATGATCCACGTAGGGAACTTCATAACTTCTCGCTAATTTTTCTAAAGTTTCGAACTGAGCAGGGCGCCCGTGCAGACCTTTATCCCGGGATTTACCAATAGAACCCCATAGACCTTTTTGATTCTGAAAGACGAAAAGGCAGTGATCCAGTCCATCTATGCTTTCAAAACTCATGCACCAGGCATCAAAGCCGTGATGCTCCAGGATACTGGCTGCAACAAACACGCCCTCTAGGCAATGAGCTCGACCGGTCCTGATGGTGGTGAGTGCGGATTGTAGTTCAGCAGAGGGATTGTAATCAAAATCGTACAAATAATTTTGCACCTCGAGGGGTGTTTTAAGTTGAGTGACTCGTTTTGATATTGGGTCCAGCGCCATACACGACCTTTGAAATTCGATTTGCGCCCAACAGGCTCAATTGATTATCCTAGTTGAGATAAGGAGTATTTATGAAGTCAATTTTTCTTGCCTGTTTAATTTTTGGTAACTTAGCCTTTTCTGCAGAAGCCAGTTTTGACATAAAGCTATCACCTGCTGGAAATTTCACAGGAAAAACTTCAGATGTGAAAGGTTCTGCTAAAAAAATGGGATCTAAATTCACGGCTGAAAATATCATGGTGAATTTAACCACGGTTAAAACAGGTATTGAGTTGAGAGATGAGCACACTCTTAAGTACCTTGAGGCCAGCAAACATCCCAATGCCATTCTGGTCAAAGCTGAAGGAGAAAACGGCAAGGGTACGGGAGTCATTAAAATCAAGGGCATTGAAAAACCCATCAAGGGCACTTTTAAAATTAATGGGAATGAATTGATGGCTGAATTTCCTATCAGCTTAAAAGAATTTAAAATTGAAGGTATTCGATATATGGGCGTCGGAGTTAAGGATCAGGTCATAGTTAAAGTCAAAGTTCCCGTACAATAGTCCAGCTGTAAATCATTTTTTTACATTTGAAATTTTGATTTAAATTTGCCGATACAAAGTCATGGGATTTATTGTACTTTGTTTCGGCCTTTTTTTGTCTGTTATTGGATTTCTTCGGTTGATTCAAGCCTTTTGGTTTCAGAGTTTGTACATCCAAAAATGGGGTCAAGTCGTCGGCTTTGCTGAGGAAGTTCGTGGGTTGTTCTCTGTGGTTCTTCGTTTTCAAGGGATGAACGGTAAAGAGTATTTTCTTGTCGATAAAGAAAAGTCAGTCAGCCCTCCCTATGTGATGGGAGAGTTTATTCCCGTTCTTTTATCGCATAAAAACCCAAAGCTAGGCTTGCTTTATGAGGCAACCTCTCGAACTCAAGCTCTGATGCAAATTTTTATGGGATTGGGATTTCTTGTCAGCTACAAGTTTATTTTTAATTTTTCTAAAATAGATTTGCTTTTATCATTACTCGTCGCTGTAGCTGTATGGTGTTTGTTGGTCACATTTCCTCAAAACTATCTCATTCAAAGGCTCCGTAATTTAAGTATCAGTCATTTTTTGAGCCAAATGAAAGTGCCTCTCATTCTTGAAATTGAACAATCTAAGCTTATCAAGTGGTCAAATAACTACGCTGGAGTTTTGGCTGAAGAGAAAACTAAATTTAGTTTTGAAAGAGGACTGGCACAAGTTTTTCGCCCTCTCTTTTTGTTAGCCTCTGTGGGTTCTCTGGCTTTGGCTGTTCAAGCCTATTCTGCATTACAAAAAGTCATAAACAATTCTACAAAAGTGGGAGCTGTTTTTGATGGTACTGTGAATCGTCAGATTTTTCTAAAAAATCTAAAATTAAATGTTCCTGTATTTCGCTATTATGGACCGAAAAAACAAATTATTGCAGCTGTGGACATGACGACGCCACTCGCATTTAACTTAAAGCCGGGGCAGAAATTGGTGGCTTATCTTCCTCAAGATCAAAATTTACCAGTGAGGCTGGATCGAAAGTGGTTGAACTACTGGCAGAGTTATTTATTTATTTTTCTGTCAGTAGTTCTATTTAAATTAAGTGGCGCAGCTAAAAAAAAGCTGCAAACAAAAAAGAAGAAGCCCGTTATTTTTTTACGTCGAGCCAGTTGATTCTGCTATTTAGCTTTGTGATGAGGCCAAAATCTTAAAAACAGATATCCGAAAACTCCTGAAATCAAAGAGCCAATGAGAATCCCTGTTTTGGAAAAGATCTCCTGTTCACTGTTCATTGAGAGTGATGAAATAAACAAGGACATTGTAAAGCCAATTCCAGCTAGCATCCCCACTCCAAAAATGTGTGACCAGCGAGTTTCACGTGGCAGTGAGGATAAACCCAGTGTCACAGCCACAATGCAAAACACAGTGATCCCGATGGGTTTTCCCACTGACAGACCCAGGAAAACGCCCTCATTGATGGGATTAGCAATCAATTCAGTCAAACTTTTCTCTCCCATGGCCACTCCTGCATTGAAAAATGCAAAAACGGGCATGATAAAAAACTGACTCCAGGGATGTATTTTATGAACAAGCTCAGTGAGGGGAGAGTAGTGACCTTCAGGTCTGTTATTGTCGCGAAATTTAATTGGAGTCATCAAACCAATCAAAACTCCAGCAATGGTGGCATGTACTCCAGAAATTAAAAAGGCACTCCAAATTCCTGCACCAATTAAGATGTAGATCAGGTAGGATCTGACATGGCGAATTTGAAGAAATAAAATTGTCAGCAGACCAAAGGACGCAAAACCAAGCGCTATAAGTTTGACTTCAGAGGTGTAAAAAAAGGCGATCACTAAAATGGCACCTAAGTCATCTATGACAGCGAGAGCCATCAAAAAGACCTTAAGTGCGGTGGGAACTCGTTTGCTAAGCAGGCTCAGGGCCCCTAGAGCAAAAGCAATATCGGTGGCCATGGGAATTCCCCATCCCGCTTTGTCTGGATATTCAGGGTTCATAAAAACATAAATGAGGGCAGGGACAATCATTCCCCCGAGGGCTGCAAACAAGGGCAGTGAGGCTTTTTTGATAGTGCTGAGTTCACCTAAAACCAGTTCTCGTT
>JBKDFX010000007.1:0-11286 GCA_046336825.1 Bdellovibrionales bacterium | reverse complement strand
GACTTCCAGTTTGATATGCCCATCACGCTTAATTGAGGCTGCAAACCAAGGGGATTTATTTTGGCTCAAGGATTCAAGGCTCAAGCTTAATCTTTTAGCAGCTCCTGGTTGCCTGGCCTCAAGGGCGGGGATCCAGTGGTTTCTCAGCCAATTTCTCAAATACCGGGAATCTTGGTTACTGGGATCTTCAAGCCAATCTTTGTTTTTTGTTTTCAAATAATGTTTAAGCTCCTGGGCTGAAGTTTCCAAAAAGGGACGAATCAACACTCCCTTTTTTATCTGCATGGACTTCAAACCTTGCGGGCCCGTGCCACGAATCAACCGCATCAGCCGAGTCTCTAAAAGGTCATCTCGGTGATGGGCCATCAGAATCCAAGAATTTTTAGCTCTTGCAAAAAGAACTGATCGTCTGAAATCCCGGGCCTCAGCTTCACCTAATAAACCCGTAGAGCTTTTATGAATTTCACATAAAACACCCTGAGCCTCACAAAGCTTTTCAACAAATATCGCCGCTCTGTCACGAAACTCACTCTGGGCTTTATTTTGAATTTTGCCATGATGAAAATGAATCACTGAAAATTTTAAATTCAAATTTTTTAGAACCCAGAAAAGGGTCACAGAATCAGCTCCACCAGAGCAACAGAGAAGTAATTTCCTTTGAATGAGATTGAGTTTTTTTAGCTCCTGCCAAACGGATTGCTCGAGGTCACACCACATTAAAAACCTCTCAACACCTTCCAAGAAACAAATTGCTCAATTCCAATGAGCCCCATCTCTCGGCCAAAACCAGAGTCTTTACAACCGCCGAAAGGATAAAGAGGATCGGATTGACAAAATTCGTTCCAGGCAAAGGTGCCCACCTGCGACATTCGAGCCGCTTGTTGGGCGAGAGTTCGCCTTTGAGTGAAAATTCCTCCCGCGAGTCCATAGGGCCCCCGGTTGATGGCTGAATTCACTTCTTCAAAGTCTTCAAATTCATAAATTAACGCCACTGGGCCGAAAATCTCTTCCCCTTCAAAAGCTCTCCAGTTTTGTGCAAAATCCAAATATCCCATAGGGGGAAAATCAGCGAGTGACACTTTCTCCCCTGTGGGTTTGACTGCAAAAAACTGAGCCCCTTCAGATTGGGCTTTCAAGATTTGTTCCTTTAATTGAGTTTTAAATTTTTCATGGGCGAGCGGACCCAAGTCTGTTTCACCATCCAATGGGGAACCCCATAAAAATTTTTGAAGGCTTTTTTCAAATTTTTGCAAAAATTGATTTTTAATACTCTTATGAAGGAAAAACCTTTTCCCCGAAACACAACTTTGCCCTGAATTGACCAGTCGAGTTTGAGCGCACTTTTCAGCGGCCAGATCCAAATCCGCATCTTCACAAACCAAGTAAGCGTCGTTGCCTCCGAGTTCAAATATTCCTGGCTTCATAGATCGACCACAGGTTTCTGCAATCAGGCGACCGACCTTTGTGCTTCCCGTGAAAGTCACAAATCTCACCCGAGGTTCCTGCTCGATCAACTGATGAATTCTTGAAGGCTCAAGTAAAACATTTTGCAATAGAGGCCCCATAGACCAACGACATAACTTTTCAATTTCGATGGCTGTTTGCGGAACAAGCTCCGAATGTTTCAGTAAAACCACATTTCCCGCTGTCCAAGCCGAAGCACACATTCTGAAAACTTGCCAAAAGGGAAAATTCCAAGGCTGTATCGAAAATACGATTCCGAAGGGTTGAGCTTCAAGAGGGGCTTGAGGAGTTTTCCACAGGTTGGGAATTTGTTTCAGAGCTCGCGCTGATTTTTCGATTTCCATTTCCCCAGATTTGATGGGCTTACCCATTTCAAGAGCTGCCAATCGAGCCAGCTCCGATTTTTTATCTAATAGAATGTTTGCCATCTCAGACATGGCTTTAACTTTTTCCTCAAGACTCAAGATTCTCCACTGATCTTGGGTCTTCTCAAGCCTTGAGATAGCTTTTTGAAGCTGATCTTCAGATGTGTAATTAATAGCATTCACATTTTGAACTATAGCTGGGTAAAAACTTGATAAAAAGAAATAACAAGGCTGCCTAAAAGCGTCATGGACATAATCGCCCAGCTGGCCACTCCGTAGGCTTTTTTAATTCGCAAAGCACGTCTGGAATAAGAACCAGAATACTCATTGAGTGGCTTTCGCACTTGGGTAATAAGCACCCAACAGGACAAACAGAAAAATACAACTGTAATAACTGAAAGAAGCATGATCTCGTTAGAATCCATTTGTCTTAAATCGGTACATTTTAGAAAAACTGAAGATGGACTTTGGCCTTAAATCGACTAATTCGCTCGGGTTTTAATACCAAGAGCATCCATCTGAAGAGACAGGGTTCGAACATAGGGTTCCACAAAATCAGCGATGTCAGCTTCGCGTGTAAAACCCGAGGCTCTTAAAAAATGTCCAGCATCTCGCTCTTGAGGCCGAAAACCCAACTCTGGCCCCCGATAAACCTTTGTATCCAAAGTATCTGCAATCATTTCAAGGACTTCCAGCTCTGCCTTCAACTGATAGCGCAAGTTTTGGGTGTATTTGGCCAGCCAGCGATTCAAGGCCTGAGTTTTTAAACGCTTCTCCAGGTCATTCAGATCTTCGACGATGGGCGGTCGTCCCGTTTTGCCATATCGCAGACGAAGCTCTTCAAAAATCGTGGTATTTCTATTCCATCCCCAACTTTTAAGCTCTTTTTTGTCCATTAATTTCGGCAAATCATGCAATGAAATGTAGCGAGAAATAAGACTCTCGGCCTTCCCCTGTCCCAGCGATTGCAAAATTGGAAATTCATCTTGAAATTTAATAAAAATATGGCGAGAAATGCCCTGGATTCGAGTTCGATGATCCCGAATTTCACGGCGAAATTTGAGGGGCTCAATTTTATTTTTTCTCAATTTGGAAAACCACAGCGTCAGTCTTAACATCATGAGCCAATTCATTGCGAATTAAGTGCCAGCGAAGCGCCCCTCGTTGGACCTATTTATTGTTCTCATTTTTGAAAAGCGACGTTTTGGGCCGACAGGCAGGCTGTTGTAAAGCCTAAAAGGACTCAGTTTTTCTTTTCGATTTCAATTTCAGCTTTAATTTTAAACTTATGAGTTTCAGCAAATTTTGAAAGTTCTTGGACCCAATCAATTTTGGAAATGATTCCGTTAATTTCCTTAGCCACTCGCTGAGTGATCTCATCTTTAGACCGATTAGCTCCGGCAAGCAGAGCCTCCAGTATTTCTTTGGGAAGCTTCAAATCAGCCAAATACTTACGTATGCCCTCTTCGGTCATAAAAGCTGCGGAAACACCCACTGAAAATACTTTCTTTAAGGCTTCGCCAAGTCCGTGTTTGTCTTCTTTATCATTGGCCAATTTTAGCCTCCAAACAGTTGCTTGATTCGACGATGGTAGGCCGAAATCATATTAGGCAAATTAACACTTACAGCAGCAGAGGCCATGGGGCCTGGAACAAACATACCAAAGGTGGCTTCGACTTCATAGGTGGCTCGGGTTTTACCCGCTTCCTCTTTGATAATCCAAGAGCCTTTCATTGTTTTAAACAGGTCGCCCGAGGCAAACTCCCAAGCCACACGGGAGGGATTTTCTTCTGTCATCCAAAGATTGTATTTAAAGGATTTTATCAATTGAACTTGGTACTCAACCAGCTTTTTAGAACCCTCAGTTTTTAGAACTTTGCAGGATTTCACTTCCTGTAGAAATTCAGGATATTTTGGATAGTCAGCAATAACTGTAAAAAATTGTTCAGGCTGACAATTAAAAACTTCGGTGGTGCTCGCTTTTGCCATGTTCCTATTGAGCCCGAGACCCGACCCAGACGTCAACTTTTTTTAAAGTTCTTAAAAAGCGCTTCTGCTTGTTCGCGGAGTCGATCTTTTTCGGACTGGACAGAGGCCGAGCCTGAACGGAGTTTAAAAAAATCACAAAGATTGGATCTTTCTTTTTCTAGAATTCGCTCAGCCTGGGGTTCACGACATTCATTGTAAACTTTGGGATCATACATCTGGCAATTGGCACAAACCCTGACATCAGAACGACACTGAGGACACTCTTCTTTACGAGAAATGGGCTCTTGTAAATTCAATTCCAATTGGCATTTAAAACAATTTCCTTTGGCCACAATGTCTCCTGAATTTTATATTTCTAGCTGCAAAAAAATAATAATTCAAGAACAGCCCACAAGGCATCTCAATTCACTCTTCAGATCCTGCCCCCAAACCTGATACTCGGAAAAATACTTATTAAAAGTTAATTTAATCTCTTCTTCCGTCATAACAAAGGCCGCAGTTGAGAGAGCGTCACACACTTGAGCTTCCGGGCCCATCACAGAGGTTGTCAACCACAGCTTTGGGGGTGCTAATTGACGGGGATCTAAAATATGATTCCAAAGCTGATCTTTAGAATAGCTGGCATGCTCAGCTCCCGAACTGGCAATGGCCCCCTGGGGCTTTTCAAAGAACTGAATTGCCTTTTTTGTTTTGTAATTCCACAAACTCACCTTCCAATATTTCGCGCCTGGTGGGGACCCTCGCCAGCGCATATTCCCAGAAAAATTAACCAGGTGGTTTTTAAACCCCTTAATTAATAAAATTTCAGACACTTCGTCCACGGCATAGCCCTTGGCAATTCCATCCAAAGTGATTTGCATTCCTGGTTTTTTGAATCGGACACTCGAGTTTTCAATTAGAATATTTTTATAATCAATTCGATTTCTCAGTTTTTGTATCTCTATATCCCGTGGAGGCTGCCCCTTAGATGCAAAGTTTGTTTTAACCAATCGAACGAGAGGCCAAATGCTGATGTCAAAAGCCCCTCGGGTTTTTTCTGAAAACTCAATTGAGTTTTTTACTATCATAAGAAAATCATCACTGATGGATTCAATCTGACCGGAACTATTGAGTCGACTGATGGCACTTTTCGGTTGATACAAACTGAGCTCTTCTTCAATTTTATTTAAATAGTTTTGAATTTCGATAAAAATGATGTCTACGGGTCGTTGATCACACTTATGCACGATCTGCAGTTCAATAAAGCTTCCCATGCTAGGAAGCTTCTGATTAAAAAGACAATGATCTTTTTTTGCAAAAAGACACTGGTGAGACAGAAATAAGATGAAGAAAATTACTTTTCGAGCTCGATCCACTTTTTTAACACAGCCAATTCTTGTGATTCCTTTGTCCAAACCCGTCGATGTCCAATTCCTGAAGCATAATTATAAAGAGCACTTTTTTCTGGCCAACCGGGAGTGATTAAACTTTTTGCTTCCAAGTACTGCTCACGCCCTTCATGACAACGAGTACAGGATTTTTCTAATAAAGGTTTTACCGCTGTTTCAAAAAAGCCAAGAGCACCTTCTTCATCACTAGGCGGGGCTGGAGGTGCTGGCTGAGGAACTGGTGGAGCCTGTGGTGGTGGAGCAGCCTGGAATCCGTTGATCCAGCTCGATAGTAAAATGGCTTCGGCCGAAGTTTTATCCCATCTTTTGGGGTGCCCCAACATTCCCACAGCTTTCATCCATAATTTGCTCTCTTCTGGTCGACCCAATACAATCTTAGATTGAGCGGCCTGCATATTTTCAGCGGGGTTGCCATGACAACCTGAGCAGTCCTTTTTAACCACAGGTTGCACTGAGGTTTCAAAAAGTTCACGACTCAGCTGGAGGGGCTTTGTCCCCGATTGAGCACTTGAATTGTTATCTTGTGCTGACTTCTGTCCGCGAGAAAAGGGATCCTGAGACCCACACCCCAAAAAACAAATGATCATCAGTAGAATTAGGGTTTTCATTTTTTTCCACCGACAAAGGTTTTGTAAGCAAAACCGGATTTACGAATGGCTTCTGAAACAGAGTTAGAAGACCAAGTGGCTCCACTGATTCCATTCACATCTTTTCCCACTTGATAGGCATCACTGACTTTTTTCCCTTTAAATTGATCTAGAAAACTGGCCTCAGTGACTTTTTTACCTCGAACTTCTTCAGAAGTTAGCACCGTCACTGAACTGACCAAACCTGAATGGCTAAAACAAATTCCCACGGATAAAGGACCTTCTTTACCCTGTTGAGGGACCACGGTGCAGGCCTTTTCAATATCACCCGCTTCCGATTTTCCGTAATAGAAAGTGAATCCGTCATCATCCGAATTGGGAGCTAAATTTTTCATTATTTTTTTCTGTTCATCTTCCAATTTAAAAACTTCTTTTGACATCTTTTTAGAATGGGCCAGTTCTGATTTGAGGTAGTCTTTTAAACTCACCAATTCAGCAGCTCCAGCAAAACAAGAAATTAAAATGATTCCCATCATTGTTTTCATACACTCTCCCTTTTTTTAATTAATTCCAAAACAATAACGATCCAAAGCGCAGTGAAAGTAACGCCCATAACTGCCCCTGAAACAGCGGTCAGGTAAGAAAAATTAGGTCCTAGAAAGCGTGTGGCCATAAAGCTCACATTATCAAAAACAATGGCCACAAAGGGAACCCCTACCAAAACCATTTTGGCTTTTTCGCCAATACCAGTAAACAAACCTAAGAATGTCATTAAAAAGAAAAAGGTGGTCATTCCAAATAAATGGAAATGACCCTCTTGAACTAAATTTTTAAAACTGGGACGAGGACCTATCTCTACTTTTTTTTCAGTCTCCAATGAATCCAAATCTAGGGACTCTTCAGCGCTGGTTTGCACCTCTTGAATCACGTTTTCAGCTCCATAATAATGAATGGCTATATCTTTAGGTGTGAGCCCAACAACGAGGGCAATGTTGGCCACGGCGTAGACGTAGGCCAGTCCCAATGAAAGTAAAAAAGCAGTCACCATCACTTTGGCTGAAGGGGGTGCATTTCTTAATTTAAAATTAAAAATATTTTGCATAATGAACAGCTCCTTAAAAGTTCACTGAGACCATGATTCGAGTGATGTCATTTTTGATTTCATCCACTTCTTCCATATTAAATTGATGTTCCGCAAGAATGTGAAAAGCATCCAACTGAAAGGAATAGCCTAAGTTCCAATTGTGCACATTCAAGTTAGACTGAACTTTAGAATTGTCCTCATAAGTACCATAGCGAATTCGTGCTTCTCCGGGGCCTAATAAGCGCGTGGCCAGTTCAACAAAATCACCGGTTTTACTAAAACTTTGTCCATTTGAGGGGGAAGATTGTAAAACTGTGGCTTGAGCCATTCCCAATGCCCCACGAAAATTTTTACCTAAAAGAGCCGTTCCATAATCAGAGTAAATATCAAAACCCAAAATATGCAGACCTTTACCGGGCCAATATTCCCCAGAGTAAACGGACAGAACCGTGGTCCACCCAGAAGCGACTTCCTTGGTCAATCGAAGCCCTCCCGCCTGATGAGAAGTGTTGGCTTCAGTTTTAAAATTTGGATCTGCTGTGGCGCCGGAAGCTGAAATGGAGTTTACCACATAGGTGTCGAGTGACCCCAAAGATGTCTTCCAATTAAAGTTAAATCCAGGCTCGGACCAAACATTGGCAAACATCACCCCGTCAGCTCCGTAGCCTTGAATTCCACCATAAAATAAGTGATAGCGACGGTTATCTCCAAAGGGCACCAGGATATTTCCCAATTGAACATCTCCCCATCCATCTGCGTATTCTGCATAGAAGAAAGTTTTATTTACGACTTCTGCCATGATGTGAGATTTTTCAGAGGCTTTGATTTTAAGAAAAATAAATTGGTGATTGTTTTCTAAAGTGTTTCGCAACTTTCCATCAGGACTCGTGCTTGGGGTGGGATTGCCATATTCCCAGGTTAAATCCAGTCGCCCCATGATTTTGAAGTCCTGGGCTTTTATTTTATAAGGAGCCGGGGCCTCGGTCTTAAGCTCATCCAGGTTCAGTTCTTGCTCCTGAGCCTGCGCGAAAGGGCTTGTCCAAATCAGCAAAAGAAAAATTCTGGATATCAGCTTAAAAACTAGCATTTTATTTTAACTCTCCTGGATCAGATCTTTGTGCAGAAACAAATACCTGAGACTATAGTAAAAATACTTATTTAAATTAAATAAAAAATCATTGAGACAAAAAGACAGATGCATTTTGTCTCAAGGTAGGGGAATTTTGTATTTCAGAGAGCAGAGTTAAATAAAACGGCTGATAAAGAGAACTTTATCAAAGCGGTTTTTTATTTAACGAATGAGACGCTTCGATAAACCTAAGGGTCCCCGTTTTTGAGCGCATCACTAGCGAATGAGTGCTGGCTTTACCCAAACCTCTAAATTTCACACCCTTAAGTAAGGGGCCATCAGTGACCCCAGTGGCCACAAACATCACACTTCCCGGAGCTAATTGTTGAATGGAAAATTTTTGATGAATATCACGAATTCCCATTTTTTGAGCTCTGTCTTTTTCATTTTCATTTCGGTACTTGAGCCGTCCTTGAAAATCGCCCCCCAGGCATTGCAAAGCTGCAGCTGAAATCACTCCTTCGGGAGCTCCGCCCACGCCCATCAATAAATCAATTCCTGTTTCTTCAAAACCAGCGGCCACGGCAGCCGAAACATCCCCGTCACCAATCAATTGAATGCGGGCTCCCGTTTTCCTGACCTCAGCAATCAAATCCAAATGCCTGGGCCTTTCCAGGATCACCACCGTCACATCGCTCACATTTTTTTTCAGAGCTTCAGCCACTCGGTGGATATTTTCAGTGGGTGTTTTATCAATATCGATCACTCCCCTGGCACTGGGTCCACAGGCAATTTTGTCCATATAAGTGTCTGGGGCATGTAAAAATTGTCCCTTTTCAGCGACTGCAATCACTGAAATGGCTCCCACTCCACCCGTGGCACATATGGTGGTTCCTTCCAAGGGGTCCAAGGCAATGTCCACCTTAGGAGCAGAATCTGTGACTCGACCCACCTTTTCACCGATAAAAAGCATGGGAGCTTCATCTCGTTCACCTTCACCAATGACAACCGTTCCATCGATTTGAACAGAATCAAAGGCCTTCCTCATGGCATCGACGGCAGCTTGATCAGCTCGCTTCTCATCTCCACGACCCATCCAACGGCTGCAGGCTAAAGCGGCAGCCTCGGTAATTCTAACAAATTCCAGTGCTAAATTTCGATCCATACTTGCCCCCAAAAGCGGCTATGAATTACACTTGTCTTCACATGATACCAGCTTGGAAACAAACATTACCTCTTCATCTCACCTTTTCAAGGGTTTACTTTTTACCTTTGATGATCCCCGCCATTCTCAAAACCGGTTGGACCTGGGATCTTGCAGCAGCTGTTCTGTTTATTCTTTTATCTCTGACAGATGCCTGGGATGGAGCCCTCGCCAGAAGATGGAATGTGGTTTCCACTTTTGGTAAATTCATGGACCCCGTGGCTGATAAAATTTTGGTCTCCAGCGTTCTACTGACTCTTTTATCCTTACAAAAAGTAGATCTGTATTTAGTCCTTCTTTTTATTGCCCGAGACACTTTTATCGGTGGGGTTCGGGCCATAGCGGCAGCTGATCACCTTATTTTAGATGCTAAGTCAGCTGGAAAGTGGAAAACGGGCTTTCAAATGACGGGAATCGTGCTTGTGATTTTGGAATCTTTTCCATGGACCCCTTGGTTTGGCACCTTGGGAAGAGTAGTTCTTTGGATCTCAGTTGTCTTGAGTCTTTTTTCCGGCTACCAATACTGGAAAGCCTATCAGGATTCAAAAAAGACCAAAGGAGCTTGATCTATGCTCAAATATTTAACACCTACTTCATGGACTTTGGTTTTTTTAATGTTGCTTTTAGGTCTTTACATTCAAGCTCACAAAATCACCCGAAATCATAAAATCAATGTTCCCTCTGTTATCGGTGCCAGCTACAGTCGCTAGTTATCACTTGCGTCAATAATCCTATCTAATTCTTCGAAAATTTTGAAATTGACTCTTTGAGACAGCTACCAGTAATATCTGCCTTCACAAATCGATTGCGGGAATAGCTCAGTTGATAGAGCGTCGCCTTGCCAAGGCGAAGGTCGCGGGTTTGAGCCCCGTTTCCCGCTCCAATTTACGAAGGTAACTTCGGTCGTTTGGCAAAAAATCCGTTACAAGTTAAATAGTTAAAATCACTAGGAGTCGAGATTCGACTTTTGGGTGCAGACCCCTGAAAAGCCCCTTGGGGAACCCTCGTTCCCTGCCGAAACCCTGCCACTGCCGCCTCTCTTCAGTCAATTTTTCCCGAAGTTCGGATTTTCTGAACTTCGGCCAAATTTTCCTAATGTTCGGATTTTCAATCCTAAACATTCAGAAAGAGAGGTCTTTATGGACAACGCTGGAGTCATCATTCAGCACTTACGAACGCTAGCAGGTCTCAGCGTTCGGGAAACGGCAAAGAAAATAAATCGTAGCGTTGGATGGCTAAGCGAGATCGAGAACTCGCAAGGCACCGCTAGGATTTCAGAAATTGAATTCAACCGTATCGTTGAAACTCTTGGCGGTTCAAAGCATCGCGCCCTATTCAAGACCTGGGTTGCAAACGCAAAGAACAGGGAAAGGCTCGATAAGAGTTTTGATGGTGCCGTTCTCAAATTCATTCGCATCAAGAAAGGGCTCAGTTTGGATAAGGCTTGCGAGCTTACCAAACTCTCAGCCAGTTATCTTTCAAAACTCGAAAACGGACACAAACCCGTGACACTAGAAATGCGAAACCGAATCATGCAAGGTTACGGATATAGTCCAAGCAGCTTTAAAAATTTAGCGACAGATCCCGTTCGATCAAAAGCAGTCCCGCTCCGCTACAAACTAGAAATACTACTCAACGAACTGGAAACAGAGAAGATTGCTTCAGTATTTGAATTTGTACGCAACATTGTCGCTCTTGCAGAACCAACAAAGCAGCATTCAAACAAATAACGATATCATCTATTTCTTCTTAAGGAGGTTCCTATGATCCCAAAACAGCTTATCCAAGCCGCCGTTGCCGCAGCTCTTATCGCAGCCGCTTCAGGCCAGATTCCCAAATTCATCCAAACCATGCGAGTCGCACAATATCAGATCCTCAAAGAGTCGCAGGCTTCTAAGTGGGGCCACGCGATGCTCTTGCCAGTTCGCAAGTGAGGTCTTCGCGATCTGATTTCAGTTTCCAAGTCCCTTGAACCTTGGGGGCCAGTCGCTCCAGTCTATGCCTTGGTTCGTCCCTCCGCAGACTTCGCGCCAGCCATTTTGGCTGTCACTCGTTTCTGCCGCTTGGTCGGGCCGAGGCCTATCCCTTCTCTCCCTTTTGTCCCGCTTTGAGCTCCTCAGCCGTTGGTGAAGGAGC
>JBKDFX010000107.1:0-4743 GCA_046336825.1 Bdellovibrionales bacterium | reverse complement strand
AGGTACGGCCGGACCGTGATTCAACGGGCTGTGGACCTACATTTGCAGACCTATCAAATACGTCTTCATTGCTATATAAAAACAAATCGGAGTTCAACTATGACAAAAATTGCTGCAATTTTAAGCCTGTTGTTAATTTCGTTTACGGCCGAAGCGAAATTTATCTAAAATTTAGGGAAGCCCGGAATGTTCCCTCAAGAAGATGGGAAGCTTGAGACGTTACAACTCATTCTACTTAACAGTTCCGACAAGGCTTTTGCTGGAACAGGCGCCATTACACTAGACACTTCTCTCAAGCAGAAGAAAATGTTTGGACAAATTGATGCTAGATCATTTGATGCGCTTCTGCGGGAAGCCGCAATTCTTGTTAAAACAGAAAATTGTTCTCTCAGTGCAGAGGGCGGATTAGGACAAATGCTTTTCTCTGAAGTAAAGTTTGATGGGCGAGGAACCATCGTTACCATTGGTGACCTTCTTCCTATTTTGAATGCGCGCATTGACTGTCCGTAAACGAAAAAGGCTTTTCGTAGGTGGCATAAACTCCCTTCAAACCTTGGCGATGAACGCCGCCCTGAGCGGCCTCATCGCCGGCCGGTGGTGTTAACCGCTCCCAGCTATGCATTTGGCTGATGAGCTGAAAGCAACGTTTAATAGCCAAATCCTAAAAACGCTGTTTTCGTCTTGATTATCAATATAATCCCTCTCAAAATGAAAAATGCATTTCAAATTCATTCTCATCACCTTCGTTTCATTTCTACAGGCTCAAGCCAAGGATGGTTCTATGCCGTGTATAGGACGTTTTCAATTTGAAACTCCCAAGGGATTTCAAGTGAAATCACGATCGCAAAAAATGTATTTAACAATACTCAATGACGATCTAGCAAAGTTAATAACCGATTCCGAAAGGACAACTTCGTCAAAGATCACGCAGATTTTAAAGTATGGAATTAATCCCAAAAGCCCTACAATAAAAGAATACCCAATACCCAAATTGGGTCCCGCCGCGTGGATAGGTCTAGGAGATATTGACAGTTTTGAAAGACGATTAGTTGCCATCAAAGGTGACATTGATAATGGACTACGTCTTGAATTACTTTCTGCGAAAGGCAGAGAGCAAGCAGCTGAGAAAGCGTTAATCATGATATCATCGAAATATAACAGGAATGACAAATCCGGTTTCTGTTTAGAGATAGGTTCGATCACTGGTCCCGCAAGTTCTCATGAGCAAGTTAGCATCCTCTTGGAAAGCTTGGATTCAGAAATAGTTTTTGATACACGAAAAATTTCTGAGAAAAATCAAGATCATCCATTCAAATATTTAAATTTGGCCTTGGCACTTCAAGAAGAATTCAAGTTAATCTCAAAGAAGAAAGAAAAAATAGGCGATCGAGCCGGTGAAACCCTACGCTATCGAATCAAGAATTCAGAAGGTAGTTGGATATATGAATCTCGTTATTTTTATACTGGCCAACCAAAGGATTCAATCAAACCTGAAATAAGTATCAGTATGTCTGGACCTTTCTCTAAAAAAGATGAGCTTGATCAAATTTGGAAGAAGTTTCTGACCTCAATAAAGCCCAACAGCTTGTAATAATATACGACTTCCATTGTCAGCAGAAAACTGAACTAAGCGGTAGCAATGTTGATCGGCGAACGGAACTTCATTTATTTGTCGGGAGACCATAATAGGTGATTTTCATACTAATGTTATAATCGTGATCAATCAATTTTGCATGAAAGTTTTCTGCAAACTGCATTTCAACAACCCGAGGCGGGTACAAATTGAAGGAGATTTCTTTAAAGACGATTTCATCTGGTTTTTTAAACTGACCATAGACCATTAATGGGGATGCTTGATCCGGAAAGGTTCTTTTATGGCTGTGACCGACAAATTTAAAAATGGCACCGTCTAACAGTTGAATCTGTTCACCTTTTTTAATCTGAAATGTCTGCAATGGTTGTGCTAGAACCCACGTTGAATTCACTAACGATGATGATGACGGCATGGGATCTTTTATCCAATTCAGTAGGATGGAATACCTTCCAAATTTCCACTTTGTGGAACTCTCGAACAATTCTGAAAATACAAATTCAATTGATTTTTCATTTTTTGAAATGGACGTACCTTTTGCCTTCGCCGGGTCTAACTTACACTTTTTTAAAATAGGCTTTGGGATTGGGCTTTCAACAAACTCTATATCAAAGTAATTTTGCATAAAACAAATTGGATTTTCCATGAAGATAAGTGATATGTTTCCAGGTGTTTGAGCATCGAAAGTCATTTTTAGCTTTGGTACTTCTTCATTGATGGTTGAAGTAAAACTAAAGTTGGCTCTGAATTGCTGTATATTCACGGCATCCTCTTCTTTTTTCTTTTGAGCTTTCAAGTCTAAACTAATTGCGAATAGTGCTACTAATAAAAACATATCTTTACGCTTCGTCATGGCTTCACTTCCGAATTAGATGTGTGTGTCTTGCATTTTTAAGGCGAATGCCCTTGCGCAATAGAGTTTAGGAAAATTTAAGCCCAAATTGCACCATCCTAACATATGGGATTTCCTTGGTTCTTATGAAAATTGTCGGATTGGGATGCGTCTTTGGCAACGAATTTCATGATTATGCAAGATTTTTGCCGTGAAAGCGCTTAGAAGTTAAAGGGCCTTTTTGATTCTTCGCCAAAGTATTCCCACCCGTCCCCAAGGAACTTCTCCTCAATTACTCAACCGCAAGCCTTATGTTACGAGCTTACCTCTCCACCGTGGGCTTTTCTGAGACTGATGTCGCTCGAGAAAGCTTTAACTTCTTTCCAGATTGAATACACCGAGGGCATCGAGTCCAATAAAACATTTCACAAGCTAAACTGCATCTCCCTTCGGATTGAGTTTAGGGGTCACCCTAAATCCTACCTCCAACTGCGGAAAAACGCATGACACTGATCAATGCCCTAAAGGGATCCCTTTAGGGGATGCTCGCTTTGTTACGTTGTCTACTTGATTCTATTTTTCCATCACCCAGCTCTTTACGATTTCCCCAAAAACTCCCACCATGCAAATGATATCTGCGCTCTTCTGAATTCAAGAATCAAAAGCCAAAAACCTATCAAAGTTGTTTTCAACCCACGCACGGTCAAAATTTATCAAATTGAAGATGTTGCTCATGCACAGGCTGAATCCGGCAAAAAAAAGACTCATACCAAAAAGTAACCAGAGCCCTCATTAAAAAAAGGATGTGGATCAATCGTTGAATTCACCACAATCACCGATACGAGGCCCTAAAAGTAAAGCGTCTCCAATTTCATTACTTGTTGGAATCTGAGCCGAAAAAAAGAAATTTTCATTCAACTTCTTCGAGCGATTGATCTTTGTCGAAAATTTCTTCCCCTTGCGATCGATTTCAAGCGTTCCGTCTTTCTTCACTTTCCAACCGGCCCACTCTTGACCGACAGGTTGCTTGCCCGGTGCCCCTTCCACTTCTGAACTCAGCATCCGTTTTATCTTAAAATCCTGAGAGAAGACAAAATAAGTATTCCAATTATTAATCTCGGGGTTTTGGTCCATATTATTTTGGTATGGAATCCACTCATTCGAAATCAGGAACGCCTCGACCTTTGCCTGCTCTGAAGGCAAGTTTACGGCCTTCAACCAACGCTTATATTGCTCCTCGTTCTTGAAGTCATCAAAATGAGGATCTGACTCACTTAACTTCTCCAAAATCTCCCTTTGGTTAAGCTCAACTGCACGGCTTAAAAAGTGCAGTACTTTATAGCCAACGGAAAGTCCTGTCTCTTTTCCCTTCGTCTTTTCCAGGTCAAGGCACTCAAAAAGCTCTATCTCTGGATTGTCTTTTACTTTCGCAAATGTGACGCGCGCGAGATTGAGCCATGCAAAATGTTTTTGAGGATTTTGCTTTGTTTCCTTCAGAAGAAGCTTTTCTGCCTGTGCGAACTTCTTTTGTTTATAAAGATCGAAAGCTTCACGATTCAGATCTGCTGCAAAATTGATCGAAGAGAAAAATGCAAAGACTATGGCAAAGCAAATATTCATATTCCCACCCAGGCAATAGCTTAAGTGATGAAAAGTATTAGTCAATGTGATGATTCAATTCGGTATTAAAACATTTGAAGACATGGTCGGCAGCCAAGCTATCGCCTTGGCTTGATGACAATTTCTTTTCGTTGATAGACACCCTTGATCCACATGAGCCAAGCCAGAGATCTGACATATGATTCTCGAACCACCTTATCGGGAGCTTTCCAGCGCAGACTTGAAGACGGCCTTCCTTTAGAAATAAACTTACGGGCACCGCCGGTTTTCAACATATCAATTAGGAAACCACTTTCTTTAAAGCCACTGGTGAACAATACATCCTGATTGGGATTAATCCGACGGATCTTCTCAACGACCTCAGTCCCTTTGAAGTCTGGAAGACAGTAATCAATAATGAAGGTGGCAAAGCAATGTATGCTATTGCGGTAGGCTTTGATTCCCTCAGAGGCTGTTGGCGCAACCACAACTTCGACATTCTCAGATCTCAACTAAAGCAAGACCGTCTGAAAACGTATCAATGTTTTTTACAAATAAGAACTGATAGAGTTTCAAATATGTATGGTTTTCAATCTTTTAATTTGAGTTGAATATTGCAAGCTCCAAATGGTTTAATTTCATTTACAATTGATTTTACGTACTGTTCGATTACCTTGTTTTTTTCAACGTAGCATTTAAAAGTGTCCCCATCTCTCAATAT
>JBKDFX010000106.1:0-22982 GCA_046336825.1 Bdellovibrionales bacterium | reverse complement strand
TAATGAAATTTTTCTTTAGACGAGACAGCTTCACCCTGTCGGTTCTCACTGCCATACTTATTGTCAGTATAGAAGTGGAACTTTGGGCCCTCGTCTTAAGTTGGACACTTATTTTTTATCGATTTGGCATTGAACGATTATGGTGGAGACTCCCGGGAAAAATTTGGATCAACTCTCTAGCTGTTGTGGCCTTGGGTCTTGTTCTTTTTCAGTTTCGAACTTTTACAGGGCAAGAACCTTCCAGCACATTTCTTGTCATGCTTTCCGCAATTCGAATTTTAGATTTTAGACTCGAAAGGGATGAAAAATTGGTCATCTTTCTTGGGTTTGTATTAATCTCTCTCAAATTTCTTTACTCTCTTGATTTGTATTGGTTTCCCGTTGGAGCCGCCGTCTACCTTGGCCTTTGGCGCTCATTGCTCCCACCCAATATGAAAAGTGCTTGGCGCCAGACTTTTATTTCCCTTGGAAAATCCATTCCAGCTGTAGCTCTTTTATTTTTCGCTTTCCCTCGAGTTCAAGTTCCCTGGGCACGTTCATGGCAACCTCCAGTGGCTCTATCCGGATTTTCTGAAAGCATATCTCCCGGAGAGGTCGCTAACTTAAGCATGAGTAAAGAAACAGTCATGCGAGTTGAATTCGTTGATTTTGTTCCCAATTTAAATTCACTTTACTGGCGGGGAGCCGCTCTTGAAGTAACTGATGGTTTTGGTTGGCGCAAAGGAAGTGATCAAAAAAATATCGCTCCGACTTCACAAGTGATCATGACCCATGATTATATTGTGACTATTGAACCAACTTTTCAAAAAGTTTTACCAACTTTAGAGCTCACTAAATCCATTAGCACTCCCACTTTTAGAGCTGTAAAAAATGATCGAAGTCTCTATTACTCAGAGAATATCATCGGCTCTCGCTTGCGATATTATGGACTTTCTTCAGAAAATTGGTCAGGTCCAACTTCAGTTAATCCCACAGAATTGCCACCACTTCCACCACTGACAACAAAATGGATCAAGGAAAATTCAAAAAACAAACTGTCTTTTCAGGAAAAAACTAAACTCCTGAAAAACTTCTTTTCTAATAATAATTTTGTTTATACTCGACAACCAGGTATACATAAAAATTTAGATGAATTTTTATTTGAGCGAAGAGAAGGTTTTTGCGAACATTTCGCCGGGGCTTACGCCGTTCTGGCTCGAGGACTTGGTATCCCCACTCGTGTTATCACCGGCTATCAAGGTGGAGAAAAAAATACCACTGGTAACTTTGTACGCGTTAGTCAGTCTGATGCTCATGCCTGGGTGGAGATCAAAGATCCCAATGGTCGCTGGCGAAGAGTGGATCCCACCTATTGGATTGCCCCTTTGAGAATTGAATTGGGAGCTGATAATTATTTTCAGCTGTCACCCGATGAATTACGACTGAACACCTACGAAGCCCTTTCTAAACTGAAGGGCAGAAAAAATGTTTCACAATTTTTTGATGTTTTGCAAAACCAATTTGAAACTCTCAACTATCTTTGGGTGAGAACTTTAATGGAATTTGATTTGTCAGAACAACAAAAAATAATACAGTTTTTTGCGCCTCAAATTGGTTGGTGGTTGTCTGTTCTCATACTTACTATTTTAGGTATGCGACTGATTCGAAAATGGCTTGAAAAACGCTCCCATCGCCCCCCCAAAGCTGCTCGAGATTATCTTTGGATTGAAAACTTAATTGGTCAAAGGCTCAATATGACTCGAAGTCCTTCACAGCCTCCTATTCAGTTTTTAGAATCCGTTTCAATGGCTCACCCTGAACTCACTCATTTATCTGATAAAACAATTCAAATGTACCGCTCAGAGCGCTATAAAAACAGAAGCCAAGCCGCTGAAGACTGGAGTCGTCTTCGTCGCGGCTGGAAAGAAAATGCTTCTAAGCCACCAACTTAATGTAACTATTTTGAAGATCCGCATGTGCTGTTAAGGCGGCCATTTGATATTGCTGCAGGATTTGACCACGACGTACTTTTGTCACGCTCTCTGCCAAATCAGCATCAGCAATTCTGGCCTCTGCTTCTGCAGCCCCCTGCTTCATGGCTTGAACGTGATTTCTCGTTGAGTCCAGCCGAGTGGCAAAGGATCCAAACTGAGCTCTCGCCTTGGCCACTTGATAGGAGGCCTCATCGATGGATTTAAGCGAGTCTCGAGCATCATCCACATCAGAGACTTGGACAGAATCCAAATCCAAATCACTCACCGTCGTGCTAGGACTGATACTCACTCGAATTCGATCGTTAGCTGAATTGTAAATGCCAACTTGAAAATCGTAATTTTGTTGGGATCCATCCAGTATGGCCCGGTCTCCAAATTTTGTTGTTTTGGCAATGCGATCAAATTCTTGTCTCAGTTGTTCCACTTCTAACTGTAACAAATCTCTTTCACGTGAAGAAAATTGGTCACTTGCCGCCTGTACAGAGAGCTCTCGTAATCTCGTTAAAATATTACTTTGTTCATTAAGAGAACCTTCGGCCACGTTGAAATAGGACTGAGCATATTCCGTGTTTCTTTCGGCAGCCCCGTAGGATCTCGAATACGAGTCCAGTTGATCTGAAATAGCACTTCCAGCTGCATCGTCGCTTCCGCTGACAATTCGTTTTCCTGTGGCCAATTGGGCCAGGGCCCGATCGGTTTGCCGCTGAGCTACAGCCATCGAGCTGTAAACTGCATGCGGGACCGAGAGACTCGAAATCCGCATAAATTCCTCCTCCGTCAAGGAGCATCAGTTGGCAGATCCCCAGCCCGACTAAGGACCTGCTAAGAACTTATCGACGCACTGCAATATTTCTGGAGTTATATTTTATATGTAATTGAAATCAATCAATTATTTCAAATCTCTAAAACTTTTATTAAAAGCCACTTGTAATATCAATCTGAGACCCTGAGTTCTTCACTTGAGCGACTCGAGGCTGTCGAGTCAGTGAAGAAAGAGCCTGATCATGAACACGTCCTGGAACCAAAGGAAAGGCCCTTAAACGCCTGACCTGCTCTGCTCTTTCCTCGGAAACTTTATAGTAAGTGAAAGTACTCCGATGGGGATTTGACAGATTCAACTTCGAAAATAAATGCCCTACATAATTATCAAAACCGATGAAAAAATCAAAACGCCCTTCTCCTAAGATGGCTCCTCCTATGTCTCGAACCACAACATAACCATCGTGAGACTCTCCGTTAGGTAAAATTTGACCCCTCAAAATTGGAATAAAAAAAACATCTCCTGCTTTATGAAATTTCATATCAGCTGCCACAGATCGGTAGGGATCCAAACAAATTCTCCTAAATCCCATGCCCTGGGGACATCTTGAGTGTTCATGGTTAATAACAAAACGTGGTTCTGAAAATTTCTTACCAGTTTTAGGATCCTTAATTTCAACAAGTTTGCGGTAGGAAAAAACCTTTATATCTTTTCCATCTGAAAAATAACAAGACCCTTGCATAGCGCAGTCAGTAATTTCATTTTTGCACAGCAGAGCCAATACTTTGCCAGATAAATCGCGCAAATGAACATGTAATTTCTCATCACATTTTCTCACTTGTGAAAAAATGGGTATGTAATAAACGGAGCCACGACCTTCTTTTGCCTGTGACTTTTCAGTTTCTGCTTTTTTATCACTTTCTTTAGGTTTAATTGGATTTGTTTCTTTTGGTTCAAGAGTAAAGACTGGAGTATCCAATTGAGGGATTAAATTAATATCCACGGGTTGAGGAAGACTCAAATCACTCAAATTGATAAGGTCTTGATGGTGAACTTCATCAATAATTGTTGGACTTTCAATTGTCGGCCAAGTGTCTTCGCTTGCATTTTGCGCACACCCGAGACTGAGAATACAAAAAGTAATTGTCAGTATAGAATTTAGTCTTTCAATTTCAAATTTCCCCACAAGCCCCCCCCAACCCAGAGAGAAAACTCTCCTAGTTGTACTCAATTTATAGCAAGTTCAAATTATGACTAAAAGACTCAATTTAATTTTTGAATTAAATCAAAATCTGATACAAAAATTGTCATTGTTTTTTTAACTAAATAGAAAAAGTGACAATAAACTAAACAATTAAGAAAAAAGTTTATGCTTAGTTTCGACTCATCTTTGAAATATCCTCAAATAACGAGATTCGATCGCCCATGGCATGGGCCTCTTTCAAGTCATGGGTGACCATGAGGGTTGGTACTTTCTGAAATCGAATCATATCTCGGACCAGATCGCGAGCTTCGGTTTTTAGCTTTTCATCAAGCGAAGAAAAAGGCTCATCTAATAGAAGTAATCTTGGTTTTCCAATTAAGGCCCGGGCTAGCGCTGTTCTTTGTTTTTCTCCACCTGATAATTGATCGGCACGAGTATGGGAAAAGTCATGCATTTTTAAACGTTCTTTTAATTGAAACCAGAGACCGTCAGTTTCATCCTTCGGAAGATTTCGAGCTTGCGCTGCAAACATGACATTTTCTGTCGCCGTCATGTGTGGAAATAGATCCCATGTTTGAAAAACAACGCCCAAACGACGCTCATGAATGGCCAACTTAGCTATGTCCTCTTGGCCAAATGTCCATTTGAATGAAGAAGAATTCTCTAGACCCAATAAAGTTCGAATGAAAGTGGATTTTCCGCAACCCGAGGGTCCCATGATAATATGAATACCCTCATCTAAAATTTCAAAGCGTGAAATTTCAAGTTGAAACTTGGGTTTAGTAACCTTCAGATTTTCGACGATTGACATAATCTAGCCCCACCACAATCAAAAAACACAATAAACACAAAACCACCAACAATAAGCTAAGTAAACTTGCGATTCCCATGCGATAGGAAGTTAACAAACTCTCAAGAACCAAGGGCAGCGTGAAGTCACGAGTGGAAAGAATACGACTGACAGCAAAATCTCCACAGGCCCAAGTGGCCACAAGTCCTGCCATCCAGTGAGTCTGGGACTTCATCTGGGGCCAAACCACGTGATTTAATATTTGAGAACGATTGGCTCCTAATGTCCAAGCGACTTGAACTTGTGATTTGAGCGAATTCAATCTTTCGCCCCAGCCCAAGCGATAGACAGCCCCAAATGATAGAAGCAAAAAAACCAGGGGGATTTTAAAATAACTCCATCCATGTTCCATGGGAAGAAGCACAAGAAAGCCAAAGGCCGTGAGAGCGACACTGGGGGCAATGTAACCGTTAAGAAATGTATTCAGCAGTGGTGGGACTTCAATAAGCCAACAAAATAAATACATAAATGTACGTAAAAATAAATAAGTGATGAGTGCTAATGCTAGAGAGTTAAACGAAACATAAATAAGATCTTCCTGGTACATCTCGAGGGATTTAATCTGCTCAATTCCACTGATCAAACCTGAGAAAAATCCTGCAAAAAAACCAGCCATGATCAAAGCCAGAGGTAAAACCCCCCAAACACTACCATAAAAATGAGGTGGACGATTTCCGCCTGAGTAGCTAGCGCGGCTCTTGATTGAAATTAATGAGAGTAACAGCAAAACACCTGATTGAATAAAACTAAGCATAATGGCCGGAGACCAATCCGTGGATAGTCGCATTTTTTCATAAATCAAAACTTCAAGGGTTGTCCCCCTCCCACCCCCCACCACAAGCGGAATAGAAAAGGAGCTAAAAAAAATCGCAACTAAGTAAACAAAAATCAATAAAAGATCTTTACGGATGAGAGGAAAACCTATCTTACGCCAAAATAAAAACTTGTTTGCTCCGGAAATTTGAGCCACTTCCGCATAACGAGGCAACACTTCATTAATTTGATTCAGAATAAGAACGGAGGCCATGCCAAAATACGAAAAGGCATGACATATGACAATTCCCAATAAGCCCATGGGAAAAGGCTGAAGTCCATTCATAAGCCCCAGTAAGGTGATCACCACAGGCAAAAATTGAGGCAACAAACAAAGCCCGATCAGAGTAGCATGAATGGGAATTTTTCGAGCTTGAGACCAAAGCAAGCCCATTGAGCAAATAGAACCCAATAACAGACATAAGAATGCCGAAAATAGGGCTTGCCATGCTGAGTTCTTAAAAGCCCACCAAGCTTCTGCCGTATCGATTGAAAATTTACCTGGAGATAAATAAAACAAAATAAAAAAAGGCGAAAGTAAAAATGAAACTAAAATCCAAGCGTAGAGCCTCTGAAACATCTTTACTGACCTTCGCGTCGTAAAAGTGTCCATTTCTCAATAGCTTTTTGAATTTCAGCCTGACTTGGAAAATGAATATCGAGCATTCGCAAAGGTATTTTCAAATTTTCAAATGGAGTACCTGATTTGACATTTTTTAAAACAGGTAACATATAGTTTCTTTCCATGACCATCCTCTGGCCCTCAGGAGATAGCATCAAGTTGATAAACTCTTCAGCTTTTTCACAACTTGTACAAAAAGAAGGAATACCGGCAAATTCAACTTGAATGGGTTGAGGCTCAACAATTTCGATGGATTGAAATCCATCATTTTTTTCCTCAACTAAATGATAGAGCGGCGAAGTGATATAAGAAAGAACCACGTCCACTTGCTCAGATCTAAAAAGACCATAGGCTGTTGACCAGCTGGGTGAAAAGCTATGGGCCTGCTTGATCATTTGTCGTAAATAACTCTCAGCCTCGGCTTCCCCTTTTGTTTTCATAATCCAAAGCAAAAACTGTAATCCGACGGAGCTTGTTCGTGGATCAATCAAAGCCAATTTTTGTGTGAACTCAGATTTTAAAAAATCATCGAGAGACATCACATTGGGTAGACCTAGGGATTTTCGAGTCACAAAACTCAACACACCCCAATCATAGGGAACGAAATATTCATTTTTCGCTGCTGTTTTGATTTGGGGGTCCATATCCAGATTTGAAAAATCTAAAGCTCTCCAGCTCAATTCAGTTGTCGCTTTTTGTAAGTCAAATTGATCAAAACCAATCACTAGATCCGCACCTAGCTTTTGACCTTCAATCTTTAATCTCTGAAGCAAAACTCCAGAGTCACTGCCTTCTACAAATTCCACAACGCAGTTACAGGTTTGCTCGAACAAGGTTTTAAGCTTGGGTCCAGGCCCCCATTTTGATGAAAAGGAAGAGTAAGTAAATACTTTCAGAACAGGCTTTTGTTCACCCGTTAAAAAGGATTGGTTTTTATTCACATTTAAAATAAAAACGGTCACAAAAACCAGTGATAGGTAGATCAAGAAATGTTTCATGGAATCACCACCAAACCCCTCTCACTCGCTTGAAGTAATAATAATCGAGACCCAAACACCTTCCAGCCCCCAACCAAGCAAAGGTTACATGAGTGGCCAGTAATATTTTAAAGAAGTCCTGGGAAGCTGCAGGGTTAAGATAAATCATAAAAACTGTTAAAAAGGCTCCCAGAAGGGCTGTGGGACGGACCACATAGCCCACAATATAAGACACCGCGATGGCCAATTCGAAGGCCACAAGACTAAATGCAAAGCCTTGCCAATGAACAACCATGTAGGTGTTGAGAATCCACTTCATCCATTCAGGGGCTTGGCTTGTCATTAAATTTTGAGAAATCATTTCTGCGACTCTCGGACGAACCAAAAAATCTCCACTGAATTTGGCAAGAAAAGACTGCAAATAATAGTAACCCACAAAAATGCGCAAAAAAGAAATGGGCACCAGATGACCAGAGTATTTTATACTTTCAAAAAAAGCGACTAGCATGCCCTATTAGACTTTGCGTTTCGGGCACAGGTCAAAAAGAAAACAGGCCTCACAATTGGGATTACGTGCTTTGCAGATTTTACGACCATGAAAAATAAGTAAATGGGAAAAGAGTGTCCAGTCCTCTTGGGGAACAAATCGAATCAAATCCATCTCAATTTTGACGGGGTTTTCTGATTTGGTCCAACCTAGACGTTGGGACAGGCGACCCACATGAGTATCCACGACAATTCCAGATTCAATACCAAATGAGTTTCCAAGAACAACATTAGCTGTTTTTCTCCCAACACCGGGCAGAGCCGTCAGTTCTGGTAGCGTTTTTGGCACTTCCCCCTGGTGCTTATCCATCAGCGCTTGTGCCATTCCAATGAGGTTTTTTGCTTTATTTTTAAAAAAGCCCGTGGTTCGAACGAGATCTTCAACCTCTGACAAATCAGCTCGAGACAAGCTCTCGGGATCAGGAAACCTGGAAAATAAATGGGGTGTGACTTTGTTAACTCTTTCATCGGTGCATTGGGCTGAAAGAATGGTGGCGGCTAAAAGCTGAAAAGGGGTATCAGCTAAAAGTTCACAATGGGCATCCGGGTACTTTTTTTTGAGTAATTTTATAATTTCAAGTGGCGGACTGGGTTTCGTTTTTTTCGCCGAAATCGCCAATGGCTTCAACGGGGCAACCTTCCATGGCTTCTTTGCAAGCGGCTTCTTCTTGGGGGCTTTCAGGTTGCTTTGAGACGAAGGCATGTCCATCTTCCTCGTGCATTGAAAAATTGTTGGGAGCTGTTAAGACACAAGCATCGCAGGCTATGCAAGTCTGATCGACAAACATTTTCCCACTGACATTTTCTTTCCACTTCATGCTGATATCTGCCATTTTAGGTTACTCCACTTCGAAGGCCCCCACTATAGGCCATTTCGCTCTAAAACTCCAGGCCCTTTGTCGTAATTTTTTGAATTAACCAAGGCAGTTAATAGATCAATATGTGAAAATGAGAATTGGTGATATTTCAGGAGGATACTATGGAAGGTCCACGTCAACCGCATGAATCAGAATGGCCTGGTCTCATACAATTTTTGACTCGTTCTCTCCGTGGTGACAGCGGCTGGTCCATTGAAACGGAGTATCCAACTGCTTTAAACACACACAATCGTCACAATGTTCGAGTTATGACCCATAACGACGAAATCGTCTCACATTCAGTTGTGAAACCTATGATTATCCGCACCCCCTCCATTATCTACAAAGTCGCGGCCATTGGCTCCGTTGTAACTGATGAAAAATACCGTAATCAGGGCTTTTCCCAGAAAGTTTTACAAGAATGCTTAAGCCTGGCTGAGCAACAAAAGTGTGATCTCGCCATTCTTTGGACCAACCTGCATGATTTTTATCGAAAATTAGGTTTTGAGCTGGCCGGCTCAGAAAACAGTTTTATCATCGAAAATGAATTTACACCACCCCCACTTCAATTGCGCTTCTCCATGGATAAAAATGTGGCACCTGAGGCCATCAACCGAATCTATTCTCAGCACTCAGTCGGGACCATACGAACTAATGAAGAGATCAAGCAGTATCTGAAAATTCCCAATTCTCGATTGTACACAGCCTGGAATTTAGATGGCAGCTTGGCCGCTTTTGCGATGGAGGGCAAAGGAGCTGACTTACAAGGATATATCCACGAATGGGGAGGAAATGTTCCAGAACTTCTAAATTTGTTGAGCTATGCAAGAAAACAAAACGGAAAAGCTCTCACTATAATAACACCTCGACATTCACAAAACTTGAACAATCAGCTCAAAAACCAATTTCCGCATTTTGAGGGCTACTTAGGTATGTTAAAAATTGTGGATGAATTGGGCCTTTTTGGAAAAATAAAAAGAGCTTTCAGATCTGAAGGCATCGCAGACTTTACTCTTGAAAAAAGAGGACAAGGTTATCTTTTTGGAGTTGGCCGGGATCTTCTTATTGTTAATGAGCCGACTGATATTATTAAACTTTTATTCGGTCCTGTGGATTTCCATGTTTTTGACTTTCAAGACCCAAAAACAGCGCCCCTATTAAGTCGACTTTTGCCCTTGCCGCTTTGGATTTGGGGATGGGACTCCATATGATAAGAAAAAAAACCTCCGTAATAATAGGTTTTATACTCACTTTTGTTCTCACTTCTTGTATCGAAGAACCCAAAAAGAAAAAAGAAGAACCTCTGACCTCTGATCAATTCGAAAAAACCATCGACAGCGTGATTGGTGCAGGAAGCATCAATCCTAACGGCATCGCGCCGGGCGATGAAAATGTAATGGTGCAAACGATAAATGTGTCCAACAGTTTGGTTCGCGAAATTTTTCGTAGAAAATTAAAGGTCCTATCCGTAGAATGTGACACAAATAATTGTGAAAATGCACGGGAATGGCTTTATAAATTCGAAGTTGAAGTTATTGAGCGCGATAGCAATGGAATCCCTCAAGCTCCCACCAGTAAAGTCAGAAGCCTGCTCCTTAAAGTTAATGCTGATGGTTTTTATGAATTTTATGGTGACAGCCATGAACATACGGCTTTTTCTTGGGATTCAATTCTCGACCTGCGCGGACTGTGCCGAAGTTTTAAAACAGACGAGTTTGACGTTCAGGTTACTTGTTCCAGTTTAACTGTGGAAGCTGAAACCTGGGGACCTCAATCTATTATGGTGCGTAAGCTCTCTGTGAATCGAGAGGTTCAGCTGACAAATCTACTGAGTGGTGAAAAGATTGAAAGTAAATTGAGGTTCTCAGTTCGCTTCGCCACTAACAAAAAAGAAATTTCTAAGGTTGTTAGTTTTTGCACGGAAGGTATGCAAAAAATTGAGAATCAAGTTTACTTTATCACCCGCTGCAACAATCTTGAAAGTCTTTGATACTTAAGCCTACAATGAGACATGAAAAGAAAAGTCGCTCTTATTTTTGGTGGCCGGTCTTCTGAACACGAAATTTCACTTCGCTCGATCAAGAATGTCTTCGAAGCGCTCGACAAAGCCAAGTATGAGCCCTACCTGATTGGAATTTCAAAAGAAGGCAGTTGGTTTCATGTTCCTGACTTTGAAACTCTCAATAAAATGACCAGCCTTAAAGATAAAACAAGGCCTTCTTCTTTGCAGCCTTGTTCGTTGGTTTGTCGCGATAGCAAACCTCAATTTTTTCTACTAGAAAAAAATTTGAGCTTTCATGTGGATGTGGCATTTCCTGTTTTACACGGAACCTTCGGAGAAGATGGGACCATTCAAGGCCTATTTAAAATGATGAACCTGCCTTTTGTGGGATGTGGTGTTCTAGCCTGCTCCGTGGGCATGGACAAAGATATTATGAAGCGACTTCTGGATCAGGCTGGGATTAAAAATGCACCCTCACTTTTGTTAACAAAAAAATCACTTTTTAGTTATTCACAAATTATCCAAAAGTTAGGAAGTCCCTTCTTCATTAAACCTGCCAACAGTGGGTCCTCAGTTGGCGTTTTCAAAATTAAATCCGAGGGTGATTTTCATGAAAAGTTACCCCAAGCTTTCAAATATGATGAAAAGGTTCTGGCAGAAAAAGCTATCGAAGGACGTGAGATTGAATGTTCGGTGATGGGTCTTAATGATGAGCCTCGAGCTTCTCTACCTGGTGAAATCATTGTTCAGCATGAATTTTAATCCTATGAAGCCAAGTACCTTGATGCCAATGGTGCCAAAATTCAAATCCCAGCCCATCTAACACCCGAAATACAAAATCAAATTCAAAATATTGCGATTAAAACCTATCAAGCCTTATCCTGTGATGGGCTCAGTCGAGTTGATTTCTTCATCGAAAAATCCGGAGATATCTATGTCAATGAGATTAACACCATCCCCGGATTTACGAATATTTCCATGTACCCCAAAATGTGGGAGGCCACTGGAATCAGTTACTCAAGCCTCATTTCAGAATTAATTGAGCTCGCCATTAAAAAATATGAGCGTGAAAAAGAAATTCTTTTTAGTTTTGAAATTTAGATCTGACCATTTCATATAATCTCTTCTGAACACTCACCCTTACGAATGAGGCAGCTGCGTTCGGGTAAACCCTCTGAACCATCCTTGCCTTTAGGTCTTAGAGTTTGTTCTTGGCAGTTTTGAATCATAAAGCAAGAGGACTTAACTTCTGTCCCTTTTCCAAGGGCTCCTGGAAACATTTCTGTTTTCAAATAAGAGTTCTTCAGATTTTCAACCTCAATAAAAACACGTCCAGAATTGCCCCCATGGCCTCCCGCTAAATTCAATTCATGAACTTTTTTTCTAGTGATGAAGTGATTTTCTCCATCTCCTCCATTTTCACCACGGAGGATGAACTTCATAGATCCTTTAATTTCCCGGGCTTTGATCCAGATGAGTCCGCCATTTCTTCCATTCATCGTGGCCTGCGCTTGCTGCCCCACTTCGAAGCTTAAGACTTCGGCACCTTCAGTTTCTATGACATCCGCTTGAATAAGCACTCGTTTACCTTCTGTAATAAGCTGAGCCCCCCTTTTAAAATAGAGACGACCTTTGATTTTAAGACGATGAGTCACTTCTGCATTTAAATCTAATTCTTCGACGGGTAGTTGAGAGAGCGTAACTTTGTTATCAATGACCAAATCTGTTGGAATTAAGACCTGCACCTGTAGATCTTTAAATGAGTACTCATGAACACCTGCCTCAGTCACGACATGTGAACAATTTTGTAAAGAGGCCACTTCTACTTTTTTTTGAGGACTGGTTTTTCTAAAATGAGAGTCACAACTCACACCAAAAAAATTAACTAAATATTTTTGCGGGTGTGCTAAGGGCTCAATTCCATATTGGATTTTTGAATCTAAGGTTTGTCCTTCAGGGTCTTTGCTTTTGACGTCTCGAACTTCAATACAACCAATCAAAACCAAATTTAGTGCTATCATTATTAACTTCATAAAGCCTCCTGCCATTCGCTCTGCAAGACTACTCATTCATTCGCTTGCATTATATGTGGACGATCGTCCGTGGAACGGACTTTGCTTCGTATTAAGTTCGAAATGAGGACTTTTGTGGAAAATCATATTCAATACTTTGAAAACGCAATCACTACAAAACAAAAAGAATTTATAAAAAATGATGGTCATTGCGTGTTGTGTTCTAGTGCTCTCGAAATCACTCATAAGAGTGAATTGAATGAATATAGTATTCGCGAACAAGCCTTCTGTGTTGAATGTGATGTTAGAGCTCGTGTCAAAATTTATACTCTGAACTAAAACTGCCAAAAAATTGTTAAAATTAAGTCAGCTTTTTGACGTCTGAATAAAACTCACCAGCCCAATGGGAGTTGGGAATCCCTATAAAGCTACCTTTCACTGGAAGTCCCATATCAAAAAATCCAGTCCATTTATTGAGATGAACATGCCCCACATTAAGCCCCTGACTCAAAGAAATTAATTTTTCTTCGGGAGCCCAAACAACGGCCGAATGACCATATTCGCCAGTGTTAGTCCATTTGGTCATTTCATGGGTGTACTTCACCGCAGTAATTATGAAAAAGGGAGCGGGAATCCATTGTTGCTGCATCACCGAACAATTTGAAAGATCCTTTGTCCATGTGGGCTGAACTTTAAGTGATTCATATGACTGACCCCCAGAAAGAATTTTCCCAGAATCATTTACCACTTGCCCCACTGATTGTTCCCAAACTTTTTTATTTTTTTCACTTCTTAAAGTGGCCTCAGGAGATAATTTTTTAGAAACGTCAGTTAGAACTTCATAAAATTTATTTTCCACACTTTGAGAAATAAACAGTCGATGACAATTAATTGAAAGTTGCCCAGATCCGATTAAAAATGGATTTAAAATTTCTTCCATGCGATTTTCAAAATCAAATTCAGGATGAACTAGACTTGAGTTTTTAACTCCCAAAAAGAATTGAATTTTCTTCTTTTTCGAAAAGGCAGCCTTGGCCAATACCTCGCCTGACTCTTCGTCCCCTTTAATGTAAATGGCTCTTACCCCAGGATGAGCGGCTAACAAACGAGCTTGGTCACCTTGGAGATCTTCAACAATAGAAATAAGTCCTTCGGGAATTCCAATTTCATTAAAAATGTTCTTTAAAATTTCAACTGACTTACTATTGGCTTCAGAAACCAAAAGTAGGACTGCATTTCCGGCCGCAATGGAATTGGCTGCAAGTAACGCCATTTCACTCCAAAGAAATTGAGAATCTAAACGTGCTGCCAATAAGCCTGTGGGTGATAATTTTTGAGGCTGAGAAAAAATTTGAACTTCTATTCGCATGTTCTCAATTTTTTTTTGAACTGCTTCGACCAATTCAACTGATACGAATTCAGAAGGTAACAATTCTTCGAATGAAATGACTTCAACAATTTTAGAGCGATGTTTAAAAATAGATGTGGCGAATTTTTCTAGAATCTCAGCCCTTTGAGCTAAATCTTTTTTTTTAAAAGTCTCTTGAGCTAATTTGGCAGATTGAATGGTAAATACGATTTGCATGGGTGCTGTTTAAACACAAATACCAGAAAAAGGAAAGCGCCTAATCCTTACGGAAAAGGCGCTTTCGGTGACAAATTAAACAAAGTATTTGGTTTAATTTGATAGAGTAGGCGGCGAAAGTAAGGACCTCCGACACTGACCTAAAAGATCAGTATCTAAGAAGCCATCACCTCCGCCACGGTACTGTCACATTTAACCATAGCACCACCTCCTTTCGAGCCATAAGAATGGCTGAAATCAGGATACTCTTAATGACAAAAATTCCCAAGTCCTGACTCAACGTGAAGGATCGATACTCAATATAAATTTCATTTATGGCGTTTCAGATTGAGTTTGAATTTACTCCCAAGTGTAACCAAGTGAGATTCCCACATAGCCAAATTTTTCTTCTGAATTTGTGCTTGTGGACTCAACTGTGGAGGAGCCTAAAAATCCCGCCATATCCCAATTTGCATCAAATTGATAATTGACAGTGGCTCCGAGGTTCGCGCTTTCTACTTGTGGATTAGGTGCATCCGTTGTTTTTCCCACATCTAAAGAAAAGCTCCACTTTTCACTTGTGATGAAACTGGCTTGAAGTCCAATGGATTCCTTTGGCAGTGAAGTTAAGGTGTCATAAAAAGCAGTTCCATAAATTCGCACAGCCCCTGGAGTTCCCAATAAACCAATTTGTGTCTCTAGGTTTTGGTCGTAATCATATTGAGCACCATAAAAACTCACAATGAGCCAGTCTAAGGCATCCAGCGATAGGGAATAGTTCAAACTTTGTTGGTCGAGCTCTAGTTTTTCTAAGGAAGGTTGTGCCTGACCCTGGGAGATTTTATTTCGTCCCACTCCCACACTCCAAGAAAGTGGAATTTCCTCACCAAAACCAGAGCCAAATTTTAATTCAACTTTACGAGAGGTCAGTTCATCTGCTTTGGTGTTTGAGCCACCTAGGTTGGCCTCAACATAAATATTATTATAAAGATTGAAATTATTGACCCACCAAATTTGATTCGTTCTATCCACTTCTCCAGAGGCAGAATCACGAATTTTAGCTCGATTGGTCGTAAATGTGAGGGCCGGTGACCAAACAATGGCCTCGTCTTTAGGTTCTTTTCTGAGTTCATATCCGAGTTCGAGCTCACTGTCTGACTTGGAACCCGTCCTCGTCAATTCAACTCGTTGTGCCGCTTGAGCTAAAGTTGATAGAATAAGGAGTAAGATTGTGGTTTTTATCATCGTGACCTTCTTTGTTGAATTCTCTTTTTAATACTTTCACGTTTTTCAGGTGAAAGCTCTCTCCATTTTTGAGCTCGCTGGCGCAAATTTTTTCTTTTTTCAGGGGATAGCGATTTCCATTTGGCCCATTTGCTACGAATCTGCTCTTTTCTTTCAGGACTTAAATTGCGCCAACGTTGAACATTTTGGCGAATTCGATCCTGCTTTTCTGCTGGCAAACTACGAAATTTCTGTAACGCATTTTTGAGTTTTTCTTTATTTTCAGGAGGCAGTGCTTTGTACTTCTCCCATCGCTCTTGAATTATTTTTTTTTGGTCGTCTGACAACTTCTCCCAAGCCGGAGTCTCTGCACGAAGTTGAACACCCATAAGAAATAGACCACTCAAAGCTAAAAATTCACGACGTTTCATCTTCCACCTCACTCAAATCAACTAAAGTCTCCCACTCAGGTTCTTCATTGACCTCTTCCCAATTGAGCAGCAGCTCAAGCATCTTTAACATCTCTGGATCAGGTGTCGCTGGATTCATCCCAAGCCTCCAATTCATCCATATCTTCCAAAATATCGAGTTCAGCTAGAATATCAAAATCAGCTTCATCCTGTAATTCTGATACTAATATTAAATCTTGCCGTGCACTTTCTGTTCCCCAATTTTGACCCACTCGTAGTGCTATAAAAAGACTGGCCACAGCTGATGCTGGTAAAACAATCCAAGTCCAAAATTGACGTCTTTTTTCAGCCCGTTTTTTTTGCAATAAAATGTCTGCTCTTTGAAGTATATTTTCATCGTGCTCAGATGACGGTTCCACATCAAAGAAGGATGTCTTATTTTTCATAGGACTCCACCTTTTGTTTGAGAGTCTCGCGTGCACGGTGCAATTGAACTTTAACTGCCCCCACGCTTGAACCAATGGCCTGTGCAATTTCAGAGATGGATTTTTCTTCCTGAACAAACATGATGAGAATCACTCTTTGATTATCCGATAACTCCAAAATTGCTTTTTGCAAAACTTGCTCTTGCCTAACATTTTCAAACAAAGAATCTATATCTGATGTGAGGTCTTCAATATTTTCAAATACCTCTGAATCCAGATCCACCCACTTTTTACGATTGCGCAACTCATTGAGGCATTTATGACGAGCCACTGTCAGAATCCAACCTAGGGCAGAACCAGTGGATTGGTAATCCCCTGATTTTTCCACAAGGCTGAGCCAAGTTTCTTGGCTGATATCTTCTGCAAGACTACGGTTGGCTAACATATAAAAACAGACTCCATAAACTCGAGCTTTATGGCGCTCGAAAATTTCACGGAAGGCTTTTTCAGAGCCTTTCGCGATTTCTTGAATAAGTTCTTGATCTGATTTTTCACGCATTACTCACAATAGCTGAGCTCAATGTTACGCTCTTGTCCATTTTCATTTACAAGGGCTTGACCACAAGATGTGAAAGTGATGCTCGAACTGCCTGTACGGGAACCAGACCAGGTCGCTGCTAAAGTGCCTGAAGTCGGGTGGCAGCAAGTGTTACTCCACTGTAAATTGCTTGGCACAATCACCGCCGTTGCTTGAGCACGGTTGTAGTTCACCTCAATTTGACCGCCATTAACAACTCTAGAAACTCTCGACAAAGATCCAGTGATATTCACAGGTGATAAAGTTCGCAATGAAACCTGAGCGACAGTAACACCCTTAATACTTAAAGCTTTGTGTTTACCTAAAATTTCTGCTGTCCAGCCACCTGATTGAGTTGTCAACCTTCCACCTCCACCATAGGAGTTACCCTTGTAATCAGTTGCTGACTGACTGCTGATATTGAGGCTTCCGCCACGCACGCCTGAAAAAGTCACATTATAGGCTCGGGTGACACTTGAGCCCAGTGAAGCCAAACTGCACATGGAATTTGAATAACTCAGGCTGGCAGTGCCTGACATTGTTAATGAGGTGGACCCCACTTGACAGGATGAATATGTTTGAGACCGAGCCGAGTTACTACAGCTGCTGTAAATAGGACGTACACAGCTAGAGGCCCATGCCTGATTGAGAATAAGGTTTATTTTATTTAAAGGCTCTGATTGATAAAGGGCATAAGTATCACCAGACTGATCATCAGCTAAACCTGATAAAAGCGAAGTGGCGCTTTCTACAGTGACAGTTGTCATGTCCAATTCCTCCAGTGAAGTTTTCTTTTGACCACAGTTTGTCAGTAAAGGAATTAATGCTAAAATAAAGTATTTTTTCATTGGGCTCTCCCTTGGATCTTGTTATGCTTTCAACACTTGGCAGAAACAAAGGTTACAAAAATAAAAAACCGTCTCAAAATGAGACGGTTTTTAAAATCATACTCTGTTAGATTGATTTACTCTCCGGCTGGAGCTTCGACGGCTGACTGATTGACTGAGCCTTGCTTCTGATTGTCGTGTTTTTGTCTATAAATTCTCTTGCTTTGCACGTCTTGCATTTTTTCAATTTTGAGTTTTTCGGCAGCTGTCATTTCACCATCGGCCATGGCTTTTTCTTGAGCTCTGTCCACTCTTCTTTGTCCGCGATTAAGACGACGAGCTTCATGCTTATTAAGCTCACCACTTTTGAGACCCTCTGCTATTCGACCCTGTTGACGATTTTCTCGCCGCTGGTCCCGTCGTGCTTCTGCCTGGAACGCCAAAATAAAAACCATAAGTAACACCGATTGTGTGATTTTTTTCATAACTAACTCCTTTTATGTTTATTCAACACTCAATTAGGAGAAAGGTTACTTGAAGGGACCCAAATTTTTTAGAATCTCATTTTGAATCTGGACCATCTCTTCCTGAGATCTTTTTTTAGCTCGGGTAAAGCTCAGATCGGGAATACTCCAAGCTGGAATTAAATGAAGGTGATAGTGGGGAACCTCAAAACCAGCTACAATTTGCCCTACCCGAGGACATCCCGTAGCTTTTTGAATAGCTCGACCAATGACCTGCGAGTTGTGATGAAGTTTGGCATAGGTTTCTTGGGGAACATCCATCCAGGAATTGATCTCTTGCTTTGTAATGACAAGAGTGTGCCCGAGAGCCACGGGCTCGATTGTTAAAATAGAAAGAGTCAAATCATCTTCATGAATTTTATAACAGGGAAGTTCACCTTGAATAATTTTTGTAAAGACAGAAGCCATGGACACCTCACATTAAGATCATCACTGATTTTGTATGTAAGGTTCAAAAAATTCACGCTCTTTTCTTTTATAGGCTTCAAATTTGACTTGGGTTCCCAAAATATCACCCATTTTTTGTATGGTTTCATTTTCCACTTCTCTTAATTTTTCAATACCCTTGTCAGCGAACTCTGCGTCCAGGTTAGCTGATCTGTTCTTTAAAGTGTCAACCAAGGACTTCGCCATAGCGACAGCTTCAATTGTCTTTTCCTCAGGAACACGCCATGTCTGAAACATATAATCAGAGATGTACTTAAACCACTTATCATGAATCTCTTCATCCAGGTAAATATCAGTAAACTTAGAGGTGTAAATAACTTTGTCCGTATAGCTATCTCGAAACTCAAGATCCTGTTCAGGCTGGAATTTAGGACGTTCTTTGACAACAGAAGCTTTGATATTTTCCTCTGTTCCCTGAATATGCTTATTAATTTGTGGTTGAACGAGGAAAATAAATCCGAATACCAAGGCAAAGGCACTGCTAAAACCATAGGATAGCCATTTGACTTTATCATTTCTTGAATTAGCAGCTGAACTTTGTGAATTAGCCGTCAATGAAAACTCAGCCACATTGGAATCAAAAACACTGGTCACGGCTGCAGCAATCAGCTGTGGCGAATGAACAGGATCACCTCTTTTTTCAATTTTCAATACGGCTTTAGTTAACTCGTCAACCACATGAACCCGCTGACTATTCATAAGGGCTAGATATTGAAGCTTAGCATCTTCGAGTTTTTTCTTTTCAAATTCGATAACTTCTTTGGTTTTATTTTCGAATTCCTTTTTAGTTCGTTCAAAATTTGAATCCAGTTGTTTTCTTTCAAAAGCAATTTTTGTCTTGTAGTCTTCTAACTTAATTCTTTCCAACTCTTCATACTCGCTTGATTTCTTTTTAAATTCAGATCGTAACTTTTGCATTTCAGCATCAAGCTCTTTGCGATAATTAAGATGATCATTTTCATATTGAACTTTTAAATTTGAATAGGCTTTTTGTAAATCCGTGTATTTTTTGTCACTTTCTTCAATTAATTCAGACACGCGTTTTTGCTCATCTTGAACAGAAGCCAATTGTTTTCTTTTATCATCAAGTAAGTTGATGAGCTCAGACTCACTTTTTTGAAGACCTTTAAAAGTCTGTGAAAGGCTATCAAACTTAGATTTAATTTCTAAATGTTGCTCCGAATAATTCTCAATTTCAGAACGAACTATCTGAAGTGTCTGTCTTTGGCCTTCCACTTCCTTTTCAAGCATTGTTCTTTGTTTTTCAAGCGAAGTTGTGAATTCAAGTCTGTTTGATTCATACTCTTCATTTAATTTTAACTGCCGAGATTGGAAGTCTTGCTCAAGGTTTGTCTTGCGCTGCTTATATTCTCGATCGGTGCTAGTCATTCGATCTGCAAATTCTCGTTCAAGGCGAACCTTCTTTTCTGCATATTCATGATCGAGCTTTTCATTGAGTTTTCTTATTCTGTCTTCTAATTTCTGAATTCGATTACTTTCTTCCTCTTCAAACTCTTGTTTTTTGTGTAAATATTCAGTTTCCAACAAGGCCAAACGACTTTCATGTTCATCCAGTGTTGTTTCTTTTTCATACTCAAATTTTTTGAGAAACTCTTGTCTTAGATCATTGAGTTCATTTTCAATTAATTTTCGTTGATCATTTTCGTAGTGCTTACACTCATCTTTTAATTTTTCTAATTCTTCTGATTTTTGATCTAAGGCAGTAAATAAACTGGATAGCTTTTCTTTGGCATCTTTTTCAGCCTTCTCAATTGTTTGAGCTCTTAACTCTTCAACCATTTCTTGGCCCATTTGTGTATGTTTGGCGATAATTTTTTCGCCCTGAGCCTGAGCTTCAATTATTTTTTCATTATAGTACTCTTCAGCTTCTTTCGCTTTGACTTGAAATTTTTCATCCGCTTCTTTTAATTTATTATGAAAATAGGCTTCAGCACTGTTCACTTTATCTTTGTAAAGAGTTTCTGCATTTTCAATTTTTTCTCTAAAATACGTATCAGCATTCTTTAGTTTATCATCATAATAAGTATCCGCACGCTTGGATTTCTCATCATGATAAAAATCAGCTTTGTCGAGTTTTTCCTTATAATAGGAATCTGCACTTTGAAGTTTATCGTTATAGTAAGAGTCCGCTTTTTTAGCTTTTTCAGAATAAAATACTTCAGACTCTTTTACTTTTTCTTGGTAATAGGAATCAGCCTCTTTTCTTCGATTTTCCGCATCCAACCTAATATTTTCTGTGGCTTGCATGGCTTTATCTTCAGCCTCTTGAATCATTTGAGCTGATTTTCTTTTCGTATCCGAAATGATCTGTTGGCTTTCCACTTGGGCTTTTGAAAGTATTTCTTCTTGTCTGAGTAAAGTCTGATTTTCAGTGTTGCGAGCTTTTTCAGTAGCCACTTTGACCAATTGTTCTGCCTGAGATTGTGCCATTCCTACAATTTCTTGAGCCTTGTGGTGGCTGGCTTTGATGAGACTCAGTAAGTTGTCTTTTTCAACTGCGGGAAGAAGACTCTCAGCAATATAGTCAGTTTTAAAATGTTTTTCGATACAGCCAAATTGAAGAATGACATCCGACTTGCCTAATTTAATCTCATCAGCAGGTTTGACATGAATCAGTCTTTTAGCTTCAATTTTTTCGCCATTGATAAAAGTTCCGTTTGAAGATCCCTGATCGGTGATATAAATCTCACCTTTTTTAATCGTCACCAACATGTGAAGACGACTAATTCCGACATCAGGAATTGAAAGCACGCAATCGGGTGCTCGCCCGACGCTGAATGCTGTGCCGTCAACCACCTTTTGCATCGAACCTTCAGAGGTTCGAATCGTGGCCACGGCACAGTACATATCACCTGTGCCTTCAAATAACTTCAAAACTCCCATCAGGAGGCCTTCTTACCTTTTTGTATATCCTCAAGATCACGACCACGAGGATTTTTTTCAACTTCTAAACGAATCGCTTCTTCTGCCAAGGCTTCACTTGGGTCTTTATGTTCATCAAATTCACTACCCTGTGTTGGGAAATTGTTATTGTCAGAGCGGTACCACAATAGATCCATTGAACTTTCGAATCGATCCACCATGGATACATAGGTTCTTTCTGGTGAGAAATAAGTATTAAAAATATGCATGGTCAATGAAAACGCAATACCAAATATTGAACTATGCATGGCGAATGCGATTTCATTCAAGAATCCATCCATAACAAGTTTAGTCGTTTCCATATCAGCCATGTTCATATTTCCCAAGGCAGGAAGACCTTTGGCGATACCTATGAATGTTCCCAAGATACCTGCTACCACAAATAGTCCAGGCATGACTCCCACGATATCATTAGTCAATGAAAGCGGAAGAACACCAAACACTTTGTTAAAGCAAGGATTGTGATGAAGAGTGGCTTTAGTTATGTGTAGAAGTTTAGGAGTTTCATTTGTCCACTTAAGAAACTTAACTTGCTTAAGAATGTCTTTGATAAGCCAAGCACAACCTTGTTTGATCAAAAAAACACGGTCCTGCCAGTGCATGATACTGTCCCAACGTCGACGTCTAAATTTTTCACGAATTTCAAAAACTTCATAGTAAGTTTTTTCAAGCAACTTTTTTGTCAGCGCAAAGAAAGAAACATCTTTAACCTGACCTGGCGTTTGAGTTTCCATGAAACTGTGAACTCGTTTTTCAAATTCGCGTGCAAACCATTCATGTCTACCCACATTGTAATTGATGAAATATCGTAAAATACATCCCACTAGGAAAACTCCACCCATAATCCAGGGGAGAGCAGCAACAAACCATTCTCCAAATTTAACAAACAGATTTTCTTCCATCACCATTCTCCTTATTTTTTGTCATCAAAACTAAATTTAATAATAACTCTTTGAGCCTTCTTACAGTCGTGCTGATCACAATAATTTTTGCTTGAAGGATTTCTTATATTAGGTAATTTCTCTGCCAGAAAGCTTCGTCCTGTAACTTTAATTAAAGGCAGAAGGTCTTTCTGATGTTGAAAGGTGAGTCTTTCACTATCAAAAATATGTTGGAAAATGGATCGAGCTCTTTGGTAGCTCAAATCCAAATTGTAATCCACGGCTTTACGTACCTCTGGATCCAAAGATTTAGGATCGATGTACTTTCCTTTGTAAGTGGGTGAAGCAAAACCGATGACTTCCACCGAAGTGACTTTTTCACGCAACTTACCATCAGCGAAAAGAGCCTTCGAATATTCCGGCATGGCTTTTTCTAAAACTTCTTTCATTTTTGGCTTTAATTTAGATGAGTCATTATCAAAATAGACATCACCGAAATTGATGACCACTTCCCCGGTTCGCTCGTCCACATCCGCTTTTACTC
>JBKDFX010000105.1:0-15999 GCA_046336825.1 Bdellovibrionales bacterium | reverse complement strand
GTACTGTTGACACAAGTGTGAGTAGAAATTAGAAGCTATCGACATGTGGAGTCCATAATGAAAATCATCACTTGGAATGTCAATGGAATCAGAGCCTGTGCTAAAAAGGGACTACAGAATTTTGTCAATTCTGAGAAGCCTGATATTTTATGCCTTCAAGAAACCAAAGCTCATATCGAACAAGTCGAAACCGAAATTCAAAAGTTGGGGTTTTCTCATTCTTATTGGTCATCTGCACAGAAAAAGGGTTATTCAGGGGTGGCCACTTTTAGTCAAGAACTTCCAAAAGCTATCAATGTGGGTTGGGGGCAGGCTGAATACACAAATGAAGGTCGAATTCTTTGGACTGAGCATCCCAACTTCGATTTGTACAATATTTATTTCCCAAATGGTGGCTCAGGAGAAGAACGTCATCAGTTTAAACAGAAATTCTTGAAAGATCTTAACAACCACTTGGCCATTGAACTCAAAAAAAATAAAAATATTGTGGTGGTGGGTGATTACAATGTGGCTCATCAAGAAATCGACGTTTACGACCCCGTAAGACTTTCTAAGGAAAGCGGTTTTTTACCCGAAGAACGCGCTTGGATGGATGAGTTTTTAGCGTTGGGATTCACCGATTGCTTCAGACACTTTAAAAAGAATGAAAAAGACAGATACAGCTGGTGGAGCTATAGGGAGCTTGCGCGAATCTCAAATCGAGGCTGGAGAATAGACTACATTTGTGTTTCTGAGGGTTTAAAATCCCATCTTAAAGCAGCTGATGTCCTAGATTCAGTCGAAGGATCTGATCACTGCCCTGTTGTTGTCGAGTTCTCATTTTGAGACGAAAAATAATCAAAAATACTTGACCAAAGTCCTTAAGTTTTTTCTGAGCTAGGCCGAAAGTCTAGTATGCCGTCGCAAGAATCCCTGGTCATAAAGTTTAAGGGGAACTTGTTAACGAGAGTCGACGCTCAGATGGCATATAATAAGGAGGACGTGTGGTATTAAAATCAAACCGAAGACTACATATTTTGGAGCTTCCCATAAGATTTGAGCGAGGCCCCCCAAAATGACGTAGATTTGCCTGAATTTCTTCGGTGTAAGTCTTGAAAGCGCACTTTGGTAAGTGCGCTTTTTGTTTATTGTCGAACTTGATTTTCTTTGTTCTCAGATGCGGCCGTTCTTTGGGCAATCACCGGCTCGAAAAATTTTCTAAACATCATCTGTGCGACTTGTGATGATTTAATTGTCCAAAACTTTTCGTTCACCGTAATAGCGGCAATAGCCAGCCTTCTATCTTCATCAAAAGCATAGCCCACAAACCAATCTGTTCGTCCTTTGGGGTTATCGCCCGTTAAATGTCCAGTCTTGCCGCCCATCTGAACTTCACGAAATTTTTTACTTCTCACTAAACTTCGAAAGCTTTTTCGACTTGTTCCCGTGAGAACAGTTTCTTCCATCATGGTGCGCATTTTTTGTGCCGACACTTCGGCCATCACTTGGCCTTTTTCTAGGGTTTCTCCGCGATAGATTACTTTTTGATCAGCATCTGTGATTTCATCCACAAGATAAGGAACTACCACGCGGCCATCGTTAACAATGGCTGACGCAATCATAGCTCCAACAACTGGGCTCATGCGATTGAAACGATTAAAGCCTGATGCCACCTGAGTTAATTCATAATTTTTTTCTGAAGGGACAAGGGCAATGCTTTTTTCGACGGGGAAATCAGTGGCCAGATCCTGATTGAACATAAACCTGTTTGCATATTCATTCAGGGTTTCTGGTTCCAGCTCTTCAAGAACAAGTCTTCCAAAAGCTGTATTGAGCGATTTTGAAAAAGCGTCTTTCAGAGTCACGGTTCGCGTCCAGCGATTAATTCGATCGCTCATGACATTTTTTTTATAAAGAGTGTAGTTGCCCCCATTAAAGCGAATGTTATGTCCAGGTTTTAGGCCTGCGTTGTCGATGGCAGCTGTGGCTGTGATGACTTTAAATACGGAAGCGGCTGGGTAGGTGGCTCTTAAGGCAAGACTTGAATCCGTGGGCTTGCCTTTTTGAAAGCTTGAAAGAGCTAAAACACGTCCCGTTTCAGCATCAAATAAAAAGACGGCACCGTAATCGGGTTTGTAGCTTTTGAATATAGAGTCTGCATAATTTTGAAGTTTGTCATCTAGAGTCCACTTCACATTTAAGTTTTCAACTTCACCGTCAAACTCAGCCTGAAGTGAATTGGTCCAATCGTGGTTTTTGACCTTTTCATTGACCATTTGAGCTACCATAAATCGAGCTTCAAGGGTCTCAGTCAGCTTTTTAGCTAAAGGATCGGGCTCTGTTTGAAAATACTGCAAGGCCCATGCAGAGCCAACGGCAATGATGAGGCCAACGGAAATCCATAATAGTCTTAACTTGTGTCGTATTCGCATAGTCCTTAAATTGTGACTTGAATTTACTGTAAGCTCAAGACCCAAGGGGTTGCCAAGGTCCTTTGGTCATGTCATAAGTCCGACGATGGTCAAAACTAAAGAAAAAATCCTCTTGGTTTCAAATGAATTGTTCAACCGAAACGGAGTCCAAGCGATTACGACTAATCACATCGCTAAAGCTCTCAAAATGAGTCCAGGTAATTTGTATTTTCATTATCATAACAAAGAAGAAATTCTTCAGGAACTTTTTCGTCGAATGTGTAAGGAAACCTACAGTGTTTGGAAACCTCGAAGTTCTCGTCAGTTATCGCCTCTAGAGTTCATCGCCTTTAACTACGATGTTTATTGGAAATACCGATTTTTTCATCGTGAAATGTATTCACTTCGCCGTCGTGATCCGATTTTAGCTAAAATGTGGAAGAAGCACATCTTTAAGATGATGGGTCTGATGAAGGGAATTTATAAAGTTTGGGTTAAGAAGGGCATTCTCATGCCTTTGAGTAACTTAACTGAACTCACCTACGTGGCTGAAAGTTTGCTCGCCATGTCCACCACTTACTTGCAATTTTTTGAAAATGCAGAGCGAATTCCCAATAAGGCGGCGGTCGATCGCGGCCAAAAGCACGTGGCTCGTATGCTTTTCCCCTATACTCTTGGCGAAACTCGAGACAGTTTTGAAAAGTTTCTAAACTCAGGGACGTAAAACGGCGCTTTTTTCGATCCTATGGGCTTTGACTAAAATTTTAGCTGGCCCTGCCTTTGCTCTCATTCTTGGCGGGGGTAACAGATGGGGTATTTTAAGCTTTGGTATATACCGGTATTGATATCATTTGCTGAGGCGGCGCCGCTGGAGCGGTGCCAGAGTCTTGTTGATCAATTAAATTCCTTAAGAAAAGCGCAACATAATATTATTACGTCATTGGCTCAAAACCATGATGTCTTCGCTGATCAATTGAGCGCACTTTCGTTTGAATTAGCTCTCTATAAAAAGAATGTTCCACCAAAAGCACTTTCATCAATGGACAAGTCAGCTGAGGCCTACCGAGCCAGGTCACTGAAGGCCTTTCAAACGGCTGAAAAACTTGATGTTTCGACAGCAAATTTAATCAAAAAAATTCAGAGCTGTTTGAAGTAAGGTCTTTCGTCCCACTCGATGGGGCGGGTCTCGGGAGTGAGGGCTGGATGGCTGGGAGTTAATTTCCCAAAATAAAGCTTTCCCTCTCTTAATTGCCAAATTCCAAATCGAGGCTCTCCCTTTTTTGGAATTTGAATTTCTCGAGAGGTGAAGAGGCCGCACTTAAGTCCAGTCACCATTTTAGGAGAGTTCATTTGCCAATTGGTAAAACCACAGACTCGCCTTTTGTTGAAATCATCAAGCATCGGTTTTGAATAAATAGTGATAGCCACGCTTTCAAATTGGTAATCGATATGGTTGGGTTTTAAAGTGTAAACACCTTCGTTTGAAAAGCTCATAAGTGGCTTTTGGCAGTTTTGATCTTCAAAAAATATTTCATCTGTGTAGTTTTTTTGGGTTTCAAAAAACTGAATTTGAATATTGTTTTGCTGACAGGGGCGAACCCAAACACCATTGAGACTAATGAGAGCGGCAAGTAATAACATTTTTTAGGACTCCAAATAAAAAACTGAGCTTTAGGTGTGGATGATATTCATCATTTCGTCCAGATTTTTGATTGTCGATGAAAATCAACAGCAAGTTTGTCGTCCTTCTGTCAAAATGAAATTAAGAACACGTCAGATTTTGATTTTAACCGCCTATTTCGCTTCGCGAAACAAAGATTTAAGTCAGTGTTTACTTATATTTGAACCATTTTAAGGTGATGTAAGATTTTTCTTGCAAAAAATTCACATCTCCTACTTAATGGATCAGTTCCAAATTGGCACCTTGCTGTTTGGAGAGCTAAGGAGGGGTTACATGGCTCAAGAGAGAGTTTCAGAGAAGCTGATCAAGGAATGCAAAGCTAAACTGTTACAGTCCAAGACGGATCTGCTCAACCGAGTGAAAGAAGCTAAATCACACTTCGATAATGAAGATCGAGGCGGTGATGAGGCGGACCAAACAGTTCGAGTTTTGGCTGAACAGGAATTTCTCAATATGACAGATCGCCTTCGTCATCAGCTAATGGAAATCGAAAGCGCTTTGGGCCGAATTGAAAATGGCACTTTTGGTCTTTGCGAAGAAACTGAAGAATTTATTGAGCCTGAGCGCCTAAAAGCAATTCCCTGGACTCGTTTAAGTATCGAAGGTGCTGAGATTCGAGAATCCATGAACCGACGATTTGCTCGAGGGGTTTAAGCTTTATTAGTTAAAACGCTCCAGCCACATAATTTAAATAATACCCGTGCTCCTACATTTCCATCCCAGGGGTTGGCCTCATCCAGCGGCACCCCTCCGGTTGAAACTTCATTTAAATCAAAACCCACAATTTTTTTTCCACTGGCAGCTAGCTCAGAAAATAAAAAGTAGATCTGGTCAGTTGAATAACCTCCTGCCACAGGAGTCCCTGTATGAGGGCAAAAGGCGGGGTCTAATCCATCAATATCAAACGAGATGTAGATTTGATCAGGTAGTTCTTTGATCACATCTTGTACGACCCGAGCCCAAGCTTCACCGCTTAGCAGGCGTCGTTTTACATCCAGATCAAAAAAAGTTTTGATGTCATTGCGGGATTTGATGAAATCATGCTCTTCTTCACAAAAATCACGGATGCCCAATTGTACAAGCTTTTTAGGTTTCCATGGTGCCGTCATCACATTGTACATGATGGAAGCATGGGAGTGAGTGAAACCGTGGTAAGCTTTTCTTGTGTCAGAATGGGCGTCGATATGCAAAACTCCAAACTCGCCTTGAGTCTTTTCGCTGACGGCTCTAATGGCTCCATAGGGAGAGGAGTGATCCCCTCCGACAAGGCCCAAAAGTTTTCCTGACTCGAGGATCCGAGTGCTTTGAGAGTAAACCCATTCATTAAGAGTATGGCTAGCTTGATTGATCTCAGAGCGGAGTTGTTCCATTTTTACAGCATCTTGGCTTTGTTCTGTCACAAGGGCGATCAGCTCTTGCGCTTTTTTCTTATTTTTATCATTGAGAGCGAGAATATCCTGGGAAATGGGTAACATATGAAAGCCTTTTTCGTAGGCTCGACCTAATTCCAAATCAAAAAGGTCAATTTGTTCACTGGCTGTGCGAATGAGAGCAGGACCTAGAGAGGCGCCAGAACCGTAGGAGGTTGTGACCTCCCAAGGTACAGGAAGCAAAACCACTCGAGATTCTTCTTCTGTCATGGGAATACCAAAAATTCCAAATTCAGATGAAATCGTAGTTGTCGCGTCGAAGCTCACAGGGACTCCTTTTTTCTTTAGAAGAAATCTATCTCTCCAGCTAGTGCTCGGTGTCAAGTTGTTGATACACTTGCCTAATTTGGCCCCTTCTTTCAACTTATTGAAGACGATAATTTTAATTGAGGAGTAAGCCCATGACATCCCTTCTTTTTTCTCTCTCAACAGTTTTTTTTATGAGTACAGCCAGTGCTGCCATTCCTGATTTTGCTGTGCCCAATAATGAAGCTCCAAAGGGGGGAACCTTTGTCAGAAGTATTGGTGGTGAGCCCGCCAACCTACACCCCATAATGTCGACAGATATTTATGCCTCTAAGGTTCATGATCTCACAACGGATTCTCTTCTGGATCGACGGGCTACAGACTGGGAGTGGACTCCTCGTTTAGCTGAAAAATGGGAGATCTCAAAAGATGGCAAAGTTTTTACTTTTTATTTACGTAAAAATGCAGTTTGGCATGACGGAAAACCTGTGACGGCAGAGGATGTTAAGTTTTCTTTTGATGCGATATTTGAACCTAAGTACCAAGCGGCTCATTTGATTCCTCATTACCAGAATATTGAGAAGTTTGAGATTGTTGATACGCATACAGTGAAAGCCCATGCCAAAGAAAAATATTTTAAGAATTTTGATGTGGTGGCCCTTCTTACTGTTCTTCCCAAGCATGTCTATTCTGATGTGGAAAAATCAAGAAAGATGACTCGAACTTTAGTCGGTTCTGGTCCTTACAAAATAGAAAAATTTGAACGTGGACAGAAAATTATTCTTAAACGAAACCCCAACTGGTCTGTGGCACAAGATCCTTATTTTAAAGGGGCTTACAATTTTGAGACTCTGGATCTGCGATTTTTCAAAGATGAAAACATCGAGATTGAAAGAGCCAAAAAAGGCGAACTCGACATGGTGGAAATGCGAGCGGAAGCTTTTGTAAAAAAAACGACTGGAAATCCATGGGATAAAACTATTTTCAAAAAGAAAATTGAAAATGATGCTCCCAAGGTGATGAGTTTTATTGGTTGGAATTTACGTAAACCATTGTTTCAAGATAAAAATGTCAGGATTGCACTCGCCCATCTCTTGAACCGTGAAGAAATCAATAAAAAGTTTATGTACGGTTTTTCTGACTATGCCTCAGGCCCCACTTACGTAAAAAGTGACTTTGCTTCACCCAATGTAAAACCACTTTTATATGATACAAAGAAAGCCCAAGATCTCCTCACTCAGTCAGGGTGGTCTGACAGTGATAAAGATGGCGTACTTGACAAAGAAATTAATGGATCACGTGTGCCATTCAAGTTCACTTTGATCTATCCCAATAAAGATGTGGAAAAATATTTTACCCTTTACCAGCAAGACCTTAAGCAGGCAGGCATTACACTTGAGCTTAAATATTTAGAGTGGGTTTCATTTGTAAAAATTTTGGATGAAGGAAATTTTGATTCAGTTGCCATGGCCTGGGGAGGCGGTGGTCTTGAATGGGATCCCAAACAAATATGGCATTCAAGTTCTTCAGTGGTGGGTGGTTCAAATTTCATTAACTATCAAAACCCCCAAGTGGATAAACTTATTGATGAAGCCCGGTTGACCCTAGATCGAAAAAAACGAGTGGCTCTTTTGCAAAAAGTCTATGAGATAGTGGCCAGTGATGCGCCTTATGCATTTATGTTCCATCCTAAGTATATTTTTTATGCCCATTCAAAGCGAGTGGCTCGACCTGGCGACACATTCCGATTTGATACTGGTCTTAACTTTTGGTGGATGCAAAAATAAAAAGTGATAGCTTACTTTTTTAGGCGGCTTTTTCTTTTAATTCCTACTTTTATTGGCATCACGCTGATGTCATTCCTAATTATCAATCTAGCCCCTGGTGGCCCCGTTGAGCAGCGATTGCAACAGATTCGTTTTGGCTCAGGGGGCGATTCGGGAGTCGACAGAGGCACTGAGGATTCAAGTGTGAATGCCGAAGTGATTGAGGCTTTAAATAAACAGTATGGTTTTGATAAGCCACTTGCTGAGCGTTATCTGATTTGGTTAAAAAATATTGTTCGCCTAGATTTTGGAGAGTCCTTTACTTACGGAGAGCCTGTCTGGGAATTGATAAAAAGTAAGTTCCCAGTGTCACTGCAGTTTGGGATCCTGTCACTGATATTGACCTATCTGGTTTGTATTCCCCTTGGAGTAAAAAAAGCTCTCACAGCTGGCCAGGCCTTTGATAAAATTTCGGGTCTGCTTCTTTATTTAGCTTATTCCATTCCGCCACTGGTGCTGGGAATTTTACTCATTGTGGTGTTTGCAGGCAGCAGTTATTTGAGTCTATTTCCCATTGGGGGAATTCATTCTGATAATTTTGCTGAGCTTTCGACATTGGGAAAAATTTTAGATCGAGCCCATCACTTTGTTTTGCCCATGATTTGCTATATGATTGGGGGATTTACCGAGCTGACTCTTCTGACGAGAAATTCCATGCTGGATATCATTAAGTCTGATTACATTCGAACAGCACGTGCAAAAGGACTTTCAGAAAGAGTTGTTGTTTTTAAGCATGCTCTCCGCAACGCTCTCATTCCTGTGGCTACAGGGCTGGGTGGTTTTCTCGGAGTATTTCTGACTGGATCACTGATTGTGGAAACAATTTTTAATTTAGATGGTATAGGACTATTGAGTTACTCCTCTATTTTATCCCGGGATTATAACGTGGTAATGGGGATGATTTTTCTATCCAGCATGGCCCTGTTGCTGGGCAATATTATCAGCGATTTAATTTATGTCCTTGTCGACCCAAGGATTGATTTCAAATGATAGATTTTATCGAAAAGAGAATTTCTAATCAGTTAACACTTAAGCGCTATCAAAAATTTAAGCGTGATAAGTTGGCTGTTTTTTCTGTTTGGTTACTTTTGATTTTATTTTTTTTAAGTGGGACGGCTGAATGGTGGGCCAACAATCGTCCTCATTTTATGTACTATCAGGGAAAATTTTATGCCCCCATGTTGCGTGATTATCATCCGACTGAATTCAATCGTCAGGATATTTATGTCATGGATTATCGCTCATTGGAATTTGGGAGTCAGGATTGGGCTGTGTGGCCACTCGTCCAGTGGGATCCCTACGAATCCAATAAATCCTTAGACAATTACCCAGCACCACCTTCCAGAGCCAATTTATTTGGTACAGATGATTCTGGGCGGGATGTGCTCACTCGTTTACTTTATGGCTTACGATACACCTTGGCCTATGCCATTGGGGCCTGGATGCTAACTTACTTAATTGGCTGTTTTATTGGAGCCAATATGGGTTATTGGGGTGGTAGAACTGATCTAATAGGTATGAGAGTGGTCGAGGTGATTCAAAACACCCCCGTGCTATTTGTGACCATCACTTTGATTGCTATTTTTCAACCTGGCTTACCTATATTAATTCTGATTACCGTTCTTTTTGGATGGACGGGAATTTGTCGTTACATGCGTGGTCAGTTTCTGCAAATTCGTAAACGAGAGTATGTGGAAGCAGCTCGTGCGCTAGGGGCCAGCCACTCAAGAATTATCTTGAAGCATATTCTGCCCAATGCTCTGACTCCCATCGTGACTTTTGCGCCCTTTACGATTGCTGCCAATGTGTATTCACTTTCAATCATGGATTATTTGGGTCTTGGTCTTCGCCCTCCCACTCCCAGTTGGGGTGAGCTGATGGGACAGGCTCAAAAGCATTTTACCACTTCGGAGTGGCTGGTATGGTCTTCTTTGGGTGCGGTGGTGATCACTTTGACTTTGCTTATCAATATTGGTCTTGCCATTCGTGATGCTTTTGATTCGAAGAACTAGTGGTGCTCTAAGTATTCCAAATCCTCAGAAAAGGTTTCGCGTAAATAGTAAGTCCCGATCAGGGCAATAGCAAATACAACCAGACCCACAACCAAAGTGGCCTGCCAATACTCAAGATGTTGCTTGAGTGGTGCGAGCAGTAAGCTCATGGGAAAAACACCCGCTCGAACAAAGTTAGGAATTGAAGTGGCAGCTGTGGACCTTAAGTTAGTTCCAAAGTTTTCGGCAGCGATGGTGACAAACAAGGCCCAGAACCCAGCTCCAACACCAATCCAAAAGGCGAGAAAGTAAAAATACAAATGACCATTCCCACCAACAGTGAACATCAAAATTAAAATAAGGAATAAACAGCCCAGTTGAAAATAGGCCAAAGCTTTTTTACGACTGTGCAGGGCTTGGCTCAATACTCCGCTTAAAAAATCACCCAGGGCGAGGCCTAAATAAGTGATAGCGATGGCTCGGGAAGACAGAAGGGGATCAGTGACTCCTAGGTTTTTGCCAAGCTCAGGGGCAAAGGGCATCAAAATACCAGCCACATACCAAATGGGCACGCCAATCAGAGTACAAGTGATAAATTTTTTCGTGGAATTCCAGGTTTTAAATAGATCAAAAAAATTGCCTTTTCGAACATGCCCATGACTTTTAACTTTGTGAAAAAGTTCTGATTCTTTAACGGAAACTCGCATCAATAGCAGAAGAAGCCCCATGACTCCACCAATGATGTAGCAAGTTCTCCAAGTGAAAACTTCAACAAAGATTCCACCCAAAACAGCACCCAGGACTCCGATGGTGGCAACAAAGGCAGTACCTAAACCACGTTTATCTTTTGGTAATAATTCAGCGACAAGAGTGATTCCCACGCCAAGTTCACCAGCCAAGCCGATGCCAGCGATAAATCTTAAAACCACGTACTGTTCAAAATTTTGCACGAATGCATTTAATAAATTGGCCACTGAATAAAGCACTATGGAGGCAAATAGAGAGGACATTCGTCCTCGGCGATCTCCCATTTGGCCCCAGAAAATTCCACCCAGCAGCATGCCTATCATTTGAGTGTTGAGAAGAAAAAGTCCTTTATCGACCAATTCAGATTCAGGAATGCCGATATCCAACAGACTTTGCCGGCGAACCATATTGAAGAGAGTAAGATCAAAAATATCGACAAAATAGCCCAGAGCTACAACGACAACAGTTAAATTAAAAAGGATGGCTCGGTCTTCCTTTTTTAAAAACATTAGTAGTCGGCTTCTTCAAGATAAGTATAGCCGGAGAGTCCATCTTCGTAATGTCGAATCAAAAGTTTAGCCTCATTTTTAGAGATCGTTCCCTTTTGAATACTTTCTTCGGCCGCTTGTCTTACGCTATCCACCAATTCAGCGCGTCCGTATTGAACGTAAGTTAAAACTTCAGTCACGGTATCACCTGGAACATAGTGATCGATGGTGTAACCGGCTTCAGTCATGGACACGTGGACAGCGTCTGTATCTCCGAAAAGATTATGCAGATCTCCTAGGATTTCTTGGTAGGCACCGGTGAGGAAGACTCCCAAATAATAGGGCTGTCCTTCTTTGTACTCGTGGATGCGGATAGTTTTTTTATATTCACCCGTTTCAGCATCAATAAATTTTTCAATTTTCCCGTCAGAATCACAAGTGAGGTCAGCCAATGTGGCTTCATGGTCAGGAGCTTCACTGAGGCGGTGAATGGGCATCACTGGAAATAGCTGGCCCACAGCCCAAGAGTCAGGAACAGATTGAAACACTGAAAAATTACAAAAATAAGTGTCGCAGAGTTCCTCAGCCACGGATTTAACAATGTCTTCGCAATCGGGCAGGGTTTTAGCTAGAGCGAGCATTTTAGTGGCGATGGCAAAGTGCATACTTTCACACCAGGCTCTTTGAGGAAGTGACAGCACACCGTAAACAAAAAGATTCAGTGTTTCGTTTTTGGCTTGAGCCAAGTCATTGAAGCACTCGTTGATGTTGTCTTTGTTTATCTTTTCAAAGATGTATTGCAGATCTTGCATGATAGCGGGATCGGATTTTTCAGCTGGTTTAGGAGGCTCTGGTCGTCGTAAATCATTTCGGCCCGTGACATTACAAATTAGAACTGAATGATGAGCCACAAGTGAACGTCCACACTCAGTGACTATACTGGGATGAGGAACATTTTTTTCATCACACATCACTTGAAGGGTTGAAACCACATCGTTCGCGTACTCTTGTTCAGAGTAGTTAACGGAGGAATCCGTCCGGCCTGTTCCATCGTAATCCACGCCAAGGCCGCCACCCACATCAATGTATTTTAATTGAGCTCCCGCTTTGTGCAGTTCCACATAAAATCGTGCAGCTTCCTTAAGGGAAGATTTGATTGAGGTGATGGAGGGAACTTGAGAACCAATGTGGTAGTGAAGCAGTTCCAAGCAATCCAACATGTTTTCTTTTTTAAGGAGCTCAATACCTTCAACGATTTCAACTGTGGTCAAACCGAACTTGGAGCGAGCTCCAGAGGAGTCCACCCACTTACCAGCACCTTGAGTGTTGAGTTTAGCGCGGAAACCTATGCGGGGACGTACATTAAACTTTTTGGCCGCTTGAATAATCAAAGGAAGTTCATCTTTACGATCCATAACGATGATCGTGTTGCGGCCTAATTTTTGAGATAAAATAGCCGTTTCAATGTACTCGGCATCTTTAAAGCCGTTACATATAACGAGAGCATCTTGATTGTTCATCAAGGCCAAAACAACTAAAAGCTCAGGTTTGGATCCGCACTCAAGGCCTAATTTCAAATTCCGACCAAAATAAACCAGTTCTTCAACCAAATGCCGTTGTTGATTCACTTTGATGGGATAGACACCTTGGTATTGGCCCTTATAATTGTGATCTTTAAAAGCTTTTTGAAAGCAAGAATGTAAAAGTTCGACTCGGGATTTGATGATGTCAGGAAATCGAATCATGATGGGGACCCGAATGCCCCTTTCCATCAAATCTTGGGTCAATTCGTGCAAATCTAGGGATTTACCGTTGGCACCATCAGGAGTGACCATCACATGGCCGTTTTGATTGACTCGAAAGTAACCATTTCCCCAATTATTGATGCCATAAAGTGCAGCGCTCTTGTCAGCGTTCCAACCTGAATTCGTCATCGGAGCAAACCCTCTTTAAAAAAGTAATTTACACGATCAGATTCAGTATTTTTCCAGCTTTGTAAATCACTTTTTTTGGTTTTTGCCCATTCATTGCATTTTGTACTGTCAACACCTCAAAAGCGGCTTTCAGAGCCGCTTCTTCTGAGGCTTCTGGAGCCACTTCGATGGTGCCACGCATTTTGCCATTTACCTGCACACCCAGTGTGATCAGATCATCTACGCACAGTTCAGGCTTAAAGCTGGGCCAGGCGGCCAAGGAAACAAAACCCTGTCCGCCCATTTTTTCCCAAAGCTCTTCAGACAAATGGGGAGCAAAGGGCATCAAAAGTTGCACCAAGGGTTTCAGGGCCCATTGACTGTGGCAATTTTGTTTGTACAGTTCATTGACAAAAATCATCATGGCAGAGACGGCCGTGTTGAAACTCATAGCTTCAATATCTTCAGTCACTTTTTTTATGGTCTTATGAAGTAATTTTTCAATTTCACTTGAGAGTGCATCTTGATTGGCCTGCAGAGTCCCGTCACTTTTGAGCACCAATCGCTCAATACGATCCAAAAATCGACGAACTCCTTCGATTCCAGTGGGTGACCAAGGTTTATCCTTATCCAGAGGTCCCATGAAACAAATGAAGGTTCTCAAAGCATCTGCACCTAATTTTTCTCTAATTTCATCTGCTGGAATGACGTTTCCTCGGGATTTGGACATTTTTTCGCCGTCTACTCCCAAAATCATTCCTTGGTGGGCCAGTTTTTTAAAAGGCTCAGGGTGAGAAGCGAGTCCTGCATCAAATAAAACCTTTTGCCAAAAACGAGCATAAAGTAAGTGTCCTACGGTGTGTTCGGGGCCACCCACGTATAAGTCCACCGGCATCCAATATTTTTGAGCTTCTGGACTGAAAGGGGCAGAATCATTATGGGGATCAGTGAATCGTAAAAAGTACCAACTGGAACCGGCACTTCCAGGCATGGTGTCGGTTTCTCGGGTGCCTTTTTCTCCCGAGGCTGATGTGTAATTCACCCATTCTTGATTTCGAGCCAGCGGAGCTTCCCCTTTTTCTGAGGGTTGGTAGTCAGCCACTTCAGGTAAAAGCACAGGAAGTTCGTGAACGGGAAGGGCTTGCAGACCTTTTTCTGGAAAGCGCACCATAGGAAAGGGTTCGCCCCAGTAGCGTTGTCGGCTGAACAACCAATCTCGCAATTTATACTGAACAAGTTTTTCACCTAATTTTTTTTCTTCAAGATATTGAATCATTTTTTTAATGGCCGAAGATTTTGTTAAACCATCAAGAAATTGAGAATTGGTCAGTTCACCTTCTCCTTCAAAAGGAAGATCTGATTCACTTTTTAAAACTCGTTTAATTGGCAAAGAGAAAGTAGTGGCAAATTCAAAATCACGAGAGTCATGGCCAGGAACAGCCATGATGGCTCCTGTCCCATAATCCATCAATACATAATCAGAAATCCAGATGGGAATTTTTTCTCCCGTGATGGGATGAAGGGCACAAGCTCCAAGATCAACACCCGACTTTTCAGTGGCGGCTTTTCTTTCCACTTCCAGTTTTCGTGCTGACTTTTCAACATAGGATTCCACATCCGACGTTTTATCAGCACGGGTGATTTTTTTCACCAAAGGGTGCTCGGGGGCCAACACCATGAATGAAACTCCAAAAAGAGTATCAGGGCGAGTGGTAAAAACTTGAAAACTTTCGTTATGGTCAGCCACATGAAAGGTCACAAGTGCACCTTCTGATTTGCCGATCCAATTTCTTTGACCTTCTTTGGTACGCTCGGGCCAATCGACAGTGTCCAAATCTTGAAGAAGACGTTCTGCATAGTCTGTAATCTTAAGCATCCATTGCTTCATGGGCTGGCGAATGACGGGGTGTCCTCCACGTTCACTTTTGCCATCCACGACTTCTTCATTGGCTAAAACCGTCCGAAGTGCTGGACACCAATTCACTGGAACTTCTTTTTGGTAGGCCAGACCCTTTTCCCACAATTTTGTAAAAATAAATTGAGTCCACTTGTAATACTTAGGATCGCAGGTTGAGATTTCTCTTTCCCAATCGAAACTAAATCCGAAATTTTGCATGGTGTTTCTAAAGCTTAAAATGGCTTTGTCTGTCGTAATTGAGGGATGAATTCCAGTTTGAATGGCGTATTGCTCGGCGGGAAGACCAAAAGCATCGTATCCCATGGGATGGAGAACATTGAAACCCCGGCAGCGTTTGTAGCGTGAAATCACATCTGCGGGAGTGTAGGAAGCAATGTGACCCACGTGCAATCCAGATCCTGAGGGGTAGGGAAACATATCGAGGGCGTAGAATTTTGGTTTTTTGGGGTCCAGTTCGGCTTTAAAGACCTTTTTTTCAGCCCATCTGTTCTTCCATTTATTCTCTATTTCCTGTGGTGACTGTCCCATTGTCCTGACTCCCTAAAATTGGTTTTAAGTCTATCCTTGGACACTGCAAAAAGTCCACAAGATCGCAGGCCTAGACTCAAGAAAGGCGAGGGGAGTGTCGATCTTATAAACATGGATTGGCAAAAAACTCAGCACTCGAGCGCGCGACGAATTTTGGTCGTGGACCAAGATTCTCACAGTCTTGGTGTACTCCTGGAGCCTCTTAAATGGGAAGGCTACGACACTCGAGGTGAATCTTCTGTTCGAGATGCTTTGCGAGTGGCTGAAAGTTATCAGCCACACATTGTTATTGTCGATACGCTGATCAATGAAGACTTTTTAAAAGCTTTATCAATTTTTAAAAGAAAATTGCCTCATGCTTCCATACTTTTAATATCAGATGATAGCTCAACAGAATCCATCATTGCAGGTTTGGATGCTGGAGCCGACGACTATATTATAAAACCCTTTGTTCCCCTGGAATTATTGGCTCGGATCAGAACTCAATTAAGAATTCGTGATCTGTCTCAGCAGTTGATTTTGGTCAATGAGAAATTAAAAGAGTTAGTCGATATTGATGATCTTACAGGTTTATTCAATATGCGTTCGCTTTATCAAAAATTAGAATTTGAAATGGAGCGAGGCAAGCGTTTCAACCGTGGTATATGTGTGGTTATGATGGACATGGACTGTTTTAAAAGTGTCAATGATGGTCATGATCATCTTTTTGGTTCGTTCGTTATTTCTCAGGTCGGGAAAATTGTTAAACAGTGTACACGTAATATTGATATTCCGGCTCGCTATGGTGGAGATGAATTTTTAGTTGTCTTGACTGAAGTGACTCAAGAAGGTGCCCTATTAT